>NZ_JBXAJV010000008.1:0-327798 GCF_058797635.1 Pseudomonas sp. GW823-FHT02C02 | reverse complement strand
CTCCACAAGCACCCACACGAATTGCTTGATTCAGTTGTTAAAGAGCGGTTGGTTAAGATCTTTCGTCTCAACCGAGGCGCGCATTCTACAGCAGCCTCTGTTGCTGTCAAGCGGTTATTTTCAGAAGTTTTCAAAGTTTCCTTTGCAACTTCAACCACTTGCGCTTCCGATCTCTCGTTAGCGGGAGGCGAATTCTACAGCGTTACTCGCTGCTGTCAACACCTCTTTTTCTCCGCTTTCGACCGAGAAGATCGAACCGTCAATCAAGCCAAACAACCTTGCTTGATCAACTCCTTCTGGGCTTCGATGACCTGAAGCAACTCGCTGTCGAAAACTGCGTAACTCTTTGTTTACCAAGGAGTTTTCCGTTTCGACTGCGCCGGAAGTGGGGCGAATTATAGACTTCCAGAATCTGCCGTCAACACCTATTTATGCTTTTCTTGCAGAAGGCGCTTTTTTGGCTATTAAACGCGGGATTCGACGGGCCACAGGCGGAATGCGCAACACTAATAGCAGCGCACCTATAGAAGCATAGATCGCCCATTCCTTGAGATCGGCACGAACGATCCACAACATATGCAGCAATCCAAGCCCGAGAATGACATACACCAGCCGATGCAGCTTCTTCCAACGAACACCCAGCCGGCGCTGACTGTAACGATTAGAAGTCATCGCCAATGCCAATAAACAGAGAAACCCCAACGTCCCGACAATGATGTACGGCCGTTTGCGCAACTCGACACCCAACTGCGACCAATCAAATCCAAGAATGAACGCCGTGTAGCCGCTCAGATGCAGAACCACATAAGCGAAACACCACAACCCCAGCTGCCGGCGCACAGCAATCCACCCCGCCCAACCGGTGATTTTCTGCAGAGGCGTCATGCTTAACGTTATTAGCAGCAGAATAAGCGTCCCCAGCCCCAGCCGATCAACCAGGACCTTGCCCGGATCGGGACCCAACACATCCTGCCAGGCCTGATACAACCAAAGCAGCGGCCAGACCGCCGCCGCTATAAAGACGCCAATTCGCCAAAACGGATAACGCATCAGTAGTTCTTCCGCAGATCGAGCCTTGTATAGAGAGAAGCGACTTCATCCGAGTAGCCGTTGAACATCTGTGTGTCCCGAACATTGGGCTTGAACAGGCCGCTCGGCAAACGACGCTCACGAGCCTGAGTCCAGCGCGGGTGATCAACTGTAGGGTTCACGTTGGCGTAGAAGCCGTATTCATCCGCGGCAATGCTCTGCCAGGTGGTTTTCGGCTGTTCGCTGACCAGACTGATCCGCACGATGGATTTGACGCTCTTGAAGCCATACTTCCAGGGCACCACCAAACGCAGAGGCGCCCCGTTCTGATTCGGCAGTTCACGCCCATACATGCCCACCGCAAGAATGGCCAACGGATTCATCGCCTCATCCAGGCGCAAACCCTCTACATAGGGCCACTCGATCAAGGCAAAACCAGAGCGCTGCCCAGGCATGCTCTTGGGATCTTGCAGCGTTTCAAAGCGGATGAACTTGGCCTTCGATGTCGGCTCGACTTGCTTCAGCAACGCCGAAAGAGGAAAACCAATCCAGGGAATAACCATCGACCAGGCCTCAACACAGCGAAGACGATAAATACGCTCCTCCAGTTGATAGGGCTTCATGAAGTCTTCCAGCGCATACCGCCCCGGCTTACCTACCTCTCCATCCACCACCACGGTCCAAGGCTCAGTCTTCAGCGAACCGGCATTGGCGGCAGGGTCGCCTTTATCAGTGCCGAATTCGTAGAAGTTGTTGTAGTGGGTCGCATCCTTGAATGGCGTGATCGCCTCATCCTTGACGTTGACTGCCCCCCATTTAGTGGCAGGAAGCTTTTCGGCAAACCAGGAAGGCGCCTTGCCTGGCTCGACATCTGCGTAACGAGCGGCTTTGTCAGCACTGGCCCAGCGCGGCAGACTGCTCACGGCCAGACCGGCAACGGCTGCACCCAGTAGATTGCGTCGAGAAAAATAGAAGGATTCAGGCGTGACGTCCGACTCGTGACAGTCAGACGCTTTGGGGACTTTGATCAGCATGGCAACTCCGCAGCATTGGAGGACAGATGCACCAATAGACTGCGGAGTATGAGGGAAATTACATCACTCGGCGTTTTTGTGCCGACGAAGATGCAACAGGTATTGCACCGGACCAGACGCCGCGTAAGCGAGGAAAACCAGCAGTAGAATGCGCGGCGGATCACTGAAGACCACGGCAAACACCAGGACTACCGCGAGGATCGCGACAAAGGGCACTCGCCCCTTCAAGTCCAGCTCCTTGAAGCTGTTGTACTTGATGTTGCTGACCATCAGCATGCCGGCGGCGGCCACCATCAGCGCAACCAGGAACGACATCTTGGAACCCTGAATGCCGTAGTCACTGAACGCCCAGACAATCCCCGCGACAACACCCGCTGCAGCCGGACTGGCCAGACCGATGAAGTAGCGTTTATCCGCGGTGCCGACTTGCGTATTGAAGCGTGCCAGGCGCAACGCTGCACCCGCGACATAGATGAAGGCAACCATCCAGCCGACCTTGCCCATGTCGCCCAAAGCCCAGCCAAACGCCAGCAACGCCGGCGCGACACCAAAGGCGACCATGTCCGACAGCGAATCGTACTCGGCGCCGAAGGCACTCTGGGTATTGGTCATGCGGGCAACGCGACCATCAAGGCCGTCGAGCACCATGGCGACGAAAATCGCAATCGCGGCAAACGCAAAATACTTGCTCGCGCCAATCGAATCACCGGCACTCAACGCACTCTGGGCGCTCATCGAGCTGATGATGGAATAAAACCCTGCGAACAGGTTCGCGGTGGTGAACAGATTCGGCAGAAGATAGATACCACGATGCCGGACTTTACGACCTTCAGCGTCATGCCCTTCCTCGATGTGTTCATCGATGGGCAGCAGGCTTTCGGCGTCAGAAGCCTTGTTTGGCTCTTCGGGACGTTCGCTCATGGACATTACCTTGCAACGGGGTGGAAAGTTTCGACAGGTGTCTGGGACGACGGTTCGGCCGCAAACGATGCAGCTTTATACCAGAACCTTTCAGCCCAAACGAAAAAACGCGGCCTAAGCCGCGTTTTTCGTACAAGTGCGCGACTTAGTTTTTAGCTTTGTCGACGATCTTGTTGGCACCGATCCACGGCATCATGGAGCGCAGTTGCTCGCCGATGATTTCGATACCGTGAGCGGCGTTGTTACGACGCTTGGCGGTCATCGAAGGATAGCCGGTCGCGCCTTCGCTGATGAACATCTTGGCGTATTCGCCGTCCTGAATACGTTTCAGGGCGTTGCGCATAGCCTGACGGGACTCGGCGTTGATCACTTCCGGACCCGTCACGTACTCGCCGTATTCAGCGTTGTTGGAGATCGAGTAGTTCATGTTGGCGATACCGCCTTCGTACATGAGGTCAACGATCAGCTTCAGTTCGTGCAGGCATTCGAAGTAGGCCATTTCCGGCGCGTAGCCAGCTTCAACCAGGGTTTCGAAACCGGCTTTGACCAGCTCAACGGTACCGCCGCACAGAACGGCTTGTTCGCCGAACAGGTCGGTTTCGGTCTCGTCCTTGAAGGTGGTTTCGATGATGCCGGTACGACCGCCACCGACGCCTGCGGCGTAGGACAGTGCAACGTTTTTGGCGTTGCCCGAAGCATCCTGATAGATAGCGATCAGGTCAGGGATACCGCCGCCTTTGACGAACTCGGAACGCACGGTGTGGCCCGGTGCTTTCGGCGCGATCATGATCACGTCGAGGTCAGCACGCGGAACAACCTGGTTGTAGTGGATCGCGAAGCCGTGGGAGAAGGCCAGGGTGGCGCCTTTCTTGATGTTCGGCTCGATTTCGTTTTTGTACAGGGCAGACTGGAACTCGTCCGGGGTCAGGATCATGACCAGGTCGGCAGCTGCAACAGCGGAAGCAACGTCGGTCACTTTCAGGCCGTGAGCTTCGGCTTTGGCAACAGTGGCCGAACCTTTGCGCAGACCGACAGTCACGTCAACGCCGGAGTCTTTCAGGTTGCACGCCTGAGCGTGGCCCTGGGAACCGTAACCGATGATGGCAACTTTCTTGCCCTGGATGATCGACAGGTCGCAGTCTTTTTCGTAATAAACTTTCATGAAATTCCCCTATATATCCAGGCCGTTCAGGCCGTTCGCTAATTTGGTTTAGATGCTGAGTACTTTGTCGCCGCGAGCGATACCGGTTACGCCGCTACGGACGGTTTCCAGGATCGAGGCGGTGCCAATGGACTGAATGAAGCTGTCGAGCTTGTCGCTGGTACCGGTCAATTGAACGGTATAAACGCTGGCGCTGACATCGACGATCTGCCCACGGTAAATATCGGTGGTGCGCTTGATCTCGGCGCGCTGGGCGCCGGTAGCCTTGACCTTGACCAGCATCAGTTCGCGCTCGATGTGAGCACTCTCCGACAGGTCGACCAGTTTGACCACTTCGATCAGCTTGTTCAGGTTTTTGGTGATCTGCTCGATGATTTCATCGTGGCCGACAGTGGTCAGCGTCAGACGCGACAAGGTCGGGTCTTCGGTAGGGGCCACGGTCAGGCTTTCGATGTTGTAGTTGCGCTGCGAGAACAGGCCGACTACACGAGACAGAGCGCCGGGTTCGTTTTCCAGAAGCAGGGAAATAATATGTCGCATGATTAAGTACGCTCCGTCTTGCTCAGCCACATATCGCGCATGGAGCCGTCTTTGATCTGCATCGGGTAGACGTGCTCAGCTGCGTCGACCTTGATGTCGATGAACACCAGACGATCCTTCATCGCGAAGGCTTGCTCCATCATCGGCTTCAAATCCTTCAAGTCCGTGATGCGCATGCCGACGTGACCGTAGGCTTCAGCCAACTTGACGAAGTCCGGCAACGATTCCATGTAGGAGTGCGAGTGACGCGCGCCGTAGCTCATGTCCTGCCACTGACGGACCATGCCGAGCACGCCGTTGTTGAGCAGGATGATCTTCACCGGCAGGTCATGTTGCAGGCAAGTGGACAGCTCCTGGATGTTCATCTGGATGCTGCCTTCACCGGTCACGCAAGCCACATCGGCTTCCGGGAAGCTCAGTTTGACGCCCATTGCTGCCGGGAAACCGAAGCCCATCGTGCCCAGGCCGCCGGAGTTGATCCAGCGATTAGGCTTGTTGAAGCGGTAGTATTGCGCCGCGAACATCTGGTGCTGACCCACGTCGGACGCAATGTAGGCATCGCCCTTGGTCACTTCGTGCAGGGTTTCGATAACGGTTTGCGGCTTGATGATGCTGCCGTCCCCTTTGTTGTAAGGGAACATGTCGCGATCACCGCGCCACTCTTCAACCTGCTTCCACCAGGCAGCCACCGAGTCCTTGTTCGGGGTCTCGCCGATTTCCTTGAAGGTAGCGACCATCTCGGTCAGTACGCTTTCCACCGGGCCTACGATAGGAACGTCGGCCTTGATGGTTTTGGAGATCGAAGCCGGGTCGATGTCGATGTGGATGATCTTGGCGCTTGGGCAGAACTTCGATGCACCGTTGATAACACGGTCATCGAAACGCGCGCCAACGGCCATGATCACGTCCGCATGGTGCATCGCCAGGTTGGCGGTGTAGCTGCCGTGCATACCGAGCATGCCGAGGAACTGACGGTCGCTGCCCGGATAGGCGCCGAGGCCCATCAAGGTATTGGTGACCGGCACGTTCAGCAGTTGCGCCAGTTCGGTCAATGGCGCGGAGCCGTTGCCCAGAATGACGCCGCCGCCGGCATAGATGATCGGCCGCTTGGCCGCCAACAGCATTTCCACCGCTTTGCGGATCTGGCCCGAATGGCCACGAACCGCTGGGCTGTAGGAGCGCAGCTTGGCTTTTTTCGGGAAGATATATTCGAACTTCTCGGCCGGGTTGGTCATGTCTTTCGGAATGTCGACAACGACAGGACCAGGACGGCCCGATTGCGCGAGGTAGAAAGCCTTTTTCATGATCTCCGGGATTTCCGAAGCATGCTTGATCATGAAACTGTGTTTCACGATCGGCCGGGAGATACCGATCATATCGGTTTCCTGGAAGGCATCGGTCCCGACCATGGTGCTAGGCACCTGGGCGGTCAGGATCACCATCGGAATCGAGTCCATGTACGCGGTAGCAATGCCGGTAATGACGTTGGTCGCACCGGGACCGGAGGTCACCAGTACAACGCCTGCCTTGCCGGTGGCGCGCGCATAGCCGTCAGCCATGTGAGTGGCAGCCTGCTCATGACGAACGAGAATATGTTGAACGGCTGGTTCTTTGAACAGCGCGTCGTAGATATGCAATGCGGCACCACCTGGGTACCCATAGATATATTTAACGCCTTCGTCACGCAAAAAGCGGACGAGCATCTCACCGCCAGATAAAAGCTCCACGTTGCTCACCTCTAAAACGCCAGAATACCGCCCACATAAACGGGGACGGGTCTTAATAGGTTTACTTCTCAGCAGAGCATGAGCGACGGTGGTCGCCGACTACGTCAGCACTGACTGAGCAAGTATTGGGATCGTCCCAAGTGTTGCGGGCCTTTCCCACCCAGCGCGAGGTAACGCGTTGCGGGTGTAACAGGTCGGCGCGGATGTGCGCCTCATGATCTGCTGAGTGGGTCTGCTTCTGGCAGTCCCTCTACAGCGGACTTTGGATTCTTCTGTTTCGTCCTCTGCAAGTCAAGCCGTCTATGTGCTTTATTGAAGTAAGCACATGAGAAAGCAAGAAAAAACCGCTAAACCGCAACTGTGTTAGCTTCAATTGCGCAACTCTGGCAAGGAAATGGCATGCGAACGTTCTTAATGATCACTTTGCTGATCAGCCCTTTGTGTATGGCCGCTCAGATCTATAAATGGGTCGACGCCCAAGGCGTTACCCACTTCGACGCGCAACCGCCTCAAGGCCAGGAGGCCACCACCGTGGTGACGCCCTCCCCGCCTGCCGGCAAACCCGCCGCACCAACGCGCAGCACGGCGATTGGCGATCAACAGGCCATCGACAACACAGTGAAAAAGCAGGTTGCCGAGCAGCAAGCCCAGCTAAAGGTATTCTGCGAGCAGGCGCGAACGAACCTGGCCCAGCTGCAGAACAATCCGCGATTGCGTGAGGACGTGGACGGTGAGAGGCGCCGCCTGACCGATGAACAACGTCAGGAGCGCACTACCGAAGCACAGAAACAGATTGCGGATAACTGCCAGTAGGCACTGGCAGTACCCGGTTCAGCGAGAGGCGGTGATCAGCAGATCGAACTCTTTGAGCAAGACCTGCAACTGCCGGTCCCTGCCTTGGACATTGCGGGCGGCGAAGACCATTTCGGCCATCTCCTGAATCCCTGACGCGTTGGGCAGCGGTAGATCCTGTTCGAGGATGACCTTCATCTTCGGCAGGAAGATCCATTGCAGCCACTGCTCGAAATCGAGCGTATCGACCGAAAACGGTTCAACGCTGGATAACGCTTCAGCGGATGGCGAAACTTCATCCCACCAACCCTGAACCCGTAGCTCACGTTCGATCAACAGCAGTTGCTCGGCAATCCTGGGGAAGCGTGCGTCCATCACGACACAACCTTGGCCTTCTGACGGGCCAGTGCCGCACCTGCGGAATCACCCTGTTTCTCACGCGCCTGGGCGATCAGTTCCCACAGGCTGGCCTGAAGCGCCGGACGACCATTGGCGAACGTCAGGCCACGACGGGCGAACTGTTCAGCCTGTGGCGCATCACCTTGGGCCATGCGCACCTGAGCCAGACGATAAAGCACTTGCGGCTCACGCGGTGCAACTCGCTGGGCGCGCTCGAGGCTGGAGGACGCACCGTTGAGATCGCCGCCGGCCTGTTGCTGCTGAGCAGTGGTCAACAGCGCCAGCACCGGACCGTCCAGTTGCTCATCGGCAGACAATCCACCGGAGCTCGCCGAAGGAATCCCGCTCGGCGTCGACGGCATGCTGTAGCTGCCCTGATTGATCGGTGCCGACTGTACCGGCGAGGTGTCGATCGGCCCTGGGGTAATCGGGCCAGGCGTAATCGGACCGGTGCTGATCGGGGCCGACGCCACTGCGCCGCCACCTGGCACCATCACGACGACACCCGTGTCACCTTGCGGAATCGCTTGAGTCTGGGCTTGCACAGGACGTTTAGTCGTCGTCTTGCGGAAACCGCCATTTGCCGACACTCGCTCACTGTTGGAGACAGCACTGCCAGAGTCCACAACCGGAATCGAACCGCGTTGTACGGAGGAACAACCGCTGAGCAAAGCCACGGCGGTAACCGCTGGAATCAACCACTTGTTCACTTGAAACCCTCTTTGCTTAATTCATCCAGCCCTTGACCCAATCCATCACCGTTTCGCCGGATGCGGGACTGTCGCCACCGCAAGCCGCGCCGGGAGGCGGTTCGCTGCCGCGAATATACGGCATCTGCACGGCACCTGGGCAGCTGCCTTCGGAACCTTGCCCGGTCCGCGAATCGACCCAGGCCTGAACAACATTGTCCGGTTGCGGCATGTCCAGCGGCAATGGATCGGCCTTGCGCATGAAACTGGTCCAGACCTGCAATGCACCGGTGGCACCGGTGAACGGGGTCTTACCGTTGTCATCGCGTCCCAGCCACACCACCGCCAGCAAGTCCTGGCTGAAACCGGCGAACCAGCTGTCTCGCGAGTCGTTACTGGTACCGGTTTTACCCGCCAGGGTCAGGGTTTTCGGCAGCACGTTGTAAACCGAACTGCCGGTACCTTCACGCATGACTCGCTGCATGGCGCTCTGAATCAGGTAAATGGAGGCCGGATCGAAACGCTGCTCAATCTGGAACGGATAACGCTTGAGCGGCTCGCCTTCGGCGGTCAATACGCTACGAATCCCGCGCATCGGCGTATTGAAGCCGCCGTTGGCCAGCGTCTGGTACATGGTCGCCACTTCGATCGGAGTCAGACCACCGGCTCCCAGCAACATCGAAGGGAACGCCGGGAACTCGCGACTGACACCCAGGCGCGCCAATGTCTTCAGGACATTCGGCACGCCAACCGCCAACCCGAGGCGCGCCGTTGACAGGTTGTAGGAATGGGCCAGGCCTTGGTACAGGAAAACCGTACCGTGGGAACGGCGATCGTAATTCTGGGGTTTCCAGACCTGACCGTCCGCGCCTTTGACCGAGAAGGATTCGTCCGACAGCCAACTGGTCAGCGTGTACTGGCTCGGCTTCTCAAGGGCTGTCAGATAAACCGCAGGCTTGATCAACGAACCGATTGGTCGCACTGCATCCAGCGCCCGGTTGAAGCCGGCGAAACTTGCCTGACGGCTGCCGATCATGGCCTGGACTTCACCGGTTTCCGGGTTGGTCACGACCATCGCCGCCTCAACCTCATCGGAACCCTTGCGTCCGGACAAGCGTTTAAAGGTGTCGTTGACCGACGCTTCGGCTTTCATCTGCAGGATCGGGTCGAAACTGGTGAAGATCCGCAGGCCTTCTTCGGTCAAGTCTTCGTCGCGATAGTCTTCACGCAGCTGACGTTTAACCAGGTCGAGGAAGCCCGGGAATGAACTGTCCGCCAGCTTGCCGCGCGTCGTCACGCCCAGAGGCATATTCTTCGCCGCTGCGACCTGCTCGGCGGTGGCGACGCCTTGTTGCTCAAGCACATCGAGCACCAGATTGCGCCGCTCCAGCGCCCGTTCCGGGTTGCGACGCGGATTGTAATAGGACGGCCCCTTGACCATCCCCACCAGCATGGCGACTTGATGCAGTTTCAGCTCGGACAATGGCTGCCCGAAGAAGAACTGGCTGGCCAGGCCGAAACCGTGCACCGCGCGCTGCCCATCCTGACCGACGAACACTTCATTGAGGTACGCCTCAAGAATTTCCCGTTTGTCGTAATGCAGCTCAAGCAGCATCGCCATCATGGCTTCGGTGAGTTTGCGGGTCAGGCTGCGTTCGCTGGTCAGGTAGAAATTCTTCACCAACTGCTGGGTCAGCGTACTGCCGCCCTGGGTCATCTTGCCGCCGGAGGTGTTGACCCACACGGCGCGGGCAATCGACTTGGGCGACACGCCCCAGTGACTATAGAAATCCCGGTCTTCCACGGCGACCAGGGTTTCCAGCAGGTACGGCGGGACCTGATCGATTTTGATCAGAATGCGGTCTTCAAGATTTTTCGGGTAAATGCCACCGATCAGCAGAGGCTCCAGACGCACGACTGAAAGCTTCGAACCGTTGGTCGCCGAAAGGTCAGCCACGTAATCGCCGGAGAAACGCACGCGCACCGGCTGAGCTTTTTCCAGGCCTTCATAGAACTGGAAGCCACGGGTATTCAAGTCGACGGTGTTGCCGTTGACCGCCGCTGCGCCGGGGCCGTTGCTCACGGCTTCGCGGCGATAGCCCAAGGCGTCGAGCTCGGTGAGGAAGTCTTCCTTGCTCAGCTTCTGGCCGGTGAACAGCTCCAGCGGGCGCGCATACACCTTGGCCGGGATGGTCCAGCGCTTGCCGGAGAACTTCTCCTGGACCACGGCGTCGAGGTAAACCGCGAACCCGGCGAGCACCACGAGGCCGACCAGACTGAGTTTAAGGGCCCAGCCCAGCCAGGGGCTCAAGCCCCGGGAAGGTGGTTTTTTGGGGGTACGGGGGGATCGAGTACGAGTCATGGCGGCGGATTATACGCACTTTATTCATACTCAACAGGAGCCCTCCGAGGTTTGCGTCAGACGGACTTGCAGCCATAATGGCGGCCGTGAATTTTCCCCAGACTCTGAAGGATCGCCTGTGAGCCAGTCCCTGATCGCCGCCCTGCAAAACCCGGCCCTCTACCCGCATCCTGTCGACGGGTTCCAGGTCATCGAGACCCATATCTCCTGGGTCGTCCTCACCGGTCCCTTTGCTTATAAAGTGAAGAAGCCCGTGAATTTCGGCTTCCTCGACTTCACCAGCCTCGACGCTCGCGAGCATTTCTGCGGCGAAGAGCTGCGCCTCAACCAGCGCCTGACCCACGATTTGTACCTGGAAGTGTTGCCTATTACCGGCAGCGAAGCTGCGCCACAACTGGGCGGCGAAGGTCCGGTTGTCGATTTCGCACTGAAAATGCGTCAATTCCCACAAAGCCAGTTGCTCAGCACCCTGCAAGCCAATGGTGAGTTGACCACCGCGCACATCGACGAGATGGCCGCACAGATCGCCCAATTCCACCTCACTGCACCGAAAGTGCCTGGCGAACACGAAGCCGGCACCCCGGACAGCGTGATGGCACCGGTACGCCAGAACTTCGAACAGATCCGCCCGTTCCTCAGCGACAAGGCCGATCTGCTGCAACTTGATGCGTTGCAAGCCTGGGCCGAAAGCAGCTTCGAACGCCTGAAGCCGCTGTTCGCCCAGCGCAAGGCTGAAGGCTTCATCCGCGAATGCCACGGCGACATCCACCTGGGCAACGCCACCGTGATCGATGGCAAGGTCGTGATCTTCGACTGCATCGAGTTCAACGAACCGTTCCGCTTCACCGACGTTTATGCCGACACCGGTTTCCTGGCCATGGACCTGGAAGATCGCGGCCTGAAAAGCCTGGCGCGTCGTTTCATCAGCCAGTACCTGGAACTGACCGGCGACTATCAGGGCCTTGAGCTACTGAACTTCTACAAAGCGTACCGCGCACTGGTTCGCGCCAAGGTCAGCCTGTTCAGCATGCCGGCCGAAGCCGACCCGGTGCAACGCGCCACCACCCTGCGTCAGTACCGCAACTACGCCAACCTGGCAGAAAGCTACAGCACCATTCCTTCGCGGTTCATGGCGATTACCCACGGCGTTTCCGCTGTCGGCAAAAGCCACGTCGCCATGCGCCTGGTGGAAGCGCTGGGCGCCATTCGCCTGCGTTCGGATGTTGAACGCAAGCGTTTGTTCGGCGAGCAAACCGTACCGAATGACCCGCAGGCCGGCATTTATAGTGCCGACGCGAGCGCCGCCACTTACAGCCGCCTGCATGAAATTGCCGCGGTCATCCTGCGCGCCGGTTTCCCGGTGGTCATCGATGCGACATACCTCAAGCGCGCTCAGCGTGACGGCGCGGCGAAAATCGCCGAAGCCACCGGGGCACCGTTCCTGATCCTCGATTGCAATGCACCACAAGCAGTCATCGAGAGCTGGCTGGCCTTGCGTCAGGCAGACCAGAAGGATCCGTCCGACGCCAACCTCGCCGTTATCGCCGCCCAGCAAGCCAGCCGCGAAGCGCTGACGCCTGCCGAGATTCTTTGCAGCAAACGCGTCCAGACCAATGAAAGCGGGACGCTCGACACCGTTGTTGCACAGATTCGCCAGCGCATGCCGGGCCTGTAAAAACTATTTCAGCCGTGAAGCCATCGCCGGCTTCACGGCTGCCAAATAGTGGCACTATACTGGCGTCATAAAACCATCAGGTGATGCGACATGAGCCAGCCGAAACTTCTCGACACCCCGCTTTATGCCTTGCTGCACAAAGACGACATCGCAGGCTTCAATGCCGAGCGCGCCAGTCATGCCTCTGTCGACATGGTCGGCGGCGATTTTCGTGGTCTGGACCTGCGTGAGCTGAACGCCGATGGCGTCGATTTCACCGATGCCTATTTCCGCTCCGCCGATTTGCGTGGTATCGACTTCCGCAACTCCTGCCTGGAAGGCGCAAGCCTGGCTCACGCACAGATCTCCGGCGCCTACTTTCCGCCAGAACTGAGTGCTGACGAGATCCTGATGTCGATGAATTTCGGTACTCGCCTGCGTTATCGCACCCGCTAAAAACGACGTTCTACCTGACAAGTCCAGCGCCCCCGCTTCGCGCTGGGCGCTGGATTTTTTGTCGGGAAAGTTGATTCCTCCGCGCTTCCTCCGACTGCTCCCGCAGACCTTCACGCAGCTATCTGAGTCTTCCTCTTAGAAGCTTTTGCGTCGAAACCGACCAAACAATCACGCTTTTCCTACTGATGGCTACACTCCTGAGAGGCTCGCCCACGCACCGTTCGGCCGTCGCAAGGAGGCTTGATGAATGATGAACTGCAACACCTGAAGAATCTTGGCAAGACGTCGGCACAGTGGCTGCATGCCGTGGGCATCCACAGCGCGTCGGACTTGCGCCGCCTGGGAGCGGTGGATGCTTATCGGGCCGTGCGTACGCGCGGGTTCCGGGCGTCCAAGGTGTTGTTGTATGCGATCGAAGGCGCGCTGATGGACGTGCACTGGAACGACATTCCAGCTGATCGCAAAGAAGCCTTGAACAAACAACTGGAAGCCATCTCGTCCCGTCACAAGAACTGAACAGGCAGATTCGCCTCAGGATTACCGACTCAGGCGCAATGATTACGGGCTTTCGCGCAAGGAAAAAGGGGATTGCAAAGAAATCAAAAAAACAGCGGTTGACTTGGTAATGAGAATCGCTATGATTATCACAACTGGTCGCGAGACTGGTCGATATTTGAAAAGCCCTTGGTTCGGACTCTCAGATATCTCCTCATCAGGCTAATCACGGTTATTTGACCCGGCTCTTGCCGGGTCTTTTTTTGCCTGTGGAAAAGTCGTCTGTTTACTTGCCGAACTGCTTACGCATTTGGGCGCAGTAATCCTGAGCCGGCTTGGCAGGCGTGTACCAGACGTAATCAGCCATGGCCGACGTGACCTCACCCCCCTCCTCCGCCAGCATCAACACCGTCGGTGCTTCAGGCTCGCCAAGATCAAGGACGTGGATCGGCACGCCAACATCCTTGCGCGCGTGGTAAGCGCCGGCAAACAGCAGCGAAGGCGTCGGTGCCGACAACAAGCGCTCGGCCATCCGACGATCACGTTGTTGCTGGACCGCCAGCATCGCGGGCATCTGCGAGGTGGGCAGCAAGCCGCAATGGGAGTCGTTGATTTGCGCCAGCAACTCATCCTTGACCGACGGAGCATTGGAAAGCCGACCGTTTAATGTCGGGGGCTTGGCATAAACGGTACGGACTTCAAGAGTGTCCAGATTGGCCGCCAACAGCGGGTAGGGTTGAGTCAGCACAAAGCGCACGATCGGCCCGTACAGATTCCAGTCCCACCCCGACTGCCAGTTCAACGCGCCGGGAAGATCTGCGGGTAGCGTCGAGGCACGGCGAATGTCATCGACGCGCGATTGTTGATCCGGCGTGAGCATTTCCAGCAACAGACTGCCTTGGGGTCGACGTTCGCCCAACGCCTGTAGCAACCACAATTGCAGTTGATGGTGATCAGAATTGTCGTGCTGCTCACCGACGATCAGCCGCGACGGCACGGCCAACCGTTCGACCAATTCCGCGGGTGTCAGGATCTGGCCACTGCGCAGGTCCTGAATATCACCGACGACCGGAGGCGGTGCCGAAACGTGCTGGCAGGCACTCAACAACACGACCGCCAGTAGCAAAATTCCTCGCATGCTCACCTCGATGTCTTTCTCAGCGGGCGATGATCAGCGGATGACCACGCTCCGGATGCCGCTGCACCAGCACTTCCAGCCCGAATACCGCTTTGAGTGGTTCCGGGCGCAAGACGTGCTCAGGGGTGTCCAGCGCCACGGGCCGCCCACCTTCGAGCAGTAACAGGCGATCACAATAGCGCGCCGCGAGATTCAGATCATGCAGGATCACCAGCACCGCAGCGCCATGATCGGCGAACTCGCGCACTGCTTGCAGGGTGGTGTGCTGGTGCAGCGGGTCGAGCATCGAAGTCGGTTCATCGAGCAACAGCGTCTGCCCCACCTCCCCCGGCCAGAGCTGCGCCAGTACCCGCGCCAGGTGTACCCGCTGCCGCTCGCCGCCGGACAGCGCCAGATAGCTGCGGCCACTCAGGTGTCCCGCATCGGCAGCGTGCAAGGCGGCGGCGACGATCTCGTCATCCCGGACCCGCCCGCTTTGATAAGGCAAACGCCCCATGCCGACCACTTCTTCCACACGGAAGGCGAAGTCCAGGGTCGACACCTGCGGCAAGACCGCCAGTCGCTGGGCTCGCTGCGCGCCGGTCCAATGGCTCAATTCGCGCTCATCGAGCCAGACGCTGCCGTGGTCAGCCTTCAACTCGCCGCACAAGGCGCCGAGCAAGGTGCTTTTGCCCGCGCCGTTGGGGCCCAACACACCGAGCACTTCGCCGGGCTTGAGCTCAAGCGTGATGTCCGTCAGTACGATTTTTGCGCCTCGACGGATTTGCAGGCTCTGGGTTCGCAACATCAGGCACGCCCTCTGAGCAGTAAATACAGAAAGAACGGCGCACCGATGAAGGCCGTGACAATTCCGATCGGCAACTCTGCTGGCGCCAAGGCCAGCCGTGCGACCAGGTCGGCAAACAGCAGGAGACTGGCACCGGCCAGCACTGAGGCCGGCAACAACACCCGATGATCAGGACCGGCCAGCAGGCGCACCAGATGCGGCACCACCAGACCGACAAACCCGATCATCCCCGCCGCCGCCACGGCCGCGCCAACTCCCAGCGCGGTGCAAAACACCAATTCGCGCTTGAGCCCTTCGACGTCAATGCCCAGGTGACCGGCCTCCGACTCGCCCAGCAGCAACGCATTCAAGGCCTTGGCCCGGCGCGGCAACCAGAGCGCCACACCGGCGCTCACCAGCAGCAACGGCCAGAGCCGTGAATAGCTGGCGCCGTTCAGGCTGCCCAGGTTCCAGAACGTGAGTGTGCGCAAGGTCGCGTCGTCGGCCAGATAGGTGAACAAACCGACCGCCGAGCCGGCCAGCGCCGTTAACGCAATACCGGCCAGGAGCATGGTCGCGACGTTCGTCTGCCCATCGCGGCGACCCAGCCTATACACCAGCGCCGTCACACCCAACCCGCCGAGAAATGCGCACACCGACAACAGATAAGGCCCGAACGATTCAGGCAGACCGCCAAACACCGAACCACCGACAATCGCGATCGCAGCGCCCAGCGCAGCACCGCTGGACACCCCGACCAACCCCGGATCAGCCAGCGGATTACGAAACAATCCCTGCATCGCCACGCCGGACAACGCCAGTACGCCACCCACCGCCAGGCCCAACAAGGTTCGAGGCAGGCGTATTTGCCCGAGGATCAGCTCGGCCTGCTCCAGCCCATCAGGGGCAATGGGCAGGCCGATCATGCGCAACGCCGCACGTAGGGTATCGAATAAAGGCAAGCTGACCGGCCCCAGCGCCAAGGACAGCCAGATCGCCACTAGACACAGCAGGCTCAGGCCAATGAACAACGCACGGGGTTTAACCAGAACGGTCATTGGGCCGTATTGCCTGGGAAGAAACCATCAGACAGCGTTTTCAACGCATCGGGCAACCGAGGCCCCAATCCACCTACCAACAAGGTCGGATCGAGCTCCATGACGCGCCCGTCCCTGGCCGCACGGGTCGAGGACAGAATCGGGTTTTCCTTGAACAACGCCGCGCGCGCGGCATCGCCGGTCATCGCTCGGTCAGCAAACACCAGCACGTCGGGGTCAAGACTGACCAGCGACTCAACGGAAAAGGGTTTGTAGCCAGTGTGCGTGGCCAGATTGTGCCCGCCGGCCTTTTGGATGAGCCAATCGGCGGCGGTGTCTTTGCCGGCGATAAGCGGCTTGCCGCCCGCATGGCCCAGCAGCAACAGCACGCCCGGCGATTTTTCCTTCAACTGCGCGCGAGTGACCCGGAGCTTCTGCTGTTCGAGTTGCTGCTGGTAGGTCTGGAGCAATTGCGCAGCCCGGTCTTCAGCACCGAGCAACTTGCCCAGATGCGCAAGATTGCCCTGCAGCGTCGGCAGATCAGGCTGGGCCGAGAACAGTTCGACCTGCACGCCCGCGCTACGAACCTGCGACAGCACCGGCGGCGGCCCCATTTCTTCGGTGCCGACCAGGATCTGCGGGCGTAAGCTCAAGATGCCCTCCGCCGACAGTTGCCGCTGATAACCGATGCTCGGCAGCGCCTTCAACGAGACAGGATGCTGACTGGTGGTATCGACGCCGACCAGTTTTGACTCACCGCCCAGCGCGCTCACCCACTCCGACAAGGCGCCACCGGCACTGACCCAACGCTGTGGCAACTCGGCCGCTGCGGCGTGGTGGCTGACGAGGAGTCCGACACACAGCGCAACAACGCGGGTACTCAGGCGCATAAACAGCTTCCTTTTAAGTTTTCCCAGGCATCGAGATGACAGGCCAAGTATCCTCGGCATCCGGCACCTGCACCCGACGGGGCGAAGCGGCCATTTGATAATTGTTTGCATTTGAACGTCAAGCTCGGACATATCCGGTCACGAGCCGCCGAAACAGAGGATAGACATGAAGTTGATTTGTACAGGTGCCGAACTGGCTGACAACAGCAGTCGCGGATTCGACATCGACAGTCAGAAACTTTTTGCTGTGCGCCGGGGCGGCCAAGTGTACGTCTACATCAATCGCTGCCCGCACCGGGGTGTCGGGCTGGAATGGAAACCCGATCAGTTTCTCGACCCCAGCAACAGCCTGATCCAGTGTGCAACCCACGGCGCACTGTTCCTGATCGAAGACGGCGAATGCGTCGCCGGCCCGTGCGCCGGACAATCCCTCACCCCCGTTGCCTGCCGCGAAGACGAACAAGGTATCTGGATCAACCTTTAACTGTTCAGCAGCACCTCCAGGCGTCGATCGACCACCATCTCTTCATGGGTCAATCGCACGCCATAGGCCATTACCTCGACGCCGCATGCCACCGCCTCTCGCAATGCTACTGCGTAGGCCGAATCGATCTCTTCTGCCGGACGCACCGCTTCAATGCCGGTCAGGTTGACGCAATACAACTGCACCGCGCGAATCCCGTCCCGAGCCAAGTGAGCCAGTTCCCGCAAATGCTTGGCGCCCCGTTGCGTCACTGCGTCGGGAAATGCCGCCACCGATGAACCGTCGAAGCCCAGGGTCACGCTTTTGACCTCTACATACGCCGGCCCGCCCGGGTAATCGAGACGGAAATCGATGCGGCTGCTTTCCTGCCCGTAGGCCACTTCGCGTTTCAACTCGGTAAAGCCGTTCAGTTCGGTAATCACGCCCGCCCGCAACGCCTCTTCGATCAACCCGTTGGCGCGCCCGGTGTTCACGCAAAACAACCGGCCTTGCGGGGTTTCGCCGACTTCCCAAGTGCCGGGCAATTTGCGCTTCGGGTCGTCGGAGCGGCTGAACCAGACCTGCCCGCCTTCCACCTGGCAATTGAGCATCGAGCCGGTGTTGGGGCAGTGAATCGTCAGCAATTCGCCGCCAACGGTTTCGATATCGGCGAGAAAACGCTTGTAACGACGGATCAGGCGACCTTCTTCGAGGGGAGGATGAAAACGCATCAGCCTTGCCAGCTCCGCAATCCACGTGCGATCCGCTCGACCGCTTCTTCCAGGCGCGGCAGGCTTTGGGTGTAGGCAAAACGCACATGATGCCCGGCCTGATAACGTCCAAAGTCCAGGCCCGGGGTAATGGCGACATGCTCGGTTTCGAGGAAATGTCGGCAGAATGCGAAGGCATCGCCGCCGAACTTGCTGATATCGGCGTACAAGTAAAACGCGCCTTCCGGCTCGACGGCGATCCCGAAGCCCAGTTCTCTCAGAGCCGGCAACAGGAAATCCCGTCGACGACCGAATTCGGCCCGACGCTCTTCCAGAATGCTGATCGTGGCCGGCTCGAAGCAGGCCAGCGCGGCGTGCTGGGCCATGCTCGGGGCGCTGATGTAGAGGTTTTGCGCAAGTTTTTCCAGCTCGCCGACTGCCGCTTCAGGAGCGACCAGCCATCCCAGCCGCCATCCGGTCATGCCGAAATACTTGGAAAAACTATTAAGGACAAAGGCGCTGTCATCGACTTCCAGCACACTGGCGGCATCGGTGCCATACGTCAGGCCATGATAGATCTCGTCCACCACCAGATGACCGTGTCGCTCCTTGATCGCAACCGACAAGCCCGCCAGTTCGTCACGGGTCAGGATGGTCCCGGTCGGGTTGGCGGGTGAGGCCACCAAGGCGCCGACGCTGTCTTGATCCCAATGGCGCGCCACCAGGTCCGGCGTCAGCTGATAGCGAACGTCCGGGCCGACCGGCACCAGTTGCGCGGCGCCTTCGACCAACCGCAGGAAATGCCGGTTGCAGGGATAACCCGGGTCCGCCAGCAGCCAATGTTTGCCCGGATCGACGAGCAAGGCGCTGGCCAATAACAAGGCGCCGGAACCGCCAGGCGTGATGAGGATTCGCTGCGGGTCGATGTTCAACCCGTAACGCTGCTGATAAAAGCCCGAAATGGCCTCACGCAACTGGGGGATACCACGCGCAGCGGTGTAACGGGTCTTCCCCGCCGTCAGTGCTGCCTGGCCGGCCTGGATGATCGGCTCGGCGGTGGTGAAGTCCGGCTCGCCGATTTCCAGGTGGATCACATCGTGACCCTCGGCTTGCAGTTCATTGGCCCGCGCCAGCAGTGCCATGACATGGAAAGGTTCGATCGCGCGACTGCGGGCACTGTAGGACTGAGCCATTAGCCTTCCTTACAACGGAGAAAAAAATCGATTCTACCCAAGCGTTGGAACGAGCGAGAACCTAAAGCGGTCAGACGCGTTATAACTTGGCCGTAAACGACACAAGCGTGTACCTCAGGTTTGACTAAAATCAATAATTGATCAGGTCTCCATCGCCGCCAGACAAGGCTTTGCGATCATTTGCAAGCCCTTTGGGCCACTACCTCGACATCCGGGAGTAGCGCGGCCCGATTTGATCTGGTAAGTTCGCCCGCTTGCAGCCGCAGGGCCGGCAGGTGTCGGTGATGGAGCAATCCTGCGCAATGGATTACAAGAGTAGAGGCGGTCCATTTCATGCCCACCCAAGCAAAGCAGCAAAACCAGTCGATCAGCGGCTTCGAACCCTACAAAGAAGTAAAGGGCGAGGAGTACATGGGCAAGCCCATGCGCGCTCACTTCACCAAGATCCTGAATAAGTGGAAACAGGACTTGATGCAGGAAGTCGACCGCACGGTTGATCACATGAAAGACGAAGCGGCCAACTTCCCTGACCCGGCCGACCGTGCCAGCCAGGAAGAAGAGTTCAGCCTTGAACTGCGTGCCCGCGACCGCGAGCGCAAGTTGATCAAGAAGATCGACAAGACGCTGCAGCTGATCGAAGACGAAGAATATGGCTGGTGCGAGTCCTGCGGCGTCGAGATCGGCGTCAAGCGACTGGAAGCCCGCCCTACCGCCGACATGTGCGTTGACTGCAAGACCCTGGCGGAAATCAAGGAAAAGCAAGTCGGCAAGTAATGTCGCCTTGAACGAAGAACGGAGCGTGCGAACGCTCCGTTTTTGTTTCTGATATTTATTGCGTCTTCGGCATTGCCTTCGCGAGCAAGCTTCGCGCCTACAAAGGCTGGCACGATCTTCTGTAGGAACGAAGCTTGCTCGCGACGGCGGCTTCAAGCCATGCTCGAAACGATTGGACAGCCTGACACCGCCTTATGACCGCCATCGCCTCCCCCACCTACATCGGCCGCTTCGCCCCCACGCCCAGCGGCCACCTGCATTTCGGTTCGCTGGTCGCGGCGCTGGCCTCATACCTCGACGCGCGTGCGGTGGGCGGTCGCTGGTTGATGCGCATGGAAGACCTCGATCCACCACGGGAAGAACCCGGCGCCCAGGCAGCCATCTTGAAAGCCCTGGAAAGCTACGGTTTCGAGTGGGACGGGGAAGTGGTCCGCCAGAGCGATCGGCATGACGCCTACGCCTTAGTCCTCAATCGCCTGTTCAATCAAGGCCTCGCTTACGCCTGCACCTGCTCGCGCAAGCAATTGGAGCCGTATCACGGCATTTACCCGGGCCTGTGCCGCAACGCCGGCCATGGCACCGAAGATGCCGCGATTCGCTTGCGCGTCCCCGAACTGGAATACCACTTCATCGACAGGGTGCAAGGCGAATATCGCCAGCACCTGGGCCGGGACGTCGGCGATTTCGTGATCCGGCGCCGCGACGGGCTCTACGCCTATCAACTGGCGGTAGTGCTGGACGACGCCTGGCAAGGCATCACCGATATCGTCCGTGGCGCTGACCTGCTCGACTCCACGCCGCGCCAGCTTTACCTGCAAGAACTGCTCGGCCTGCCTCAACCGCGTTATCTGCACATCCCGCTGATTACCCAGCCCGATGGCAATAAACTCGGCAAGTCCTACCGCTCGCCGCCATTGACCGAAGATCAGGCAACCCCTTTGTTGCTGCGTGCGTTGCGCGCATTGGGGCAAAACCCCGGTGCTGAACTGGCTTACGCCACCCCCCGCGAAGTGCTGGATTGGGGCATCGCCCACTGGGATGCGTTATTAATCCCGCGCACACTGACCCTGCCCGAAGCGCAACTACAGTGATCACACTTGCAGTGGCGCGCCCATCCGTTACCATCGCCGCACGTTTTCGGGCACGCGCATAAAAAAGAGAGGCCGGGATGTACATCTATCGCTTGGTCCTGCTCCTGGTAGTGGGGATTTACCTGTTCTCCCCGGCCATCATGGATTGGTGGATCGACGCCACTGGCGCCTGGTATCGCCCTTATCTGCTCTGGCTGATTCTGATCGTCGTGACCTTCATCCTGCAGAGCCAAAAAGATGCCGATGAGCTTTAGCCTGACCCAGATGATCCTGATCAGCGCCGCGTACCTGGCGGTGCTGTTCGGCGTCGCCTGGATCAGCGAACGGGGCATGATCCCCCGGGCGATCATTCGCCACCCGCTGACCTACACCCTGTCGCTGGGGGTGTATGCCAGTGCCTGGGCGTTTTACGGCACGGTGGGCCTGGCCTATCAGTACGGCTACGGTTTTCTGTCCAGTTACCTCGGGGTCTCCGGGGCGTTTTTGCTGGCGCCGGTGTTGCTGTACCCGATCCTGAAAATCACCCGCACCTATCAACTGTCGTCGCTGGCCGACCTGTTTGCTTTCCGTTTCCGCAGTACGTGGGCCGGGGCGCTGACCACGATTTTCATGTTGATCGGCGTGCTGCCATTGCTGGCGTTGCAGATCCAGGCGGTGGCCGACTCCATCGGCATCCTGACCCGCGAGCCGGTGCAGCATCGCGTGGCCTTGAGCTTTTGCGCGCTGATTACCCTGTTCACGATCTTCTTCGGCTCGCGCCACATCGCCACCCGCGAGAAACATGAAGGCCTGGTGTTCGCGATTGCCTTCGAGTCGGTGATCAAGCTGATCGCCATTGGCGGTGTCGGCCTCTATGCCCTTTATGGCGTGTTCGACGGCCCGCAACAGCTGGAACTGTGGCTACTGCAAAACCAGACCGCCCTCGCCGCCTTGCACACGCCCTTGCAGGAAGGCCCGTGGCGAACGCTGCTGCTGGTGTTCTTCGCCTCGGCGATTGTGATGCCGCACATGTACCACATGACCTTTACCGAGAATCTCAACCCGCGTTCGCTGGTCAGCGCCAGCTGGGGTCTGCCGCTGTTCCTGCTGTTGATGAGCCTGGCGGTGCCGCTGATTCTCTGGGCCGGACTGAAACTCGGCGCCACTACCAACCCGGAATATTTCACCCTGGGCATCGGCATCGCCGCCAACAGCAAAGCCTTGGCGTTGTTGGCGTATGTCGGCGGGTTGTCGGCCGCGAGCGGACTGATCATCGTCACCACCCTGGCGCTGTCCGGGATGGCGCTGAACCATCTGGTGCTGCCGCTCTACCAACCGCCGGCCGAAGGCAACATCTATCGCTGGTTGAAGTGGACCCGCCGGGCGCTGATCGTTGCGATCATCATGGCCGGTTACGGTTTCTACCTGTTGCTGGGCGCCGAACAGGACCTGGCCAACCTCGGCATCGTCGCGTTTGTGGCCACGCTGCAATTTCTTCCGGGGGTCCTGTCGGTCCTGTATTGGCCGACCGCCAACCGCCGCGGCTTCATCGCCGGTTTGCTGGCGGGTATCCTCGTGTGGCTGGTGACCATGTTGTTGCCGCTGGTCGGCAATCTGCAGGGCTTCTACATTCCGCTGTTGAACATGATCTACGTGCTGGACGACACCAGTTGGCACATGGCCGCGATCGCGTCCCTGGCCGCCAACGTGCTGATGTTCACCCTGATCTCGCTGTTCACCAACGCCAGCCCCGAAGAGGCCAGCGCCGCCGAAGCCTGCGCCGTGGACAACGTGCGTCGCCCGCAACGCCGTGAACTGCACGCCGCCTCGCCTCAGGAATTCGCCACGCAACTGGCTAAGCCTCTGGGCGCCAAGGCCGCGCAGAAAGAAGTTGAGCAGGCGCTGCGTGATCTCTATCTGCCGTTCGACGAGCGCCGGCCTTATGCCTTGCGCCGTTTGCGCGACCGGATCGAAGCCAACCTCTCCGGCCTGATGGGCCCGAGCGTGGCGCAGGACATGGTCGAGACCTTCCTGCCGTACAAGGCTGGCGGCGAAAACTACGTCACCGAAGACATCCACTTCATCGAAAGCCGTCTTGAGGACTACCACTCCCGCCTCACCGGCCTTGCCGCCGAACTCGATGCCCTGCGCCGCTATCACCGCCAGACCTTGCAGGAATTGCCGATGGGCGTTTGCTCGCTGGCCAAGGATCAGGAAATCCTCATGTGGAACAAAGCCATGGAGGAGCTGACCGGGATTGCCGCGCAGCGTGTGGTCGGATCGCGCCTGAGCACCATCGCCGATCCGTGGAAAGAACTGCTGCAAGGCTTCATCAATCTGCCGGACGAGCATTTGCACAAACAGCACCTGGCCCTTGATGGCCAGACCCGCTGGCTGAACCTGCACAAAGCGGCCATTGATGAACCGCTCGCACCGGGTAACAGTGGCCTGGTGTTGCTGGTGGAAGATCTGACCGAAACCCAGATGCTCGAAGACAAACTGGTGCACTCCGAGCGCCTGGCCAGCATCGGGCGACTCGCGGCGGGTGTGGCCCATGAAATCGGCAACCCGATCACCGGCATCGCGTGCCTGGCGCAGAACCTGCGCGAAGAACGCGAAGACGATGGCGAACTGAAGGAAATCAGCGGCCAGATCCTCGAACAGACCAAACGCGTGTCGCGCATCGTCCAGTCGCTGATGAGCTTCGCCCACGCCGGCAGTCACCAGCACAGCGACGAGCCCGTCTGTCTGGCTGAAGTGGCTCAGGATGCCATCGGTTTGCTGGCCCTGAACCGACGCAATTTCGAAGTGCAGTTCTATAACCTGTGCGACCCCGATCATTGGGTCGAAGGCGATCCGCAACGCCTCGCCCAGGTATTGATCAACCTGCTCTCAAACGCCCGTGACGCCTCGCCTCCCGGCAGTGCGGTGCGGGTCAAGAGCGAAGCCGGCGAACACACGGTCGATCTGATCGTGGAAGACGAAGGCAGCGGTATTCCGAAGAACATCATGGACCGATTGTTCGAACCTTTCTTCACCACCAAGGATCCTGGCGAAGGCACCGGTCTGGGCCTTGCACTGGTCTATTCCATCGTTGAAGAGCATTATGGACAAATCACCATCGACAGCCCGGCTGATGTACAAAGCCAACGCGGCACCCGTATTCGGGTGACCTTGCCGCGTCATGTCGAAGCGACGTCCGCTGTGAACTGAGACCGTCGAGAGTATCGAATCAATGCCGCACATTTTGATCGTCGAAGACGAAACAATTATCCGCTCCGCCTTGCGCCGCCTGCTGGAACGTAACCAGTACCAGGTCAGCGAAGCCGGTTCAGTGCAGGAAGCACAAGAACGCTTCACCATTCCCACGTTCGACCTGATCGTCAGCGACTTGCGTCTGCCGGGCGCTCCGGGCACCGAGTTGATCAAACTCGGCCAAGGCACTCCGGTGCTGATCATGACCAGCTACGCCAGCCTGCGTTCGGCCGTCGACTCGATGAAGATGGGCGCGGTGGATTACATCGCCAAGCCTTTCGATCACGACGAAATGCTCCAGGCTGTCGCCCGTATCCTGCGTGACCGCCAATCGCTGCCGGCCGGCGGTGAACCTGCCACCGGCAAAGCGGCCAATGGCGCGGCGAAACCGGGTGTTGATAACAGCAACGGCGAAATCGGCATCATCGGTTCGTGCCCGCCGATGCAGGACCTGTACAGCAAGATCCGCAAAGTCGCGCCGACCGATTCCAATGTCCTGATCCAGGGTGAATCCGGTACCGGTAAAGAACTGGTGGCCCGCGCCCTGCACAACCTGTCCAAACGCGCCAAGGCACCGATGATTTCGGTGAACTGTGCAGCCATCCCGGAAAGCCTGATCGAGTCCGAACTGTTCGGCCACGAAAAAGGCGCGTTCACTGGCGCCAGCGCCGGGCGTGCCGGTCTGGTGGAAGCGGCGGACGGCGGCACCTTGTTCCTCGACGAAATCGGCGAACTGCCACTGGAAGCCCAGGCCCGCTTGCTGCGCGTGTTGCAGGAAGGCGAAATTCGCCGGGTCGGTTCGGTCCAGTCACAGAAAGTCGATGTGCGCCTGATCGCCGCGACTCACCGGGACCTCAAGAGCCTGGCGAAGATCGGTCAGTTCCGTGAAGACTTGTATTACCGCCTCCATGTGATCGCCCTGAAATTGCCGGCACTGCGCGAGCGCGGTGCCGACGTCAACGAGATCGCCAATGCCTTCCTGGCGCGACAGAGCGCGCGGGTCAACCGCACCGACCTGAAATTCGCGGCGGATGCCGAACAGGCGATCCGTCATTACTCCTGGCCGGGTAACGTTCGTGAACTGGAAAACGCGGTAGAGCGCGCCGTCATCCTGTGCGAGAGCCCGGAGATTTCCGCCGAGCTGCTGGGGATCGACATCGAACTGAGCGACCTGGAAGACGACGACTTCATTGGTCTGCCGCCGCAACAGGGCAACGGCGCCAGCAACAACAATCATGAGCCGACCGAAGACCTGTCGCTGGAAGACTACTTCCAGCACTTCGTGCTTGAGCATCAGGACCACATGACGGAAACCGAGCTGGCCCGCAAACTCGGGGTGAGTCGCAAGTGCCTGTGGGAACGTCGTCAGCGCCTGGGTATCCCGCGGCGCAAGACCGGGGTTGCCAGCGAGAGCTGAACCGCGCCTGTCTGATGTGCGGGTAACACATGACTTTGTGAAAAAACTGTTACCTCAGTCTTTTCACGTAACAGAAGCCGGGGCTTACGGTAACGAAGTCCCGGTTTTTTTTCGGCCTCGAAAACCCTGCCAGCCCGCCTAACCCCTTGTTTTGCTGGACCTCACAAAAGTTGGCACGCACCCTGCTATATGTTTAGTACAAGAACAATAACAAGCAATGCACAAGACAATAAAAATAAGACGAATCGACTCACGCACAATAAAAACAAGACGGCGAGAGGCGCAGCTAACTGATTCTTTTGGAGAGGCGTTGTATTTGGGGCTTGCCCCACGACCAGGCCGAGAATAATAAAAAACTGTCTTAAGACAGTGCCTGAACTGGTTGGATCGAAAGATCACTGCAGCACAGCGACCAAAGCAATCCGTTTGCTCTTGGCTCCCGATTGGGAGGGCCATGAAGGAAACACTTCATGGCGAGGGCACTTAATAAAAACAAAAAGCCCGACTCAAAAATAAAAATAGAGCATGCAACTACTTTCTTGGGGAGCTTCGGCTCCCCTTGTAGTTTCTACGATTCGAAAAACCTACCCAAATCTGCTTTGTTTTCCGCTTGAAGCCTGCGGCTTACAGCTCATATCTGCTGTGTCCTACACCATCCCCTGACTAAATGCTAGAATCCCCGCCCATCATGCGGTCATTCTTCGTTATGGCCGAACATTCCTTCAAACAGTGCATCCCATGCTGAAGAAGTTGTTCCAGTCATTCCGTTCTCCCAAGCGTCATACGCAACACATTCGCAGTACGCCTGAAGTGCTCAACAGCGGCCAACATTCGCTGCAAAAGGCCCAATTCAGCCGTTACGCGGTGAACATCGTCGAACGCCTGCAGAACGCCGGTTACCAGGCCTACCTGGTCGGCGGCTGTGTGCGTGACATGCTCCTTGGCATCACGCCAAAAGATTTCGACGTCGCCACCAGTGCCACGCCTGAGCAGGTGCGGGCCGAATTCCGCAACGCGCGGATCATCGGTCGCCGCTTCAAGCTGGTGCATATCCACTTTGGCCGCGAAATCATCGAAGTCGCGACCTTCCGTGCCAATCACCCGCAAAACGACGAGGAAGAGGACAGCAACCAGTCTTCCCGTAACGAGAGCGGGCGCATCCTGCGCGACAACGTCTACGGCACGCTGGAAGAAGACGCGCAACGCCGCGACTTCACCATCAATGCCTTGTATTACGATCCGGTCAGCGAGCGCATTCTCGATTACGCCAATGGCGTACACGACATCCGCAATCACCTGATCCGCCTGATCGGCGACCCGAAGCAACGCTACCAGGAAGACCCGGTACGGATGCTGCGGGCCGTGCGTTTCGCCGCCAAGCTGAATTTCGGCATCGAAAAACACAGCGCCCTGCCGATCCGCGACCTGGCGCCGATGCTGCGCGAGATCCCGTCAGCCCGTCTGTTCGAAGAAGTGCTCAAGCTGTTCCTCTCCGGCCATGCCGCGGACACCTTCGAGATGCTGGTCGACCTGCAGTTGTTCGATCCGCTGTTCCCGGCCAGTGCCGAGGGGCTGGAATACAACCCGACGTACACCCACACCTTGATCAGCGAAGCGTTGATCAACACCGACCTGCGGATCAAACAGAACAAACCGGTGACCCCGGCGTTCCTGTTTGCAGCCCTGCTGTGGCCTGCCTTGCCGGCCCGCGTCCTGCGCCTGCAAGAACGTGGCATGCCACCGATTCCGGCGATGCAGGAAGCCGCTCACGAGCTGATTGCCGAGCAGTGCCAGCGGATCGCGATTCCGAAACGCTTCACCATGCCGATCCGCGAGATCTGGGACATGCAGGAGCGGCTTCCTCGCCGCAGCGGCAAGCGTGCCGACCTGTTGCTGGACAACCCGCGGTTCCGTGCCGGTTACGACTTCCTGCTGCTGCGAGAAAGCGCTGGCGAGCAGACCGATGGCCTGGGCGAATGGTGGACCGACTATCAGGACGCCAATGACAGTGAGCGTCGGGACATGATCCGCGACCTCAGCGGCAAGGATGAAGGCACCGGTGCACCCCGCAAACGGCGTCGCAGCGGTGGCGCCAAGCGCAAACGCGCGGCCGGCGCACCGAGTGCTACGGGCGAGTAATCCATGGAACGCATCTACATCGGCATGGGCAGCAATCTGGCTGACCCCGCCGAACAATTGCGCAGCGCCGTCGAGGCGCTGGCGCAGTTGCCGCAAACCCAACTGGTCGGGGTGTCCGGGTTTTATCAAAGCGACTCGCTTCTGCCCGGCCAGCCGCGTTACACCAACGCGGTCGCCGCCCTCGACAGCACGCTCCCGCCACTGGACCTGCTTGATGCGCTGCAAGCCATCGAGAACGGACAAGGCCGCGAGCGTCTTGAGCGTTGGGGTCCACGAACGCTGGACCTCGACATCGTGCTGTTTGGCGACCGGCTGATCGACGAACCGCGCCTCAAGGTGCCGCACTACCATATGCAGGAGCGGGCCTTCGTTCTGTATCCGCTGGCCGAACTGGCGCCTGCGGATTTGCGTCTGGCCGATGGCCGCAGCCTGAAGGCATTACTCGCAGCCTGCCCGTTCGTCGGCCTGGAACGCCTCCCTCCGAATTAATGCGAACCCCCTGTGGGAGTGAGCCTGCTCGCGATAGCGACTTAACATTCACCGAAGATGTTGACTGTCAGGAAGCAATCGCGAGCAGGCTCACTCCCACATCGGTTTTTGTGTTGAAAATAGAATCCGCTGCTGAATCGCATCAGTTACCCCGGTAACACCCCCCGCGTAACAATGCGGTAACACATGCAATTGACTTCCCGAGTTCTCCTCACGACTATAGGCGTCCCGCTGCCGCCAACACGGCGTTGAAGGGCGCAATCCAGGCCTTAAAAGCACGACATCAGAGCGTGCGCCTGTATTTAACGAAGAATCACGCGCGTTACTCGCAGTAGTTTCCAAGCGCCTGAATGAGGAACTTTTCATGCCAGCCATCACCCTGACCACTCTGCAAGGTTTGAAGCAAAAAGGTGAAAAAATCACCATGCTGACCTGCTATGACGCGACCTTCGCCCACGCCTGCAATCAGGCTGGCGTCGAAGTGCTGCTGGTGGGCGACTCCCTCGGCATGGTTTTGCAAGGTCACGACAGCACCCTGCCGGTGACCACCGCGGAAATGGCTTACCACGTGGCAGCCGTCAAACGCGGCAACGCCGATGCGCTGATCCTCGCCGACCTGCCGTTCATGGCCTACGCCACCACCGAACAAGCCATGAGCAACAGCGCCCTGTTGATGCAGGCCGGTGCGCACATGGTCAAGGTTGAAGGCGCATTGTGGCTCGCCGACTCGATCCGCCTGCTGGCCGAACGAGGCATCCCTGTGTGCGCGCACATGGGCCTGACACCGCAATCGGTGAACATGCTGGGCGGTTACAAAGTCCAGGGCCGCAGCGAGAACCAGGCGCGACAGATGCGCGCCGACGCCATCGCGCTGGAACAGGCCGGTGCCGCCATGCTATTGCTTGAGTGCGTACCGAGCGAATTGGCCCAGGAAATTACCCAGGCAGTGGGCATTCCGGTGATCGGTATCGGTGCCGGCAGTGACACCGATGGCCAGGTCCTGGTCCTGCACGACATGCTCGGCCTGTCCATTACCGGTCGCGTACCTAAATTCGTAAAGAACTTCATGAACGGCCAGACCAGCATTCACGCAGCTCTGAGCGCCTACGTCAGTGAAGTCAAAGCCGCCTCTTTCCCTGGGATCGAACACGGATTCTCTGCATGAACACCGTAAAAACAGTACGCGAACTCCGGGCCGCCGTGGCCCGTGCCCGCAGCGAAGGCAAGCGCATCGGCTTCGTGCCGACCATGGGCAACCTGCACAGCGGTCATGTCGCGCTGATTACCAAAGCGACCCAACGGGCGGATTTCGTAGTCGCCAGCATTTTCGTCAACCCGCTGCAATTCGGCGCCGGCGAAGACCTCGACAAGTACCCGCGGACCCTGGCGGCTGACCAGGAGAAACTGCTCCAGGCCGGTTGCCACTTGCTGTTCGCGCCCACCGTCGAAGAAATGTACCCCGACGGCATGGCCGGCCAGACCCGCGTCAGCGTCCCGCAACTCTCCGAAGGCCTGTGCGGCGCCAGCCGTCCCGGGCATTTCGAAGGTGTCGCGACGGTCGTCAGCAAGCTGTTCAACATGGTCCAGCCGGACCTGGCGGTCTTCGGCCAGAAAGATTTCCAGCAACTGGCGGTGATCAAATCCCTGGTCCATGACCTGAACATGCCAGTGCAGATCATTGGCGAACCGACCGTTCGGGCGGCCGATGGCCTGGCGCTGTCGTCGCGCAATGGTTTCCTCAGCGAAGAGCAGCGCGCCGTTGCGCCGGTGGTGTATCGCGGCCTGTGCCAGATTGCCGAGGCGATCAAACAGGGCGAGCGGGATTTCCCGGCGCTGATCGACGCACAGATCAAGCAGCTTGAAGCAGCCGGGTTGCGCACCGATTACCTGGAGATTCGTCACGCGCAAACCTTGCGCCCAGCGACTCCGGAAGATCGGGACCTGGTGATATTGGTTGCGGCGTTCCTGGGCACCACACGGTTGATCGACAACCTGCACCTGAACCTCGACGCCCCCGCCTAAGCACCGCCCCCCCGTAGGAGCGAAGCTTGCTCGCGAAGAGGCTGTCACACTCGACATTTGTGTCGACTGATACGCCGCGTTCGCGAGCAAGCTTCGCTCCGACAGAAAATTGCGTGGCTTCGCTCCCTTATTGCTGCCTTTTATGCCTTCGGGCAAACTGCCCGCCGTTCGATTCCGACCTGGGAAAACACTCATGCACGCCATCATGCTCAAAGCCAAGCTGCATCGCGCCGAAGTCACTCACGCCGTACTCGATTACGAAGGTTCCTGCGCCATCGACGGCGAATGGCTGGACTTGTCCGGCATCCGTGAGTACGAACAGATCCAGATTTATAACGTCGACAACGGCGAACGCTTCACCACCTACGCGATTCGTGGCGAAGAAGGCTCGCGGATGATCTCGGTCAACGGTGCTGCCGCGCACAAGGCCAAGGTCGGTGACCGTGTGATCATCTGCGCCTACGCCCATTACAGCGAAGCCGAGCTGCTCAACTTCAAACCGCGCATGCTTTACATGGCGCCTGGCAATGAACTGAGCCACACCAGCAATGCCATTCCGGTTCAGGTCGCCTGATCGAACCGACGCCCCTCCCGTTTGTCGAACCGTTCCCTGCTTTGTGTATAAAAAAGTACCGGGAACGTGTTAGACAAAGTCAAGACAGATCGCAGCGCGAGGTTTACTGTATTCGCCCTGTGTCATTGAAATCGTGTCGACGCAGTTGACCGGACGCCTGCCTACGGCGCGCCGGGATTTTCAGTGTTCAAAAAAGCCGTTCAAGTAAAAAGGAAACCCGCAGCGATGGCGTACTACCGCACTCCTCACGACGTGACCGCTCTGCCCGCCTGGCAAGCGTTGAATGACCACCGCCAAGCCATGCAGGATTTCAGCATGCGCGAGGCCTTCAATGCCGATCCGCAGCGTTTTACTCAATTCACCCTCAGCAGCTGCGGCCTGTTTCTCGATTACTCGAAGAACCTGATCAACGCCGAGACCCGCAATCTGCTGGTGGGCCTGGCCAATGAAGTCGACCTCAAGGGCGCGATCAAATCGCTGTTCGACGGCGAAATCGTCAACTCGTCGGAAGGTCGTCCAGCCCTGCACACCGCACTGCGTCGCCCGGTTGGCGACAAGCTGTCGGTGAATGGCGTCAACGTGATGCCAGAAGTGCACAAAGTGCTGAACCAGATCACCGACCTCGTCGGCCGCATCCATGACGGTCTGTGGCGTGGCTACACCGAGAAGCCGATCACTGACGTGGTGAACATCGGCATCGGTGGCTCGTTCCTCGGCCCTGAGCTGGTGTCTGAAGCGCTGCTGTCCTACGCCCAGAAAGGCGTGCGTTGCCATTACCTGGCGAACATCGATGGCAGTGAGTTCCACGAACTGACCATGAAGCTGCGCGCTGAAACCACGCTGTTCATCGTGTCGTCGAAATCCTTCAACACCCTCGAAACCCTGAAAAATGCCCAGGCCGCTCGTGCCTGGTACCTGGCTCAGGGCGGTTCGGAAGCCGAGCTGTATCGTCACTTCATCGCCGTATCCAGTAACAACGCGGCGGCCGTGGCGTTCGGTATCCGCGAAGAAAACATCTTCCCGATGTGGGACTGGGTCGGCGGCCGTTACTCGCTGTGGTCGGCCATCGGCTTGCCAATCGCACTGGCCATCGGCATGTCGAACTTCAAGGAGCTGCTGTCCGGTGCCTACACCATGGACCAGCATTTCCAGAGCGCGCCATTCGAACAGAACATGCCGGTGCTGCTGGCGTTGCTCGGCGTGTGGTACGGCAACTTCTGGGGTGCGCAAAGCCACGCGATCCTGCCTTACGACCACTACCTGCGCAACATCACCAAGCACTTGCAACAGCTGGACATGGAATCCAACGGCAAGAGCGTGCGCCAGGACGGTACGCCAGTGTCCACCGATACCGGCCCGGTGATCTGGGGTGGCGTGGGTTGCAACGGTCAGCACGCGTATCACCAGTTGCTGCACCAAGGCACCCAACTGATTCCGGCCGACTTCATCGTGCCGATTGTCAGCTTCAACCCGGTCTCCGACCACCACCAGTGGCTGTACGCCAACTGCCTGTCGCAAAGCCAGGCGCTGATGCTCGGCAAGACCCTTGTCGAAGCCGAAGCCGAACTGCGTGACAAAGGCATGAGCGAAGAAGACGTGCATAAAATCGCGCCGCACAAGGTGATCCCGGGCAACCGTCCGAGCAACACCCTCGTGGTCGAGCGCATCAGCCCCCGTCGTCTCGGTGCGCTGGTGGCGATGTACGAACACAAAGTCTTCGTGCAAAGCGTGGTCTGGGGCATCAATGCCTTCGACCAGTGGGGCGTGGAGCTGGGCAAGGAGCTGGGCAAAGGCGTCTACAACCGCCTGGTCGGCAGCGAAGAATCCCCGGCTGACGATGCTTCCACCCAAGGCCTGATCAACTACTTCCGCGGTCGTCACCGCGGTTGATCTGACGCCCGCCCACAGGGTTTGTGCCAAACACAAATGCTGTGGGCAACACCAATCCCTATAGGAGTGAGCCTGCTCGTGATAGCGGTTTTTCATTCAACATCGATGTTGACTGATCCACCGCCATCGCGAGCCGGCTAACTCCTACCGTTGTTTTGTGTCTGGCTTGAACCCTTTCGCTACTCGGCGCATCTTTATTACTTGTCGCAAAACAAGAATAAGGAACCGTCATGTTCGATATCAGCACGTTCCCCAAAGCCGATGCCGTCCGCCGGGCTGCACACTTGAGTCAAGACGACTACCACCGCCTCTACCGTCAATCCATCGAGCACCCCAGTGAGTTCTGGGCCGAGCAGGCCACCCGCTTTCTCGACTGGAGCACGCCGTGGGACACCGTCCAGCGCTATAACCTGAAGACCGGCGAGGCCAGCTGGTTTGCCGGTGGCAAGTTGAACGTCAGTTACAACTGCATCGACCGTCACCTGGAAAAACGCGGCGATCAGATCGCCATCCTCTGGGAAGGCGACGACCCCGCCGAATCCGCGCAGATCACCTACAAGAAACTCCATCACAACGTCTGTCGCCTGGCCAACGTGCTCAAAAGCCGTGGCGTGAAAAAGGGTGACCGCGTGTGCATCTACATGCCGATGATTCCCGAAGCGGCCTACGCCATGCTCGCCTGTACGCGGATTGGCGCGGTGCATTCGGTGGTGTTCGGCGGCTTCTCTCCAGACTCTGTGCGCGACCGGATTCTCGACGCCGATTGCCGCACGGTGATCACCGCCGATGAAGGCGTGCGCGGCGGCAAATTCGTGCCGCTCAAGCAGAAGGTCGACGAGGCACTGCAAAGTTGCCCGAACGTCAGCACCGTCATCGTCGTCGAGCGCACCCAAGGCAAAGTGGACTGGGTTGAAGGTCGCGATCTCTGGTATCACCAGGCGCTACGCGACGTCAGCGACGATTGCCCGCCAGAGCCCATGGACGCCGAAGACCCGCTGTTCATCCTCTACACCTCCGGCAGCACCGGCAAACCCAAAGGCGTACTGCACACCACCGGCGGCTATCTGCTGCAAGCGGCGATGACCTTCAAGTACGTACTCGACTACCGCGATGGTGAAGTCTTCTGGTGCACCGCCGACGTCGGCTGGGTCACCGGCCACAGTTACATCGTCTATGGCCCGCTGGCCAACGGCGCGACCACGCTGATCTTCGAAGGCGTGCCAAGTTACCCGAACAGTTCGCGCTTCTGGCAGGTGATCGACAAACACCACGTCAACATTTTCTACACCGCCCCGACTGCGCTGCGCTCGCTGATGCGTGAAGGCCCCGAGCCGTTGAAGGACACTTCTCGCCAGAGCCTCAGATTACTCGGCAGCGTCGGTGAGCCGATCAACCCGGAGGCGTGGGACTGGTACTTCAACGTCGTCGGCGAACAGCGTTGTCCGATCGTCGACACCTGGTGGCAGACCGAAACCGGCGGCATCATGCTCAGCCCGCTGGTCAGCGCGCAACGGATCAAGCCCGGCTGCGCCACCCAACCGATGTTCGGCGTGCAACCGGTGCTGCTGGATGAAACGGGCAAGGAAATCAAAGGCGCCGGCAGCGGCGTGCTGGCGATCAAATCCAGCTGGCCGGCGCAGATCCGCAGCGTCTATGGCGACCCGCAACGGATGGTCGACACCTACTTCAAGCCCTACCCCGGCTACTACTTCACCGGCGACGGCGCGCGGCGTGATGAGGATGGCGATTACTGGATCACCGGGCGCATCGACGACGTGATCAACGTCTCCGGGCACCGCATCGGCACTGCCGAGGTAGAAAGCGCGCTGGTGCTGCACGACAGCATCGCCGAGGCCGCCGTGGTCGGTTATCCCCACGACCTCAAGGGCCAGGGCATCTATGCCTTCGTCACGCCCATGAACGGCACCGAGGCCAATGACGAGCTGAAGAAGGAATTGCTGGCTCACGTCAGCAAGGAGATTGGCAGTTTCGCCAAACCGGACTTGATCCAATGGGCCCCGGCCTTGCCGAAAACCCGTTCGGGCAAGATCATGCGGCGCATCCTGCGCAAGATCGCGTGCAACGAACTGGACAGTCTGGGGGACACCTCGACACTGGCCGATCCCAGCGTGGTGCAGGGGCTGATCGACAAACGTCTGAACCAGTAACGCACCTGACAGCATCGCGAGCAGGCTCGCTCCCACATTGGCTTTGTGCGAAACGCAAAACGCTCAGCCAACAATTAGCTCTGTGGGAGCGAGCCTGCTCGCGATGGCAACACCTCGACTTCCCGCCAATGCTGTTAAACTCCCGCGCCAAATTCCCTCCTGCAAGGCGCACAGCATGTCTTCCTTGAATCAGGCGCTGCGCGCCGCCCTCGATCATCGCCAGGACCTGCTCGCCGAGCTGCATCAGCAAGGCACCGATTGCTATCGCCTGTTCCACGGCAGCCAGGAAGGCGCCGGCGGCCTGACCATCGACCGCTACGGCCCGCAACTGCTGGTACAAAGCTTCCACCAGGCGCTGGAACGTGACGCACTGCTGCAACTGCACGAGACCGTCAATCAACACCTGGGCCTCGATACGCTGCTGGTCTACAACGACCGTTCCAGGGGCAACTCGCGTATCGACCGCGAAGACACCGTCTACCGCGCCGACGAGGCAGCCCTGCAAGACTTGATCGGCCACGAATGGGGCCTGAACTACCGGGTTCGCGGCCGTCATGCCGGCCAGGATCCACTGCTGTTTCTCGACCTGCGCAACACGCGCGGCTGGGTCAAGGAGCACAGCAAAAACAAAAGCGTGCTCAACCTGTTCGCCTACACCTGTGGTGTCGGCCTGAGTGCTGCGGCCGGCGGGGCAAGTGAGGTGTGCAACCTGGATTTCGCCGAGGGCAATCTGGCGGTCGGCCGCGAGAACGGTCTGCTCAATCCGCAATTGCCGGCCATGGAATTCATCCAGTCCGATTACTTCCCGGCCATCCGCCAACTGGCGGGGCTGCCGATCAGTCAGCGACGCGGGCAGAAACTGCCGAGTTACACGCGTCTCGACCAGCGTCAGTACGACCTGGTGCTGCTCGATCCACCCGCCTGGGCCAAGAGCGCGTTCGGCACGGTCGACCTGCTGCGCGACTACCAGAGCCTGCTCAAACCCGCGCTGCTGACCACCGCCGAGAACGGCGTGCTGATCTGCTGCAACAACCTGGCAAAGGTCAGCATGGACGATTGGCGCGAGCAGGTTTTACGTTGCGCAGAGAAGGCCGGGCGGCCTGTGCGTGAGTGGACGGTGATGAAACCGGGCGGTGATTTCCCGTCGATGGATCAACAGCCGCCGCTGAAGACGTTGATTCTGCAACTCTGATCACGCAGGAAATTTCCTACGCAAATTTCTGAAAAACCAGAAGAGTGCGTTCACTTCGGAACCGGAATCGCGTGCCATACTCCAACGCACTCCGATTCAGACAGATGAAGCCACACATGCCCAAAGGATTGATTCGCGCTATTGGCGCATTGTTGACTGCTCTGGCCCTTTATAGCCTGCTGGGGTTTCTGATTTTGCCGGGCATCGCGTTGCGGGTCGCCAACCAGCAATTGGCCAATTACGCCACGATGCCCGCGACGATTTCCCGGATCGAGCTCAACCCCTTCAGCCTGGAAGTGACCCTCTGGGGCCTGGTCATCGGCGAGCCGGGCAAAGAACAGGTCGGTTTCGAACGCCTGTACGCCAACCTGCAAATCGACAGCCTGTGGACCAAGGCGCTGCACCTGTCCGATATCGAAATGGACAAACCCAAGACCGAAATCCTTTTCGGCAAGGACGGCAAGCTCAATCTGCTGGGCCTGTTCAAGATCCCCGCCAGCGAACCGACCCCGGCCGACCCGGAAGCCAAGCCGTTCCCGTTGCGTATCGAGCGGATCAAACTGGCGGGCGGCAATGTGCACTTTCAGGATTTGCGCCCCAGCGAACCCATCGAATTCCTCTACGACAAACTCGACTTCGAGCTGAAGAACCTCAGCACGCTGCCGGAAGACAGTGCCGACATGACGTTGGTGGCCATCGGCCCGGGCGGTGGGCAGCTCGACTGGACCGGTAACTTCAGCCTGATCCCGATTGCCTCCGAAGGTAAGCTCAAGATCACCGACGGCAAGATGAAAGCCTTCTGGCCCTATGTGCGTGACGCGTTGCCCCTGGTGCTCGAAGACGGTGTCGTCAACCTGAGCACTGACTACAAGCTCAACTTGTCCAAGGAAACCGAGCTGCTGCTGAGCAACGTCGCCGTCAGCGTCGCGCCATTTGCCATCAAGGCCCCGGACGGTCGACCACTGGCCAAACTCGAGCGCCTGGACATCAGTGAAACCACGGTGGACCTGGCCAAACAGCAAGTGGTGGTCGGCAAGATCCGTAGCAATAAACTGGAAACCTGGGCCGCCCTGGAAGCCGACGGACAACTCGACTGGCAGAAACTGTTCGCCAGCCATCCATCCAAAGCAGCGGTAAAAGCCAACGCCGAACCGGCGAAAACGCCGGCGGCAGCCGATTCGCCTGAAGCCGAACCCGCGCCACCGAGCAAGCCGTGGCAAGTGCGGCTCAAAGACGTGCAACTGCGCAATTACCAGGTTCATCTGGCCGACCGCAAGGCACAACCGGCCGTGGCACTGGATGTCGGTCCGCTGAACCTCGATTTGCAAAATTTCGACAGCCTCAACGGCTCGCCTTTTAACCTCAAGCTCGACACCGGCGTGGGCAAACAGGGCAAGCTCATGGCCGACGGCGTGGTCAATCTGGCACCGGTCAGCGCCAAACTGAATGTGCAAACCAAAGACATCGACCTGCGTGTCGCCCAGTCCTACATCAACCCGTTCATTCGCCTGGAGCTGCGCAGCGGCATGCTCGGCAGTGATCTGGCAGTCGATCTGAAAAGCACCGAGCCATTGGCATTCAGCGTCACCGGTAAAGCGCAGGTCGATCAACTGCACACCCTCGACACCCTCAAGACCCGCGACTTTCTCAAATGGCAGCAGCTGGTGCTCGAAGGTCTGAACTATCAGCATGGCGACAGCCTGTCGATCGACAAGGTCAACCTGTTCCAGCCTTACGTGCGTTTCATGATCAACGATGACCGCACCACCAACATCGATGACCTGCTGATACCGCAACCGGCCGACACCGCAGCTGCCAAGACAGCCGCCAGCAAACCCGCCAGCAAGGACAAACCGCTGGGCATCCACATTGGCGGCATTGCCATCAATGACGGTTCGGCGAACTTCGCCGACTTCAGCCTGACCCCGAACTTCGCCACGGCGGTGCAACAACTCAACGGTCAGATCGGCACCATCGACAGCCGTCAGGCGAAACCGGCCAGCGTCGATATCAAAGGCAAGGTCGACCGTTACGCGCCCGTGACCATCAAGGGTTCGGTCAACCCGTTCGACCCGATGGCCAGCCTCGACATCGCCACCAGTTTCAAACGTGTGGAACTGACCACGCTGACGCCCTACTCCGGCAAGTTCGCCGGGTACCGCATCCGCAAGGGCCGGCTCAATCTCGACCTGCACTACATCATCGTCAAGGGCCAGCTCAAGGCCGAAAACAAAGTGGTGGTCGAGCAACTGCAACTGGGTGAAAAGGTCGACAGCCCGGACGCCGTGAGCCTGCCGCTGAAACTGGCGATCGCGTTGCTCAAGGACGTCGACGGCAAGATTTCAATTGAGCTGCCGGTGACCGGCGACCTGAACAACCCGCAGTTCAGCGTCATGCCGATTGTCTGGCAGACCCTGCGCAACCTGATCGTCAAGGCGGCTGCCGCACCGTTCAAAATGATAGGTGGGCTGGTCAGTGGAGGGGGTTCAGAAGATTTGGGCACTGTCTCGTTTGCGCCGGGCTCCAGTGAGCTGAGCAAGGACGCCGAGGGTTCGTTGATCAAACTGTCCCAGGCCCTCAAGGAACGCCCTGCCCTGCGCCTGGAAATCGAAGGCACCGCAGCCGCCAGCAGCGACGGTCCGCTGATTGCCGAGCAACGGCTTGAGCGCGAATACCAGTACAACTACTACAAAATGCTCCAGCGACGCGGTGACAAGGTTCCGGCCCAGGCTTCATTGCTGCAAGTGCCGGACGGCGAGAAAGGTCCGCTGCTGGAAGGGATCTACCGCACGCGCCTGAAGACCCAGCCACCGGCTGAGTGGAAGGATCTGGGCAAGGAAGAACGCACCGCAAAAATGCGCGCAGACGTGATCAAATTCTGGAGCACCAGCGACGTGTTGCTGCGCCAACTGGGTCAGGAACGCGCCAGCAGCATCAAGGATTACCTGGTGGACAAGGCCCAGATGGCCGATGACCGTGTCTACTTCATCGACGCCCAACTGGGCGAGGCGGAAAGTGACGGTCGGGTGGTAACGCCGATGCACCTGGATGCCGAGTGATGATCAGACGAGTGCTGATCAGCCTGACCCTGGCGCTGGCGGCCAGTCAGGCCTCGGCGGCCGATACCCTGCGCTGTGGCAGTCAGTTGGTCAGCGTCGGGGACAGGTCCAGCGAAGTGCTGCAGAAGTGCGGTGAACCGGTCAGCCGCGATCTGCTGGGCTACAAGCGCAGCGCCAACCGACGGGAAGAGTTTCAGGTCGAGGAATGGACCTACGGGCCCAATGGCGGGATGTATCAATACCTGCGGTTTGAAGGTAATCGCCTGAAACAGATCACCAGCAAGCGCGGTAACTGAACCCCCGATCCGGAGTGGTTACATCACAAAATGTGGGAGCGAGCCTGCTCGCGATAGCGGTGTGTCATCCAGCATTGATGTTGGCTGACACACCGCTATCGCGAGCAGGCTCACTCCCACATTGGTTTGTGCGACGCCCACAATAGAACAGGCCCCCGACACGAATGTCGGAGGCCTGTAATGACCACATCCTTGTGGCCTTTCGCATGAACTCTCCAGATGCGGCTGGCGTATTGCTCGGCCCGCCTGCCGCGCCTTCTCCCAGTCCAGGCGAGAAGTCTTGCCTTACTCGGCTTTCAGGCCGTCAGCGGAGACCGCCTGGACGCCTTTGATTTTCTTGGCGATGGCCACGGCGGTGGTTTTCTGTGCTTCAGTCACTGCAACAGTGGACGACAGGGAAACAACACCTTTGTTGGTCTCAACCTTGATGTCGGTACCAGGAATGCCTTTTTCGGTTACCAGGTCTGCTTTGACTTTGGTGGTGATCCAGGTATCGGAGGTAGCTTCTTTGGCTTGGGTCACTTCACCGGCGGCCAGGACCATTGGAGCCTGAGTCGCTTGGGTTTGAGCGAATGCAGCGTTGGCCATGGTCAGGGTCAGCGCGGTAGCAGTAGCGGCAGCGATAGCGAACTTCTTCATACGAGTAACTCCTGTTTTTCTAGAAAGTCTGCTGCGTGTCTTGTCAGCAGGGTTACTGGGTATATTGCGAACGCTGTGCCAACTTTGAGACAGCCAATAAATCCTTATAAAACAATAACTTATGAAAACACCTGATTTTCGGAATCATGCAAAATGCATGACTTTGTGATTCTCTACATGCAAGTTGCGGGTTTTGACGTGGGCCTAAGGCCATGAATTGTCGAGAATTTCTTTCTTTAACGCGTTTTTCCCTTCAATAGACAAAAAAATGCCCCGCCTCGTGAAAGGCGGGGCATTTGTTAACCGCGAGTATCAGACGCCTGTGCAGCCTTTAGGTGCGTACTCCTGAGCCACTGTGGTGGCGCAAGTCCAGCCAGTCAGAGAGCGCGTCAGGGTAATGGTTTTGCTCAAGACCGGACCTGGAGCGTTAAGGATCGTGCAACCGATGGTGCCGGTACCATCAGTCGCGACACCCGCTGCCGTGGTTGTGCAATTGGAAGTCGTGGCGGTTCCGCCCACTTTTGTCAGATCCGGATTGGTACCAGAGTTCATGAGGTCCTCAAACGGGACTTTCAACGCCGTGATCTCTGCCAGACCGGCCGTCACCTTGGCACGCGCTTGATACTTCGAATAAGCCGGCAACGCAAACGTCGCCAGAATCCCGATGATCGCCACCACGATCAGCAGTTCGATCAGGGTAAAACCTTTTTGAGTATTCATAGACAGGCTCCATGCATGAGTCGAAATCTCATGATCTGAATGAACTTCAGCACAGCCCGTGCCAAGCGCTGCGCCCCCAGTTGGCGGGGCGTGAAGACAGGTCAGGGACCTTTCCTACCCCCAGGATCCGCACTATCTGACACTATTTGTCACCTGACGGCCGCTGGTTTGGCTCAGCGCCTTGACTAGGCTATAAGTCATGAACTGTCTGCGTCCGGTATCCCCATGAATGACATCGCCCTAAGCGGTCTGGCCAAGCAACTGGTCATGGCCGAACTGCTCACTGAGCAAAGCGCGCAACAGGCGTATCTGCATGCCCAACGCAGCAAAATCTCCCTGGTCAGTTACCTGGTGCAGAACAAGCTGGTGAAGAGCCGGCAGGTTGCCGAGATTGCCTCGGAGCATTTCGGCATGGCGCTGCTCGACCTCAATTGCCTGGACAAGGAAGCCCAGCCTCGAGGGTTGGTCAGCGAGAAACTGATCCGTCAGCACCACGCCCTGCCCCTGTGGCGCCGTGGCAACAAACTGTTCGTGGGGGTTTCCGACCCGACAAATCATCAAGCCATCAACGACATCCAGTTCAGCACCGGGCTGAACACCGAAGCCATTCTGGTAGAGGACGATAAGCTCGGCGATGCCATCGAGAGGTTCTTCGACAACCAAGCAACCGGCCTGGAAGACATGGCCGATGTTGACCTTGACGGGCTGGACATCGAGTCGGTCGACGACAACAAAAAGGACGCCATCGCCGGCCAGGATGCCGATGACGCGCCGGTGGTGCGCTTCGTCCACAAGATGTTGCTCGATGCGATCAAGAGCGGCTCTTCCGACCTGCATTTCGAGCCCTACGAAAAAACCTACCGGGTGCGGATGCGCACCGACGGCATGCTGCGAGAAGTCGCCAAGCCGCCGAGCCAACTGGCCAACCGCATTGCGGCGCGGCTGAAAGTCATGGCCAGCCTCGACATCTCCGAGCGGCGCAAACCCCAGGACGGACGGATCAAGATGCGCCTGTCCAAGACCAAGTCCATCGACTTCCGGGTCAACACCCTGCCGACCCTGTGGGGCGAGAAAGTGGTGATCCGGATCCTCGACCCATCCAGCGCACAAATGGGCATCGACGCCCTCGGCTACGAGCCTGAACAGAAAGCCTTGTACATGGCTGCACTGAAGCAGCCACAGGGCATGATCCTGGTCACCGGGCCGACCGGTTCGGGCAAGACCGTGTCGCTCTACACCGGGTTGAATATCCTCAACACCGTGGACATCAACATCTCCACCGCCGAAGACCCGGTGGAGATCAACATGGAAGGCATCAATCAGGTCAACGTCAATCCCAAGCAAGGGCTGGATTTCGCCCAGGCTCTGCGCTCGTTCCTGCGTCAGGACCCGGACGTGATCATGGTCGGTGAGATCCGCGACCTCGAAACCGCCGAAATCGCCATCAAGGCCGCCCAGACCGGGCACATGGTGCTTTCCACCCTGCACACCAACAGCGCCGCGGAAACCCTGACCCGCCTGCACAACATGGGCATTCAGGGCTTCAACATCGCCACCTCGGTCACCCTGATCATCGCCCAGCGGCTGGCGCGCAAACTGTGCAGCCATTGCAAGAAACCCATCGAGATTCCCCGCGAGGCGTTGCTCAAGGAAGGCTTCCCCGAGGAACGCATCGGCTCGTTCACGATCTATGAGCCGGTCGGTTGCGATCAATGCAACGGCGGTTACAAGGGGCGAGTGGGGATTTATGAAGTGGTGAAAAACACACCGGACCTGCAACGGCTGATCATGGCCGAAGGCAATTCCCTGGAAATCGACATTCAGATGCGCAAGGACGGCTTTAATGACTTGCGCACCTCGGGCTTGATCAAGGCCATGCAAGGCGTCACCAGCCTTGAAGAAATCAACCGGGTCACCAAGGACTGAACATGGCGGTCAAAGCAGCAAAAATCAGCGTCTACGCCTGGGAAGGCACGGACAGGAAAGGATCAAAGATGACCGGAGAGTTGAGCGGTCTCAACCCGGCCTTGATCAAGGCTCAGTTGCGCAAGCAGGGGATCAACCCCGGCAAGGTGCGCAAGAAATCCGCCTCGATTTTCAGTTTCGGCAATCGGATCAAGGCTCAGGAAATCGCCCTGTTTACCCGGCAAATGGCAACGATGATGAAAGCCGGCGTGCCGCTGCTGCAATCGTTCGACATCATTGGTGAAGGCTTCGACAACCCGGCCATGCGCAAACTGGTGGACGAGGTGAAGCAGGAAGTCGCGGCGGGTAACAGCTTCGCCGCGTCCTTGCGTAAAAAACCGCAGTATTTCGACGAGCTGTACTGCAACCTCGTCGACGCAGGTGAGCAGGCTGGCGCTCTGGATACTCTGCTGGAACGGGTGGCGACCTATAAGGAAAAGAGCGAAAGCCTCAAGGCCAAGATCAAGAAAGCCATGACCTACCCGCTGGCCGTGGTCTTTGTGGCGATCATTGTCACCGGGATTCTGCTGATCAAGGTGGTGCCGCAGTTCGAGTCGGTGTTCAAGGGCTTTGGCGCCGAGTTGCCGGCCTTCACTGTGATGGTCATCGGCTTGTCGGAGTTCTTGCAGGCCTGGTGGTGGATGATGCTTGGCGCGTTGATCGCCGCGATCTTCGGTGTGCGCCACGCCTTTAAAACATCCGAGGCCTTTCGGGACCGCACGGACACCTGGCTGCTGAAGCTGCCGCTGATCGGCACCTTGATGTACAAGTCCGCCGTGGCCCGTTACGCCCGCACCCTGTCGACCACATTCGCCGCCGGCGTGCCGTTGGTCGAAGCCCTGGATTCAGTGGCGGGCGCGACCGGCAACATCGTGTTCAAACGGGCGGTGCTGCGCATCAAGCAGGACGTGTCGACCGGCATGCAGCTGAATTTCTCGATGCGCACCTCCGGCATCTTTCCCAGTATGGCGATCCAGTTGACCGCCATTGGCGAAGAGTCCGGCGCTCTGGACGACATGCTCGATAAGGTCGCGAGCTTCTACGAGGACGAAGTGGACAATATGGTCGATAACCTCACCAGCCTGATGGAGCCGTTCATCATGGTGGTGCTGGGTGTTATTGTCGGTGGCCTGGTGGTTGCGATGTACCTGCCCATCTTCCAACTCGGCTCAGCGATCTGACATGCCCTTGAACGAAGTCCTGATCCTCTATCCGCTGGTGTTCGTGGCCATCGCCTTGGCAGTCGGCCTGCTGGTAGGCAGTTTCCTCAACGTGGTGGTCTGGCGCCTGCCGAAAATGCTCCAACGCGAATGGCGGCTGCAAGCCCATGACGTGTTGGGTTTTCCGCCCGAGGCAGCGGGCCCCGCCTACAACTTGATGCTGCCTCATTCCCACTGCCCGCAGTGCGACCATCGAATCCGCGCCTGGGAAAACATCCCGCTGCTCAGTTATCTGTTTTTACGGGGGCGATGCTCGAACTGCGCCGCGCCAATCAGCAAACGTTATCCGCTGACTGAACTGGCCTGCGGTCTGCTCTCGGGGTTTATCGCCTGGCATTTCGGCTTCGGCTGGCAGGCCTGCATGGTGCTGGTGCTGACCTGGGGCCTGCTGGCGATGAGTCTAATCGACGCCGAGCACCAACTGCTGCCGGATGTATTGGTGCTGCCGCTGCTGTGGCTGGGGTTGATCGTCAACAGCTTCGGGCTGTTCGTGTCACTGCATGAGGCATTGTGGGGCGCTGTGGCCGGTTATATGACCTTGTGGTCGGTGTTCTGGCTGTTCAAGCTGCTCACCGGCAAGGACGGCATCGGCCACGGCGACTTCAAGTTACTGGCCCTGCTCGGGGCCTGGGGCGGTTGGCAGATATTGCCGTTGACCATTCTGCTGTCATCGCTCGTGGGGGCCATCATCGGGGTGATTTTGCTGCGACTGCGCAACGCGCAAACCTCGACTCCGATCCCCTTCGGACCCTTTCTGGCAATTGCCGGCTGGATTGCCTTGCTCTGGGGTGGTCAAATAACCGGCTTCTATTGGCAGTTTGTCGGTTTGAAATGAATACCCCTGTGGAAAAACCCTGGATTCTCGGCCTGACCGGCGGCATCGGCAGCGGCAAAAGCGCGGCTGCCCAGCACTTCATCGACCTGGGCGTGCACGTGGTGGACGCCGATCATGCGGCGCGCTGGGTGGTGGAGCCGGGGCGCCCGGCGCTGGCGAAGATCGCTGAACATTTCGGCCCCGCCGTATTGCAAGCCGACGGACAACTGGATCGCGCGGCGCTGCGCAAACTGATCTTTGAGGTGCCGGAGGAACGCCGCTGGCTCGAAGCGTTGCTGCATCCGCTGATCGCCAAGGAAATCACCGATCACCTGGCCAAGGCACAATCGCCTTACGCGATTCTGGTTTCGCCGTTGCTGATCGAGTCCGGGCAGTACGCCATGACCCAACGGGTCCTGGTGATCGATGCCCCGGAACAGCTACAGATCGAACGCACCTTGCAGCGTGACCAGACCAGCGAGCAACAGGTCCAGGCGATCCTCAAGGCGCAATCCAGCCGCCAGGACCGCTTGAGCCACGCCGACGATGTGGTGGTCAACGACCGCGACCTCGCCTGGCTGCACAGCGAGGTCGAACGCCTGCATCACTTTTACCTTACATTGCGTGGAGGCCAGTCATGAGCCAAACCCCAACCGTCGATTGCCCAACCTGCGGAGCCCCTGTTGAATGGAGTCCCGAAAACAAATTCCGGCCATTCTGTTCTGACCGTTGCAAACTGATCGACCTGGGCGCCTGGGCGTCGGAAGAACACAAGATTCCGGTCAGCCCGGACGCCGAAGACGAGATGTTCAGCGAAGACTTCGACCCGCGTCACTGACACTCAGGGCCGCATAAAGCCGTAGTCCTGGTCTTCATCGAGGTTTTCCGCCAGAAAGCGCAACTCGTCGGCCAGGTCTTCGGCACTGCGCACCGCTTTGCTCTGCTGCACCACCGCGCTGAGCAAGGCGCGCAGGCTCAATCCCGGATCAAACCCCACTTCCTGTGCACTATCCAGACTCTGACGCAGTTCCTGCCTTGCCCATTCGTACACACTCATATCGATGCTCCTGTAGGTTTTGTGGAGCATGAAAGCGTCAGCGTTTTATCGATTTGATGTGGATCAAGATTTGGGATCGTCGTCTTTCCAGGGCGCCGAAAGGTAGCGTGTGCGGTTGAAGGTCTCCAGCCATTCCGGGCTGAACACCACCAGCGCGCTGACAATCATCCCGTTGATGAAGGCTTCCGGAAAAATCAGCAGCCACAGATAACCGACAAAATCCTCAAGCCAGTACGGCATCTCGAAACGTTCGTTGAACCACAACAGCCACAGCGCCAGCAATAGACACAGCAACGCTGACAACGCCGCGGCGAAGAAGCCGGAAACGAAGATATACACAAAGGGATTACGTGGCTGCGCGCGTTCGACCAGGATCGCACAGCATTCGGTCACCAGCACCGGCAGCACAATCAGCAGCGCACCGTTGACCCCGACGGCCGCCAGGTCCTGACGCCCGAGCAGCACCAGCCCGCATTGCGCCACCAAGGCACCGACGATCGCCAACGGCCAATCCAGCAGCAACGTCACGGCCGTCATGCCAATGAAGTGATACGACACGCCTGTATCGAAATCACGTCGCACCAGCCACAGCATGAACAGCGCGAACACTGTGCCAAACAGCAAATGCTGACGGCGGCTGTCGGTGAACAGCTCAACCCAAGGCGCACGCCAGAGGGCCCAGAGCAGCACGGACACATAAATCAGCCAGCCGACTGTCAGCGTTTGCTGGGACAGCAGCTCGGCACCGATCATGGTCCAGCCTTCTCCAGTGCCTCATGCAACTGCGCGGCCGTGGCATATTCGTGTTGCGCAACCAATTGGCCATCTTTGAGTTGCAGCCACAGCACTTTATCCACAGCCCCGGGATAACGCGGCGCCACACGCCCCTCGCGGTCCAACATGACCCGATAGGAATAATCACGCATGGCCGGAACGGCAAACATCTTCGCGATCAGCCGTGGCATGCGCTGGATGTCCGCTAAAAACACAACGTGGCGCGCCTCCAGATAACCCTTGGGCTCGCCTTTCAGCGCAGCGTCAACCAGTTTGGCGGCGTCCATGCTTCGCGCCACCAGCAACGTCTGAGTCTGATGATCGAGCGTATAAGCCTGGTCGAATTGATCGAGCAAGGTCCAGGGCGCGAGTCGCTCGCCCACCTCCACCGCCTGGGCCCATAAGGGCAGAAGCCCCAGTAGCAACACCGGCCAATATTTCACATTCACCCCCTTATCGGATCAATTACACACAGTGGCCATCAGTCTACACCGCCCGATCCGACTGCCCAGTGACCTCCTTTACCGGTAAACGCTTTCTGCTTGTCGCATTTGAACGCTAAGCTTGGGCCTATGGATGACTCAGATTATTTACGCCTGCTGACCATCGCGGCCGAGCAAGCCAACGCCTTTCTGTCCAATGCCCGCAAATGGGAGCGTGAGCGTTGGGTTTGTCAGCGCCTGCTGCAAGGCCTGAACATTCCCTATCGCGCCGACGAGTTCGCGCCTGCCGGGGAGCCGCCAGACGTGCTGTTCCGCGACGCCAGTTTCGAGGTGTTCTTCGTCCTCGACGAGGGACGGCGCCTCAACGACGAATGGCGCGATGAACTGCAACGCCGGCGCAGCGCGTTTTCCCTGAGCCAACTGGTGCGTCGCGAGGCCAAGCCCCGGCGCATTCCCGCCAATGAATTCCTGCTGAGACTGGCGCCGACCTTGCGTAAAAAAGCCCACAACTACAAAGAACGCGGCATGGACCTGGGGGAACTGGACATCATTGCGTTCGCCAGCCTCAAGCGTGAAGTACTGGACCTCAACAGCCATTTTCCGCCGCCGACCGAATATTTGCGCCAGGGCTGGCGCTCGCTGTCGTTGGTCGGTCCGACCTTCGCCCGAGTGCTGTTTGCACATCCGGACGCTCCGGACTTCCTGCGCAGTAACCTTGGCCGCAGCATCGTCTTCGACGTCGGGATCAGCCTGTGAGCCCATTGCAGGCATTAATCGCGGAGGTCCCGCAAGCCGGCCGCGTGCGCTGGATCGGCGTGCGCCCGGAACCTCACGTGCCAATGATCGAACTGGATGCCGTTGAGGCGCGACTTGAAGCCGGCCTGACCGGCGATCGAGCCCGCCCGGGAGTCCGTAACGCACGGCAAGTGACGTTGATTCAGTGGGAGCATCTGGCGGTGATCAGTTCGCTGATGGGCCGCCCGCACGACAAACCGGTCTTGCCTGAAGATTTGCGGCGCAACCTCGTTATCAGTGGTATCAACCTGTTCAGCCTCAAGGGTCGTCGCTTCCGCATCGGCCAGGCAATTTTCGAAACCACCGGCTGGTGCCAGCCTTGCGCGCGCCTGCAAAACAACCTCGGCCCCGGGACGTTTCAGGCTGTGCGCGGACATGGCGGAATCACGGCCCGAGTGCTACAAGGTGGAATCATTCGCCTGGACGACAGGGTGAGCGTCGAACCCATTCCCGACAGCGGCTATGCTCCGTTCAACGTTCGTTAATCAGCCTGTAGCTTCTACACCTTCAGCAACGTCTACCTGACGAGGCCCAATATGACCAGCCGCCTGAACCCCGACGACCAGAAGCATGTCGAAGAGTACCTGCACCTGTCCCAGCACCGAGTCGAGCGCCGACCTTTCCGGCCGTGGATGCTCCTGGTGGTGGTGTTGGCAGTGACCATTGGTTTAGGCCTGTTGAGCCGATTTATCAGTTACCTGACGCTATGAGCTGCCTCGCGCTCGCTCGGTTGACTGCACCGATTTCTTTTAGCCTTGCGAGATATCCCTATGACTCATCGTATTGTCATCGTTGGCGGCGGCGCCGGCGGTCTGGAGTTGGCTACCCGTCTGGGTAAGACTCTGGGCAAACGTGGCACGGCCAGCGTGATGCTGGTCGACGCGAACCTGACCCACATCTGGAAGCCGTTGTTGCACGAAGTGGCGGCCGGATCGCTGAACTCTTCCGAAGACGAACTCAACTATGTTGCCCAGGCGAAATGGAACCACTTCGAGTTCCAGCTGGGGCGCATGAGTGGCCTCGATCGCGAGCAGAAGAAAATCCAGCTGGCCGCCACTTACGACGAAGCCGGCCTGGAACTGGTACCGGCGCGTGAAGTGGCTTACGACTCGCTGGTGATTGCCGTCGGCAGTACCACCAACGATTTCGGCACGCAGGGCGCGGCGCAGCATTGCCTGTTTCTCGACACCCGCAAACAGGCCGAGCGTTTCCACCAGCAACTGCTCAATCACTACCTGCGCGCCCATGCCGGGCAGACCGACAAGGTCGAGCAGATCAGCGTCGCCATCGTTGGCGCGGGTGCCACCGGTGTCGAACTGGCAGCAGAACTGCACAACGCCGCCCACGAGCTGGCGGCCTATGGCCTGGACCGGATCAAACCGGAAAACATGCACATCACCCTGATCGAAGCCGGCCCACGAGTGCTGCCAGCCCTGCCGGAACGCATCGGCGGGCCTGTGCATAAAACCCTGGAGAAACTCGGGGTCAATGTGATGACCAACGCCGCCGTCAGCGAAGTGACCGCTGATAGCTTGATCACTGCCGATGGCAACGTGATCAACGCCAGCCTGAAAGTCTGGGCCGCCGGCATTCGTGCGCCGGGTTTCCTCAAAGACATCGATGGCCTGGAAACCAACCGCATCAACCAGCTGCAAGTGCTGCCGACTCTGCAAACCACCCGCGATGAAAACATCTTCGCCTTCGGTGACTGCGCGGCCTGCCCTCAACCGGGCACCGATCGTAACGTACCGCCGCGCGCGCAAGCCGCACATCAGCAGGCCTCGTTACTGGCAAAATCGCTGAAACTGCGGATCGAAGGCAAGGCGTTGCCGGAGTACAAATACACCGACTACGGCTCGCTGATCTCACTGTCGCGTTTTTCGGCTGTGGGTAACTTGATGGGCAACCTGACCGGAAGCGTGATGCTCGAAGGCTGGCTGGCGCGGATGTTTTACGTGTCGCTGTATCGCATGCACCAGATGGCGCTGTATGGCGCGTTTCGTACGGCGATGTTGATGCTCGGCAGCAAGATTGGGCGCGGGACTGAGCCGCGGCTGAAGCTGCACTAGTACGTAAGTGCGTTACTAATGAAAACGCCCGGTTGTTTTACAACCGGGCGTTTTATTTGCTGATGCAGCACGTCATCAGATCACTTCAACACAGTGCGTAGGACTACGTGCCAACGCATTACCATCCTTCCATAACAAAATTTGAAAGCAAAACTGACCGTTCGATAACGGTTTATTGATCTGCAAATTGAAATGACCGTTTCCTTCCATAAGCTGCTCAGCACTCAAAGCATCTTCCTTTCCCGGGGTTACCACTCGCACACGGTGACGAGCGTGCCCCCCCCCTTGAACGCGAAAGTTCTGACCCACTTTGGTGTTTGCGGCTGGCGATGTGACGTAGGGCGGAGATACTGGTTTTGGAGGAGGATTAGGACCACCGGGGAATTCGTTGGACATGATTAATTTCCTTATTCAAATAAGTAAGAGAGGCCAACTGCAATATGTTTTTAGTCTGATTGCGAGCTCATTACACCTGTCATAAATGACAGTACCGACTAACGGTGCAGAAAGATTAGATAGTTGCCCCTACTGTATTTCCCGCACAACTTCATCCCTTCACTCCCCCCTACGGCACATCAGTAGCACCCAGGCTGCGCACCAGCAGGCGTCGTTGCTGGCCAAATCGCTGAAACTGCGGATCGAAGGCAAGGCGTTGCCGGAGTACAAATACACCGACTACGGCTCACTGATCTCACTGTCGCGTTTTTCGGCTGTGGGTAACTTGATGGGCAACCTGACCGGAAGCGTGATGCTCGAAGGCTGGCTGGCGCGGATGTTTTACGTGTCGCTGTATCGCATGCACCAGATGGCGCTGTATGGCGCGTTTCGCACGGCGATGTTGATGCTCGGCAGCAAGATTGGGCGCGGGACTGAGCCGCGACTCAAACTGCATTAACATCTTCAGCGTCCATTAGGGCCTCTTCGCGGGCACGCTTCGCTCCTACAAGTTAACCACCGATCTGTAGGAGCGAGGCTTGCCCGCGAATGAGGCACCTCGGTCCACTTGTGTGTCCCACTGTATCTCCCCCCTCGATTCCTCCCCTTCGCTTACAAACTCCCCCTTGCGCGACACAGTAGCGATACACCCCGCCCTTTAAATGGCCACATCCGAGCAAGGCAACTCGCCCGCTACGGTTATCGCCGCACTCACGTGGCGTCCTTTATCGAACGGTTGTGTCGTGCAACCCAGGAGTATTGAAATGTCCCGTACTACCAAAAACACTATTGGCCTGCTCGGCGCTGTTTTAGCCGGCGGCATGATGTTGTCCGGTTCCGTATTCGCTGCGCAGCCGTTGACCCAAGGCTATTTGCTGGCCTCGGCCGAACAGGTGGTGAAAACCCCTGAAGGCAAATGTGGCGAAGGCAAGTGTGGCGATGCGTCGATGGCGAAGACCGATACCGATGGCGACGGCAAGGTCTCCCGCGCCGAATTCCAGAAAGTCGCGCCGAAGTCCAATTTCGACAAGATCGACACCAACCATGACGGCTTCATCGACGAGCAAGAGGCTTACGACAACGTAAAAGCCAACTTCGAAGCCAATGGCAAGAAAATGCCAAAAGGTCTGTTCGAACATTTGAAAGACCAAGACGGCGCCTAAGCCTTCAGGAATCAAACCGCGTTTTTCCTTCGGGAAACGCGGTTTTTTTTCGGCTGGCGATTTACACCTGGAAGCGCTGCCCTGGAGTTATACGATAACTGAAGTGTTGTTTTTTGCAGACAAAAAAAATCCCCGTATCTTTCGATACGAGGATTTTTAATATGGTCGGGGTAAGGGGATTCGAACTCCTGACATCCTGCTCCCAAAGCAGGCGCGCTACCGGACTGCGCTATACCCCGGTAAAAAAAAGGCACCTTTTAAAGGCGCCTTCTGCGAACAGAGCTTTTGGCGTCTGATCTTAAGATCTGATCCCAGCGTTAACTGGTTTCAAAAATGGTGGGTCGTGTGGGATTCGAACCTACGACCAATTGGTTAAAAGCCAACTGCTCTACCAACTGAGCTAACGACCCAAAAATGGTCGGGGTAAGGGGATTCGAACTCCTGACATCCTGCTCCCAAAGCAGGCGCGCTACCGGACTGCGCTATACCCCGGTTTGAAATTGGCTCCGTGACCAGGACTCGAACCTGGGACCCAATGATTAACAGTCATTTGCTCTACCGACTGAGCTATCACGGAACTACATATTTCAATTACAACGTTTGACGCAATGTTGCACTCTCTTCGACCCGTTCGCATCGCTGCGTTCGTGTGTCTGAGGCGCGCTATTCTACAATCTTAAGCACCTCTGTCAACCCCTTAAATTGCATTCAAGTTAATGATTTGCAACTTATTTCAGATTTCTGCTTGGGGAGCAGAAACCCTTACGGGCGACTTACTGCGGGGCGCACTTTACAAGCCTTTTCCTTTCAGTTCAACAACCTGACGAAAAAAAGGCCTCGCAATGCGAGGCCTTGTTTATTTCACCGCCGTGACAGGTCAGGCAAATACGATCTCGTCGTTCTCCACCTTGCCGACAGCCGTGTCGCCAGGCATGAATCGACCGGACAGAATCAGCTGTGCCAGCGGGTTCTCGATCCAGCGCTGAATCGCTCGTTTGAGCGGTCGTGCGCCGTACACCGGGTCGTAACCTACCGCGATCAGCTTGTCCATGGCCTCTGGACTCAGCTCCAGTTTCAACTCGCGCTCAGTCAGGCGACTGCGCAGACGACCCAACTGGATCTCGGTAATGCCCGCGATCTGATCCCGCGCCAACGGCTCGAAGATCACCACTTCGTCGACCCGGTTGATGAACTCCGGCCGGAAGTGCGTGGAAATCGCATCCATCACCGCCGCGCGTTGCGCCTCCCGATCACCGACCAGTTCCTGGATCTGCACCGAGCCCAGGTTGGAGGTCATGACGATCACGGTGTTCTTGAAATCTACCGTGCGGCCATGGCTGTCGGTCAAGCGGCCATCTTCCAGCACTTGCAGCAAGATGTTGAACACATCCGGGTGGGCCTTCTCGACCTCGTCCAGGAGGATCACCGAGTAAGGCTTGCGACGCACCGCCTCAGTCAGGTAACCGCCCTCTTCATAGCCCACGTAGCCCGGTGGTGCACCGATCAGCCGGGCCACGGAATGTTTCTCCATGAACTCGGACATGTCGATCCGCACCATCGCCTCTTCCGTATCAAAGAGGAACTCGGCCAGCGCCTTGCACAGCTCGGTTTTACCGACACCGGTCGGGCCGAGGAACATGAACGAACCGCTCGGACGATTCGGGTCGGACAACCCGGCCCGGGAACGCCGCACCGCGTTGGAAACGGCGATCACCGCTTCGTCCTGACCAATCACACGCTGGTGCAACAGGCTTTCCATCTTCATCAGCTTGTCGCGCTCGCCTTCGAGCATTTTCGACACCGGAATGCCGGTCCACTTCGAGACGACTTCAGCGATTTCCTCTTCAGTCACCTTGCTGCGAAGCAACTGGTTTTCGCTTTTGCCATGCTGGTCGACCATTTGCAGGCTGCGCTCCAGGTCCGGGATCACCCCGTATTGCAGCTCGGCCATGCGGTTCAGATCACCTTTACGGCGCGCGGCTTCCAGTTCCTGACGGGACTGTTCGATTTTCTGCTGGATCTGCGCAGAACCCTGTACCTCGGCTTTTTCCGAGTTCCAGATTTCTTCGAGGTCCGAATACTCACGTTCGAGGCGAACGATTTCTTCCTGCAACTTCTCCAGACGTTTCTTCGCCGCGTCGTCGCTTTCTTTCTTCAGCGCCTGGGATTCCACCTTCAGCTGAATCAGACGGCGCTCCAGACGGTCGAGGACCTCCGGCTTGGAGTCGATCTCCATGCGGATACGGCTGGCCGCTTCGTCGATCAGGTCGATGGCCTTGTCCGGCAATTGACGGTCGGTAATGTAGCGATGGCTGAGCTTGGCCGCGGCAATGATGGCACCGTCGGTGATCGCGACTTTGTGGTGAACCTCATAACGCTCTTTGAGGCCCCGCAGAATCGCGATGGTGTCCTCTTCGCTCGGCTCGTCCACCAGGACTTTCTGGAAGCGTCGTTCGAGTGCCGCATCCTTCTCTATATATTGGCGGTACTCGTTCAGCGTGGTCGCACCAACGCAATGCAATTCGCCGCGTGCCAATGCAGGCTTGAGCATGTTGCCCGCGTCCATCGAGCCTTCGCCCTTACCGGCGCCGACCATGGTGTGCAGTTCGTCGATGAACAGAATGATCTGACCTTCCTGCTTCGACAGCTCGTTGAGCAGCGATTTCAGGCGTTCTTCGAACTCGCCGCGGTACTTGGCACCGGCAATCAGCGACCCCATGTCCAGGGACAGCAGGCGCTTGCCCTTCAGACCATCCGGCACTTCACCGTTGATGATGCGCTGGGCCAGGCCTTCGGCAATGGCGGTTTTACCCACGCCAGGCTCACCGATCAGCACCGGGTTGTTCTTGGTGCGACGCTGCAGGACCTGGATCGTCCGGCGAATTTCGTCGTCACGGCCGATCACCGGGTCGAGCTTGCCTTCTTCGGCACGCTTGGTCAGGTCGACGGTGTATTTATCCAGCGCCTGGCGCGACTCTTCGTGATTGGCGTCATTGACCGCTTCGCCACCACGCAGGTTAGTGATCGCGTTTTCGAGGGCTTTTTTGCTGACGCCTTGACCGAGCAACAATTTGCCGAGCTTGCTGTTCTCGTCCATCGCGGCGAGCAATACCAACTCACTGGAGATGAACTGATCGCCCTTCTGCTGGGCCAGGCGATCGGCCTGGTTAAGCAGGCGCGCCAAATCCTGCGACATGTTCACGTCGCCGGTCGGGTTCTGGATTTTCGGGAGCTGGTCGAGCTCTTTGGTCAGCTCTTTACGCAAGCTGTTGACGTCAAAACCGACCTGCATCAGCAGGGGCTTGATCGAACCACCCTGCTGTTCAAGCATGGCCTGCATCAAGTGCGCCGGCTCGATGCCGGGATGGTCAAGGCCGACGGCCAGCGATTGGGCGTCGGATAGAGCTAACTGCAATTTGCTGGTTAAACGATCTATGCGCATGGGTCACCTTCCTTTTGAGCAGGCCGGACCTATAAAACATCCTGAATGAAGAAACCTGCCAGATACCTCATTAGATGTGGTCGATTCTGGGAGATTCAAGCGTCTTGGAATTGATGTAGATCAGAGAAGTCTAGCGTTCGTACCCCAGATAGGGCACTACAGCCAGATAAGAGAGGCAAACCGACCCGTGCGTGGATTGCGGCGGTAAGAAAAGAAGCGAGGATCGGTCACGGTGCAGAAACCGCCACCATAAACAGCGGTGACACCGCGCACAGCAAGGCGCAAACGCGCCAGTTCGTAGATGTCGGCCATGAACTTGCCAGCGTTTTGGCTGGGCACAAAGGCTTTGGCCGCTTCGGGCAGTTGCTGGACGAAGGTCTCGCGCACTTCCGGGCCGACTTCAAAGGCTTGCGGGCCAATGGCCGGGCCCAGCCAGACCAGCACGTCTTCTGGAGGCACCGCCAGGCTGTCGAGCGTCGCTTCGAGCACACCTGCCGCCAATCCACGCCAACCGGCATGGGCCGCCGCGACGCGAGTACCGGCGCGGTTACAAAATAGCGCTGGCAGGCAATCGGCGGTCATTGCCGCGCAGGCAATGCCGGGGGTTGTCGTCCAACTGGCATCAGCGGTTGCCGTGATATTGGGGTCGGCATGGGCCACGGCAATGCCGTGAACCTGCTTTAACCAGGCCGGCTGAATAGAGAAATGATCGGTGAGGCGTCGGCGATTTTCGGCAACCGCTTCCGGGTTGTCGCCGACGTGATCGCCAAGGTTGAGGCTGTCGAACGGCGCCAGACTGACGCCGCCCGCACGGGTGGTAACGCAGGCTTTCACCCCGGCAGGCGCAGGCCAGTCGGGAATCAGCCAGTCACTCATCCGATGAACGCCTCGCGGTCTTGCTTGAGCAGCGTCAGCAACCAGACGAAATCATCCGGCAATGGCGATTCCCAGCTCATGCGTTTACCGGTGGTCGGGTGATCCAGCTCCAGGAACCGCGCATGCAGTGCCTGACGCGGGAACGCCTTCAACGATTCGACCATGGTCACACTGGCGGCCGGTGGAATGCGGAAGCGACCGCCGTAGGCAGGATCTCCGACCAACGGGTAGTTGATGTGGGCCATGTGCACGCGAATCTGGTGTGTACGACCGGTTTCCAGCTTCACCCGCACGTGCGTGTGAGAGCGGAAACGCTCAAGTACGCGGTAATGGCTGACGGCTTGCTTGCCCCCTTCCATCACGGCCATGCGCTGGCGTTGCTGGCCATGACGACCGATCGGCGCATTGATCTTGCCGCCGGCCGTCACCACACCGATCACGATGCATTCGTAGATCCGGCTTACGCTACGGCTCTGCAATTGCGTGACAAGCTGTGTCTGCGCCTGAATGGTCTTGGCCACCACCATCAGACCGGTGGTGTCCTTGTCCAGGCGATGCACGATACCGGCGCGGGGCACATTGATAATGTCCGGCACGTGGTGCAGCAAGGCGTTGAGCAAGGTGCCATCCGCGTGACCGGCGGCAGGATGCACCACCAGGCCCGCAGGTTTGTTGATCACCAGGATGTCATCGTCTTCATAGACGATGTCCAGCTCGATGTCTTGAGCGATCCATTCGCCCTGAGCTTCCTGCTCGGCAGTCAGTTCAAGAATGGCGCCACCATGAACGATGTCTCGCGGGCGGATAACCGCCCCATCCACAGTCAGGCGGCCGTCTTTGATCCAGGCGGAAAGGCGCGAGCGCGAGTGCTCAGCGAATAATTGTGCGGCGACTTGATCGAGGCGTTGGCCGCCCAATTCGGACGGCACCTCTGCGCGAAGTTCAATTTTATCGGACATGCTCAGACTAGGCGTCGGCACAGCCTTTGGTTTCGGCTGCGCGCTTGTGGTTAAATACGGCGTCTTTTGCCCCGAGGCTATTCAACGGGGCGCTCATCATAACAGGACGGCCCCGCCCAAGACAGCGGCCGTCATAGGGACGCAAGCCGCCATGCAAGTGAAACACCTGCTGCTGATCGCCATCCTCGCATTGACCGCTGCTTGCTCATCGAAGGAAGTCGTAGACGAAAACCTTAGTGAAGTCGAGCTGTACCAGCAGGCTCAGACCGACCTGGACAACAATAGCTACACTGCCGCCACAGCCAAGCTGAAGGCGCTGGAGTCGCGTTATCCGTTCGGGCGCTACGCCGATCAGGCTCAACTCGAGCTGATCTACGCCAATTACAAGAACGCCGAGCCTGAGGCTGCGAAGTCTGCTGCCGAGCGTTTCATTCGTTTGCACCCACAGCATCCGAACGTGGATTACGCGTATTACCTCAAAGGCCTGACCTCCTTCGACCAGGACGTCGGCCTGTTGTCGCGCTTCCTGCCGCTGGACATGACCAAGCGTGACCCGGGTGCGGCCCGCGACTCGTACAACGAGTTCGCCCAGCTGACCAGCCGTTTCCCGAACAGCCGCTACTCGCCGGACGCCAAGCAGCGCATGATCTACCTGCGCAACCTGCTGGCGGCCTACGAGATTCACGTTGCCGACTACTACCTGACCCGTCAGGCCTATGTCGCCGCTGCGAACCGTGGCCGTTACGTAGTGGAAAACTTCCAGGAAACCCCTTCGGTCGGTGACGGCCTGGCGGTGATGACTGAAGCCTACCAACGTCTGCACCTGGACGACCTGGCAGCCACCAGCCTTGAAACCCTGAAGCTCAACTACCCGAACCACCCAAGCCTGGTAGACGGTCAGTTCAAGCCTTCGGTCGACGAAGCCGACAACCGTTCGTGGCTGAGCAAGGCCACCTTGGGCCTGATCGAATCCCGTCCTCCTCTGCCGCCGGGCGAAACCCGCGCCAACCAGGACGTGCAGAAGCAGTTCCAGGATGCCAAGGACGCGATTCCGAACGATCTGAAGCCTAAAGATGCAGATGGCGACGTGATCGAAGAAGAGGAACACGAGTCCGAAGCCAACAGCGAAGACCGCTCGTGGTTCAGCTACATGACCTTCGGCGTGTTCGACTGACACATCGGGTTATGCAAAAAGGGAGACTCTTGAGTCTCCCTTTTTTATTGCGCTGTGCGCAGGTCAGGTCCTTGGCTAAACTGCCTGCTCATTAGCCAATAAAGCAGCTCACCATGCTTCGTTTACTGTTCTGGATCGCCCTGATTGCCGCTGCGGTATGGTTCTGGCGCAAGTTCAAGGCTTCGACTTCCGCGCCCAGGTCCTCCGCCGAGCTGGATGCCGCACCGATGGTCCGCTGCGCGCATTGCGGCGTACACCTGCCCCGCGATCGCGCGCTGAGCCTTCAACAACAGTGGTATTGCAGCCAGGCTCACCTTGAGCAAGGCCCGGGCCCAAGTGGTCGCTGAGACGTCCACTCCCGGCGGCAAACAGGCACAGCGACTGCTGCGTCTTTACCATCTCTACCGTTTAAGCGTCGGCATCACCCTCGTACTGTTGATTTCCAGCAACATGGACAACCAGCTGCTGGCCTTCGCCCAGGATGACCTGCTGCGCAGTGGCAGTTGGTTGTACCTGGTGCTGAACATCCTGCTGGTGGTCTTTTGGCAGAACACCCGACGGCCGGCGCAGCTTTTCAGCCTCGCATTGGTCGATGTCCTTCTGCTGTGCGGTCTGTTCTATGCCGCGGGCGGTGTGGCCAGCGCCATCGGCAACCTGCTCATTGTCTCGGTGGCCATCAGCAACACCCTGTTGCGCGGGCGTATCGGCTTGTTGATCGCGGCGGTCGCCGCCCTTGGCATCGTCGGCCTTGGCTTCCTCCTGAGTTTCAGTCACCCGATCAGTCCCGGCGAGTACCTGCAAGTCGGCACTCTCGGCGCGCTGTGTTTTGCCGCGGCGTTGCTGGTGCAAGGTCTGATCAGGCGACTGGAAGTCAGCGAAAACCTCGCTGAACAGCGAGCCAGTGAAGTGCTTGGCCTGGAAGCGCTCAATGCGCTGATCCTGCACCGCATGCGCACGGGCATTCTGGTGCTGGACGACCAGCGGCGGGTGCGACTGGCCAATCAAAGCGCCTTGACCTTACTGGGGCAGAACGACCTCGATGGTCAGTTGATCGACGACTATTCGCCGGCCTTGGTCGAACGCCTTCAGCTGTGGTTCAACAATCCATCGCTGCGACCGCAAAGCCTGAAAATCGCCAGCAGTGGCATAGAACTGCAACCCAGCTTCATTGCGTTGGACCAAAGCCCGAACCACCACACCCTGGTATTTCTGGAGGACCTCGCCCAGATCGCTCAACAAGCGCAGCAACTGAAGCTCGCCGCACTCGGGCGCCTGACGGCGGGTATCGCCCATGAAATCCGCAATCCGCTGGGCGCCGTTAGTCATGCCGCGCAGCTATTGCAGGAATCTGAGGAACTGAACGGCGCGGATCGGCGTCTGACGCAGATTATTCAAGACCACTCTCAGCGAATGAATCGGGTTATCGAAAACGTCCTGCAACTGTCCCGCCGCCAGCAAACCGTACCGCAACGGCTCGATCTGAAGCCGTGGCTGGAACATTTCGTCGCCGAAACCCGTGAAGGCGCGACCGATCGCCAGTTGATTCACCTGCACATCGGCCCGGGCGACTTCAAAACCCTGATGGACCCGAATCAGCTGACTCAGATTCTCGACAATCTGTTGCGCAATGCCTGGCGCCATAGCGCCCTGAATCACGACCTGGCGCAGGCCTGGCTCGAGTTGTTTGTCGAGCCCGACAGCCAGTTGCCGACGCTCGAAGTCCGGGACAACGGCCCCGGCGTGGCGCCGGACCAACAGACGCATTTGTTCGAACCGTTCTTCACCACCAGTAGCCAGGGCACAGGCCTGGGGCTTTATCTGTCCCGTGAGCTGTGCGAAAGCAACCAGGCCCGCCTAGACTTCAAACCACGCCAAGGCGGCGGCTGCTTTCGCATCACTTTTGCTCACGGACGGAAACAAAGTTGAACATGAGCCCACGGCCAAAAGTCCTGATCGTCGACGACGAACCGGATATCCGCGAACTACTGGAAATCACCCTGGGACGGATGAAACTCGATACCTACAGTGCCCGCAACCTTGGCGAAGCCCAAGCCTTGTTGATGCGCGAGACATTCGATCTGTGCCTGACCGACATGCGCCTGCCCGACGGCACCGGCCTTGAGTTGGTGCAGTACATCCAGCAGCGTTACCCACACGTGCCGGTGGCGATGATCACCGCTTACGGCAGCCTCGAAACAGCGATCAACGCCCTCAAGGCAGGGGCTTTCGACTTCCTGACCAAGCCGGTTGACCTGACGCGCCTGCGCGAACTGGTCACCAGCGCCCTGCGCTTGCCGGCACCGGGTGGCGCCAGTACCGCCATCGATCGCCGGTTGCTGGGCGATTCACTGCCCATGCGCAACCTGCGCAAACAAATCGACAAACTCGCACGCAGTCAGGCCCCGGTGTACATCAGCGGCGAATCCGGCAGTGGCAAGGAATTGGTCGCCCGACTGATCCACGAGCAGGGCCCGCGGGCTAATCAACCGTTCGTCCCGGTCAACTGCGGGGCAATTCCGTCAGAGTTGATGGAGAGTGAATTCTTCGGCCATCGCAAAGGCAGTTTCAGCGGCGCCATCGAAGACAAACCAGGGCTGTTCCAGGCCGCCCACGGCGGCACACTGTTTCTCGACGAAGTGGCCGATCTGCCCTTGGCGATGCAGGTCAAACTGCTCCGAGCCATTCAGGAGAAAGCCATTCGCAGTGTCGGTGGTCAGCAAGAAATGGTGGTTGATGTCCGCATCCTTTGTGCCACCCACAAAGACCTCGATGCCGAAGTCACCGCCGAACGCTTTCGCCAGGATTTGTACTACCGGTTGAACGTGATCGAACTGCGCGTCCCCCCTTTGCGCGAGCGCCGCGACGACATCGAACCGCTGGCCAGCCATGTGCTCAAGCGCCTGGCGGCCGGCAGCGGTCAACCCGCCGCAAAACTCCATCCACTCGCCCTGGATGCGCTGAAAAGTTACCGTTTTCCGGGCAACGTACGGGAGCTGGAGAACGTGCTGGAGCGGGCTTACACCCTGTGCGAGGACAAACAGATTGAAGCCAGCGACCTGCGACTGGCCGAAGGTAACTGCACGGCAGAGAGCGGCGTGCCGGACCTGACGCAAATCGATAACCTGGAAGATTATCTGGAAAACGTCGAACGCAAACTCATCCTCCAGGCACTGGAGGAAACCCGCTGGAACCGCACGGCGGCGGCTCAGCGGTTGAATCTTTCATTCAGATCGATGCGATATCGGCTCAAGAAGTTGGGTCTGGATTGAGGGCCCCTTCGCGGGCAAGCCTCGCTCCTACAGGGGGTGTGTCGTTCGCAAGTGTATTGAACGACTCAAACCTGTAGGAGCGAGGCTTGCCCGCGAAAGCGATCTGGCAGGCAATAAAGAATCTTGCTGTCAGATCCGCCCGGTCGGCGCATACGGCGCAGGATCAATAATCGGCGCCCTGCCCAACATCACATCCGCAAACAACTGACACGACGCCGGCGCCAGCACCAGCCCGTTACGGTAATGCCCGCAGTTGAGCCAAAGTCCATCGAACCCCGGCACTCGGCCAATGTAGGGAATACCCTCCGGCGAACCCGGGCGCAATCCAGCCCAATGCCCCACCACTTCGGCCTCTGCCAGCGCAGGAATCAACTCTACCGCTGATGCCTTCAGACTCTCCAGCGCCGAGTCGGTCGGCGTCTTGTCGTAGCCTTCATGCTCCAGCGTACTGCCTATCAGAATGTGTCCATCGCGCCGGGGAATCGCATAACGCCCCTTGGCCAGCACCATGCTCGGCAGGAAGTCCGCTGCGCATTTGTACAGAATCATCTGCCCTTTGACCGGCTCGACCGGCAACTCAAGGTCCAGACTCTTGAGCAAGTCACCACTCCAGGCGCCAGCCGTCAGGACCACCTGATCACCGTGTATGGGGCCCACCGGAGTCTGCACGCCGACAACCCTGTCGCCTTCGCGAATAAACCCGCTGACTTCGCACTGCTCACGAATCGTCACGTTCGGCAGCGCCAACAATGCAGCCTTCAGGGACTTTACCAGCCGTGGATTACGCACGTTGGCCACATCAGCCATATAGATCGCCCGGGAAAACCCGGGGCCCAGCACTGGTACGGCATCGTGTGCCGCCGAGATATCCACAGCCCGCAACGGACGGTTTTCCCGCTCGGCCCAGGCCAACGCCTCGGCCTCGTCATCCAGATCCAGCCAGTACAGGCCGGTGGTATGCACTTCGGGATCAACCCCGGTTGCGGCGAACAGTCGCTCACCGAGCTGCGGATAAAAATCCTGGGACCAATGCGCCAGCGCGGTGACTGCCGGACTGTAGCGCCATGGATAGAGCGGGGAAACAATCCCGCCACCGGCCCATGACGATTCCTGCCCCACGCTCGAACGATCCAGCAACACAACACTTTGCACTTCGGATGCGAGATTGAACGCCGTCAGCAGCCCAATCACGCCGCCGCCGACAATCACCACTTGCTGTTGCCTGCTCATGTTCTGATCCAACCGGTAAATAGACAGAGGGCGCAAAAAAGGCGCCCGAAAAAGGAACTCAGCGACCCCAGCAATCTTTGGTCGCCAACCCGGACGTCGCATTGACCATGCTTCTGACGCCGGTGTTGGTGAGGGTGAAATCCCCGCACTTGTCAGTCGCCATCGCAGCGCCGGTCTTGCGCGTTGCCGTCAGCAAAAAGGTTTGATCGGTCAGGGTCGGGGTGATGGTGTAAAAATCGTTGCCGGCGCTCAGTCCGGTGGCAGCGGTATAGACATTGTTCTTCGAGTAGAACCGCTCAAGGATCTGTGCCTGCTCGGAGAGCAGCCCGGCCACTTCGGTGCGGCGGCCCTTTTTCACGTACTCGGTGAGGCTCGGAGCACCAATGGTGATGACGATCCCGATGATCGCAATCACGATCATGATTTCGATCAGGGTGAAACCTCGGTTGGATCTACGCATTCCTTCACTCTCACTTACTGTATTTGTCGCCACATGATGCGACGGCTGCCGCCGCCGGATTTTTCCACCAGGGTGCTGATGCCGCCACTGGAGTCGTTCACAACCTTGCGGGTCGCGCCGTTGACGATGGCGTTCAGGGTCGGGATGCCACCGGTGAAAATCACTCCGCTGGACACCGTGTCCGTGCTGTCGACCGTCCCGTCGTTATTGGTGTCGAGCACCGCATAATTGAGCATCTTACCGCTGAACGCATCCAGTTCGACCAGTTTGCCGGTACCAAAGCTGGCACACGGGTCAGTGGTGTCCACACTCGCCGTGGTAAAGACGATCCGTCCCAGCACCAGGCTGGCCTGATTGATCACCCGCTCCCCCGTCAACACGCTGTTGTACACCAGCGGCAAGTACCAGCCCTTCTCCCCCGGATAGGTCACGTCGTTTTGACTGGTGGTGATGAACTGTCCGGTGCTGCCCGAGAACACACCGGTCACCGCTTGTGCCTGCAAACTGGACACGGTGATCTGACCCGCGCCGCCCTCCGCATCCCACACGGCGTAGAACGCCTGCAAATCCTTGTTGGTCTTGTCGGCAGTCTCGTTGAATTTGCCGGTGCCGAAAAACACTTCCTTGCCGCCCAATGAATTGTCCGCCAGCAACGGCTGCACAGTAATGGGCTGAGTGGCGCCGCCAGCCGTGGTAAACAGCGGTTTGCCGGAGAATGCCACGCCCCAGGAGTCGGGGGCGGTAGCGCTCAAATCGAACTTCCATAACCGCCCTTTCAGGTCGCCACCATAGGCGGCCTGCACCACATTCTGCGAGTTGACCCTGAGCTTCACCGACGATAGGCCATTGTTGGTGTCGGCGCTGTCGACCACGATTTTCTTGATCAACGAGCCGTCACGAACGTCCACTACGTACAACGCCGCCACCCCGGAGTTACTGCCATAGCCGTTGGAAATGAACGCGGCCCAGCGACCGTCGGCCAAGCGTGCCACTTCCGGCCGTGCATAGGCATAACCCAGATCATTGAAAGCGTTCGCAGTACTGGCCGTGGCCGGCGCACTGATTTCCCACAGCGCCTTGAACACGTTGCCCGCTGAAGCATCGAACAGCTGCAACGCATAAAAAGTCCTGCCGCCAGCCCCGGTTCCGCCAATGGCCAGGGTTTTCCAGACGCTGCTGAACTGGGCATCGAACACCCCGACCTGACCGTCGACCAGAAACTTGTGGCTCACACCGTTGATGTAGGTCGGGTCGGCGATGTAGCGCAGTGATGGCAACACGCTGGACGGCATGTAGGCATAACGCCGGGTGCCATTGGCCGAGTTGATGACATTCACAAACCCGTCGTTGGCATTCACCACCAGGCTGGGACTCATGGTGGAGGCTTTGGTGGTCAGGTAGGTGCTGTAAGTGGTGTCCCCCACCAGATCAGAGGCGGTCTTGTCCGTGGGTGACGCCAGCACGAGGGGTGAATTGATGATGTCGCCGAGCAGCACGCTACGCACCTTGAGCCCGGTTTTGTTGGTGCCCTTGCTCCACTCCACCAGATCGCTGCCGGTAATGCCGGTGGGCAGGCTTTGGCTGAGGGAGGTCTGTTGTGCCGGGGAAAAACTGGCATACGCCAAGGTGACTGCGGCGTTGGTCAGGGTGTTCCAGGACTGGTAAGTCGGCGCTGTGGCACCCGGGACGATCGTGGTGTCGGTGGTCCAGAGTGCCGCAGAGGTATTCACGATACCCGCCGAGGTGAAGCCAAAGGACTTGATCGTGCCGCGCCAGTCCTTGGGGTCATAAATGGTCTGAAAGTAACTCGAATTGCTGGCCAGGGTGGTGCCGCTGGTGACGCCGCTGCCACCGGAACCGGCCTTGGAGGTGATGTCGCTCAGCGCCGAGGACAGCGCACTGCTGAGTCCTGCGCTGTCGGTCGCCTGATAGTACTTGCCCTGTCCGTAGTTGGCGGCGTCCGACAGCATTTGGTTCGCGGCGGTGAAGCCCACGGTATAGGTGTTGATGTTCTGCTTGGGAAAATCCCCAGCGTTCCAGCTTTTGCCTGCCAGATCGGTTCCCGTGGAACGCATGTCGATGTCGAAGCCAAACTTGGCGATGTCGTCCAGATACAGCGTGTCGCCTTCTCCATCACCATTGAGGTTGTCGCCATCGTTATTCACGCCATCCCAGTTTGGAAGGCGAGCGCCCGCCAGTGGGTCGGTGCCCGGGAAAGTCCGGTCAAAGGTCGGCAAGCCATCGGTGATCACCACGCCATAGTTTTTCTGGCAGCGATACTGGATCGGGCTGCTGTAAGTCGCCGGTGTCGAGTTGTAGACCGGCGCCAGGCCTCGAAAATAACGGTTTATTTCATAGTAGGTTTCCGCCAGCGGTGTATTGGCCACGGCACTCAAGCCGTTGATGGCAGAGATCAGGTTGTTGTAGTTGGTATCCGCCTGGGATTGGGTGACGCTGCCGCTCACCGCAGAGAGATCGCTGATCGATCGGGCGATAAAGCCACCACCACCGGAGTTGCTGGTTGTAGGCGGATTGAACGTCGCAAGACCGATACGCAGCGAGCGATTGCTGGAGACCAGGCTTGTGGAGACATCCTGGGCCACGCTGATCCGGTATTCATTGGGGATCGCGCTGGCGCCCGTGGTGAAATCCTTGCTCGAACCGTTGGCCAACCCCAGCAGATAAGCCAGGTAGTCGGCGGTGTAGCGCGTATTTTCATTGCCCACCGGATCCGGCAGCTTCAGGCAGATGGGTGTCAAACCGAGAAAGCCGCGATAAAAACCGTACCAGTTGCCGTTGGTCGAGCAACCGCCGCGATTGAGGCTCGACAGCAAAATATTGGTATCACTCATGTTCAGGTTCTGACCGCTTAAACAGGAGGTGTTGGAACTGCAAATCGCGATCTGCCCATAGTTGGCCGCCGGATTGAACCCCGACGCCCAAATGATGTTGTTCATGCTCCCCGAGTCGTCGATCAGCAGCATGACGTTCGGAGGGACGGCTGCGCCGCTCAACAGCGGTGAATCCGACGGCGTGAAGGCATACGCCGGTGCGGACAGGTAAAGTCCCAGTACAACGCCGCAAAACAGCTGCCACACGCCACGGCACCCTTCAGTACTTCGCATAAATACTCTCCACGACGCTGCGCGAGTTGCCCGCGATGCCGACGGCGGTCACCCGGTAAAGCGTCGCCGAGGTGTTGCTCGGCACATTCACGGCGTTGACCGTAGTGCCGATATTCTGCACCCCGTAAAAGCCCTTGCCCGAGGCGATCCAGGTCACGCCGGGGGTCGAACCGGGGCCGGCGGCAGTGACCGTCAACGCGTCCGACGGTGGCGCGCACTGGCTGCAGACCGGCAATGAATAGCTGTCCAGTTGCACCGCGCTTTCTCCCACGCGTAATGCAGCTTCGGCGCTCTGGAACGACTGGTTGCGCAAGCTCACGCTGCCGGCCATTTTTTCCTGCAGCGTGGCGTTCTGCATCGATGAAAGACCGATCAAGGTCAGCAACAGCAGAAACACCAGGCTGACCAGCAGCGCCATACCCCGCTGGGCATGAAACGTCATGGAGGCCTCCTTCATGGCAACCTGTTGCGCAAGGCGGCAACCACGGTGAAGGTTTGATTTTTAACCCGACTGTTCGGGTCGTAGAGTGTCATCGTCAGGCGCACGCTGCGAATTCGCGCGGGGTCGGACGGGTTGGCGCTGTAGCTGGAAGCGGCTACATCGGTGGCCGAATTGGCGAGGCCGAAGAGCACGCTGAAAGCACTGACGTTATCGACCAGTACGAACTGGGCCGGCGTGCCGGGACCGGAGCCCATCATGATTTTGTTATTGCTGAAGCTGTAGATCAGCCGCCGTATGGGAAACGCCAACTGCCCCGATGTCAGCGCCGGTGGATTCGTATACGCCGTCGCCGTATTTCGACAGTCAGAAACCACTGTCCAGGCTGGCGCCCCGCCACCCGCTCCCACATCGGCGGCCACCAGGGTCAATTTCTGGTTGGCATTATCCCAGCTGATCGGCGTTATCTGACTGGCAGCGAAGCTCCCCCCTGTACTTGAATCGGTGATCGTCCCCAGGCAGCCAAACATGCCGACCATGCGGATTTCCTGAATCATCTTGCTGAGCACAAAACGCGCATCTTCCTGCATGGCGGCGGCGGCGTTCTGGCTGATGTAGGTGTTCTTGGCGGCGATGAAGATCTGAGCCACGCCCAGCACCACAATCAAACTCAACGCGAGGGCAATCAACAACTCGATCAGCCCGAAACCTCTGCTGGACCGCCTCATGGGGTTGCCACCGGGTCGACCGTGGCGCGACTGGTCAAGACAAAGCTGCGGCGCGAGTTGGCAATATTGGCGGCGCGCGAGTCATCCCAGGTGATGGTGATGGTGTACACGCGCTGATTCAGCGTAACGGTGCCAGTGGCCGTCGCACCGCCGAAATTGACGATATTGGTGGTGAAGTCGTAGAGGTCCTGATCGCGGGCGACGTTCAGGTTGCCCGACGTCGGAGGCGTCACAGTGTAGTCGGCGCCGGAATTGGCGCGGATACGGTCCATCATGTCGTAGGCGATAAAACTCGCCTGGCTGGTCATCCGCGAGCTGTCGGTGTATTTCAGCGCATTGAGCTGAATCGCCGCCGCGCCCAGCAGCCCCACGGTCAGAATCACCAACGCGACCAGCACTTCGATCAGCGTCATGCCCTCCTGTGCATGTTTGCCCCGTTCCCTCATCCGCAACTTCCACCCAATAGAATTCGTCCGTTCAAACACACATTCAGCGTCCTGGTTTGCGCCCCCAATACATAGCTGATCACCACGGGTGTGGCTGGCGCTGACAAACCACCCAGATTGTTGAAATCGATGGCGGTCACTCCTGAGGGTAGCGTCAGACTCGCGCCGCTGCTCAGTGCTGGAACAACCCGCAATACATTGGCCGGCGTGTTCGTACTGTCATATACCGCCAAGTCACCGGTCCAGGCGCCACCAACAGCGACCGGACGAACCCGAATGGAGACGCCCCGGTCGATGGCCTCAAGTCGTGCGAAATTGAGTCCGCGTTGCAGGTCGCCGATTTCGGTGTCTGCCTTGGTGCCTTGCACCGACCGGGTGAACGCCGGTACGGCCAGGGTGATCAGGATCAAAAAGACCGCGAGCGAGACCAGCAGCTCGATCAGCGTGAAACCTTTTGTACGATGATCCATCGGTGCCCTCCGTTGCCGTCGGCTATACCTGCGTCTACACGCTAGAACATTCGACCGCCCGGCGTGCGGTTGATTTGCCATTACTCGCGCACGGATTGCGCGGGCCGCAGCACTCCACGGAGGGAGATGACATGCATCAGCGAGGTTTCAGCCTGATCGAACTGCTCATGGGACTGACAATTGCCGGGATTGTTCTGCTGTTGGTCAGTCCGGCGTTCGCGGCCCTTACAGAATCGAATCATCGCGAGGCGGCGGCAAAGTCTCTTGCCGGTGGTATTCGCAGCGCCAGAAGCGAAGCTCTCGCGCGAAATCAGACCATCGTCATTCATGGCATCAACGACGACTGGGGTCAGGGCTGGCGCATCATTCTGGATATCAGCGGCAAAGGGCCGGAAGACAGCAGCAATCCGCTGCTGATTGAGCGCGTGAGTGGCGCTCATGTGCCGATTGTTGGCAATTGGCCGGTCAGACGATACATCCGTTTCAGCCGTATCGGCGAGCCACAGATGCCTGGCCGGGCGTTTCAAGCGGGGACGCTGCACGTTTGCACAGTCCGCGAACCGGTTAGCCAGCTTCAGGTGGTGCTGGCCGCGACCGGTCGCGTCAGCCTGCGCAGCGATAAGGCTGAGCAGGCGCTATGTCCGGGAGGAAAAAAAGTTAAAGCAGGGAGCGCACACGCAACTCTTTAGGCATGGAGAATGTGACGTTCTCCTCGCGACCCGCCAATTCATCGGCCCCGGTAGCACCCCAGGCCTGCAACTGCTGGATCACGCCACGCACCAACACTTCCGGTGCGGAGGCGCCAGCGGTGATGCCGATACGCTCGACACCGTCGAACCAGCTTTTTTGCAGGTCTTCGGCGCCGTCGATCAGATAAGCCGGGGTGGCCATGCGCTCGGCGAGTTCACGCAAGCGGTTGGAGTTGGAGCTGTTCGGGCTACCGACCACCAAGACCACGTCGCATTCGTCGGCCAGTTGTTTGACGGCGTCCTGACGGTTTTGCGTGGCGTAGCAGATGTCGTCCTTGCGCGGACCACCGATCGCCGGGAAGCGTGCACGCAGAGCGTCGATCACGCGGCTGGTGTCGTCCATGGACAGCGTGGTCTGGGTCACGAACGCCAGTTTGTCGGGATTGACCACCTGCAGCGCGGCGACGTCTTTCTCGTCTTCAACCAGATAGATGGCACCACCGTTGCTGCCATCGTACTGGCCCATGGTGCCTTCGACTTCCGGGTGACCGGCGTGGCCGATGAGAATGCATTCACGACCGTCACGGCTGTAACGCGCGACTTCGATGTGCACCTTGGTCACCAGCGGGCAAGTCGCGTCGAACACTTTCAGGCCACGGCCAGCGGCTTCGGTCCGCACAGCCTGGGAAACCCCGTGGGCACTGAAGATCACGATGACATCGTCCGGCACCTGATCCAGTTCTTCGACGAAGATCGCCCCGCGAGCACGCAGGTCCTCGACGACGAATTTGTTGTGGACCACTTCGTGGCGCACATAGATAGGCGGCCCGAAGACTTCCAGGGCGCGGTTGACGATTTCGATCGCCCGGTCCACGCCGGCGCAGAAGCCACGGGGGTTGGCGAGTTTGATTTGCATGCTGTGCCTCGTGTCTTGCGCGCAAGAAATTAGAACATTACATCCCTGTAGCAGCGAAGCTTGCTCGCGAAAGCGGTGTGTCAGTCGACATTGATGGTGAATGTGATGACGCCTTCGCGAGCAAGCTCTGCCCCTACATTGGACCGCATTCGGTCAGTTACAGCGATTTGACGCTGATGATTTCTACGTCAAAGGTCAATGTCTTGCCGGCCAGCGGGTGGTTGAAGTCGATGGTCACTTGCTCGTCATCGAATTCCTTCACCACGCCAGGCAGCTCAGTATTGGCCGCATCGTTGAAGATCACCAGCAAACCCGGCGAAAGCTCCATGTCCTTGAACTGCGAACGCGGGATGATCTGCACGTTTTGCGGGTTCGGCTGGCCAAACGCGTTTTCCGGCTGAATCGTCAGCGTGCGCTTGTCGCCTGCCTTGAAGCCGAACAGCGCTGCTTCGAAACCTGGCAACAGGTTGCCATCGCCGACCTGGAAGGTCGCCGGGGCTTTGTCGAAGGTGCTGTCGACGGTGTCGCCGTTCTCCAGGCGCAGTGCAAAGTGCAAAGTGACTTCCGTGTTCTGGCGGATGCGTTGCTCAGCCAATACCTGTTCAGTCATGAACGGCTTCTCCGGTCTTTTTACTTTTGAACATGTCCAGCGCGAGCATCACGGCCCCGACGCTGATGGCGCTGTCGGCAAAGTTGAACGCCGGGAAATACCAGCGGTTCTGCCAATGCACCAGAATGAAGTCGATCACATGGCCCAGGGCGATGCGGTCATACAGATTGCCCAGCGCCCCGCCCAGCACCAGCGCCAAAGCGACGGCCAGCCAGGTTTCGTTGCGCCCCAGACGCTTGAGCCACACCACCAGCACCGCACTGACCACCACGGCGATCAGGGCAAACAACCAGCGCTGCCAGCCGGAGCTGTCGGCCAGGAAGCTGAATGCCGCGCCAGTGTTGTAGGCCAGGGTCCAGCTGAAATAATCGGGAATCACCACGATTTGCTGGTACATCTTCAACGAGCCTTCGAAGTAGAACTTGCTGGCCTGGTCGATGACCAGGACCAGCAAGCTCAACCAGAGCCAGCTCAGCCGTCCGAAACGGCCAGCAGCGTTAGGCATAATGACGAACCTCGCCCGCACCGCTGATGTTGTCGACGCAACGACCGCAGATTTCCGGATGCTCCGGGTTCACGCCGACGTCTTCACGGCAGTGCCAGCAACGGGCGCACTTGGCGAAGGCCGACTTGACGATTTTCAGCTTCAGGCCGCTGACTTCGGTGACTACCGCGTCCGCAGGTGCCTGAACAAAAGGCGCCACGCTGGCGGTCGAGGTGATCAGCACGAAGCGCAGTTCGTTGCTCAGCTTGGCCAGGTCGGCGCTCAGCGCCTCTTCGGCGAACAGCGTCACTTCGGCTTGCAGGTTGCCACCGACGGCCTTGGCCGCGCGCTGGATTTCCATTTCCTTGTTGACCGCGACCTTCACCGCCATGATCCGCTCCCAGTAGGCGCGGCCCAGTTCGACGTTGTCCGGCAGTTCGGTCAGGCCTTCGTACCAAGTGTTGAGCATCACCGATTCGTTGCGCTCGCCCGGCAGGTATTCCCACAGCTCGTCGGCGGTGAAGGCGAGGATCGGCGCGATCCAGCGCACCAGCGCTTCGGAGATGTGGTACAGCGCGGTTTGCGCCGAACGGCGCGCCTTGCTGTTGGCGCCAGTGGTGTACTGACGGTCCTTGATGATGTCGAGGTAGAAACCACCCAGCTCTTGCACGCAGAAGTTGTGGATCTTGGAGTAGACGTTCCAGAAGCGGTATTCGCCGTAGTGCTCTTGCAACTCGCGTTGCAGCAGCAGGGTGCGGTCCACGGCCCAACGGTCCAGGGCGAGCATTTCCTCGGCCGGCAGGATGTCGGTGGCCGGATTGAACCCGGTCAGGTTGGAGAGCAGGAAGCGCGCGGTGTTACGGATACGCCGGTAGGCGTCCGCACTGCGTTGCAGAATCTGCTCGGACACCGCCATTTCACCCGAGTAATCGGTGGAAGCCACCCACAGCCGCATGATGTCGGCGCCCAGGGTGTCGTTGACCTTTTGCGGCGCGATCACGTTGCCCAGCGACTTGGACATCTTGCGACCGGACTCATCGACGGTGAAACCGTGGGTCAGCAGCTCGCGGTATGGCGCATGGTTGTCGATGGCGCAACCAGTCAGCAAGGACGAGTGGAACCAGCCACGGTGTTGGTCCGAACCTTCCAGGTACAAGTCGGCGCGCGGGCCGGTCTCGTGGCCCATCGGGTGCGAACCGCGCAGGACGTGCCAGTGCGTGGTGCCCGAATCGAACCAGACGTCCAAGGTGTCGCTGATCTTGTCGTACAGCGGCGCCTCGTCACCCAGCAGTTCGGCAGCGTCCATCTTGAACCACGCTTCGATGCCTTCGACTTCAACACGCTTGGCGACTTCTTCCATCAGCTCGGCAGTGCGCGGGTGCAGCTCGCCGCTTTCCTTGTTCAGGAAGAACGGGATCGGCACGCCCCAGTTGCGCTGACGGGAGATGCACCAGTCTGGACGGTTGGCGATCATCGAGTGCAGACGTGCCTGGCCCCAGGCCGGGACGAACTGAGTCTCTTCGATGGCTTTCAGTGCGCGCTTGCGCAGGGTGTCGCCGCTGACAGGCTCTTTATCCATGCCGATGAACCACTGCGCGGTGGCGCGGTAGATCAGCGGGGTCTTGTGACGCCAGCAGTGCATGTAGCTGTGTTCGATGATGGTGGTGTGCAGCAGCGCACCGACTTCGGTCAGTTTGTCGACGATGGCCGGGTTGGCTTTCCAGATGAACTGGCCGCCGAAGAACTCCAGCGATGTCACGTAGACGCCGTTGCTCTGTACCGGGTTGAGGATGTCGTCGTTGACCATGCCGTACTTCTTGCAGGTCACGAAGTCGTCCACGCCATAGGCCGGGGCGGAGTGAACCACGCCGGTGCCAGCGCCCAGCTCAACGTAATCGGCCAGGTAAACCGGCGACAGGCGATCGTAGAACGGGTGACGGAAGTTGATCAGTTCCAGTTCTTTACCGGTGGTGGTCGCGATGACCGAGCCTTCCAGGCTGTAGCGGGCCAGGCACGACTCGACCAGCTCTTCAGCCAGCACCAGTAGTTTGTCGCCAACGTCGACCAGGGCGTAGTTGAATTCCGGGTGAACGTTCAGCGCCTGGTTGGCCGGGATGGTCCACGGGGTGGTGGTCCAGATCACGATCGAGGCAGGCTTGGCCAGGGACGCCAGACCGAAAGCGGCAGCCAGCTTGGCTTCGTCGGCAATCGGGAAGGCCACGTCGATGGTCGAGGACTTTTTGTTTTCGTACTCGACTTCCGCTTCAGCCAGGGCTGAACCGCAGTCAAAGCACCAGTTCACGGGCTTCAGGCCCTTGAACACGAAACCGCCCTTGACGATTTCGGCGAGCGCGCGGATTTCACCGGCCTCGTTCTTGAAGTCCATGGTCTTGTACGGGTTGGCGAAGTCGCCCAACACGCCCAGACGGATGAATTCGGATTTCTGGCCTTCGATCTGCTCGGTGGCGTAGGCGCGGCACAGTTCGCGGGTTTTGTCCGCGCCCAGGTTTTTGCCGTGGGTCACTTCGACTTTGTGTTCGATCGGCAGACCGTGGCAATCCCAGCCCGGAACATAAGGCGCGTCGAACCCCGACAGGGTTTTCGAGCGGATGATCATGTCCTTGAGAATCTTGTTCAGCGCATGACCGATGTGAATCGTGCCGTTGGCGTAAGGAGGACCATCATGAAGTACGAACTTCGGACGATCCTTGCCAATTTCGCGCAACTTACCGTACAGGCCAATGCTGTCCCAGCGCTGCAGAATCTGCGGTTCGCGCTGAGGCAGGCCGGCCTTCATTGGGAAGGCGGTGTCCGGAAGGTTTAGCGTGGCTTTATAGTCGGTCATTTAAGGCTCTTCATTAGCGATTGGCGCTAGGTGCGACAGGGCACGGGCGGCGGCAACATCCGCATTGATCGCCGTCTTAAGCGCCTCCAGAGAGGCGAAACGCTGCTCTTCACGCAGCTTGTGGTGGAAAACCACCGTCAAACGCCGGTCATACAGATCGCCGGCAAAATCTAAAAGGTGCACTTCGAGGTGGGCTTTGCCATCACCTTGTACCGTGGGCCGCACGCCAATGTTGGCGACGCCGGGCCAGGTCTTGCCGTCGATATCGACGTTGACCAGGTACACCCCGGTCAAGGGCACGCGACGACGCTTGAGTTGAATGTTGGCGGTGGGCGTACCCAGTTGGCGCGCCAGCTTCTGGCCATGCAGGACCCGCCCGGTGATCTGGAACGGACGCCCGAGCAGCCGCTCGGCCAAGGCAAAATCGGCAGCGGCCAGGGCATTGCGGACCTGCGTGCTGCTGACGCGAATGCCGTCCAGCTCGACGGTTTGCGCCGCTTCAACGGTAAAGCCCTGAACGATGCCAGCCTGCTGCAGGAAATCGAAATCCCCTACCCGGTCACAGCCGAACCGGAAGTCGTCACCGACCTCCAGGTGCTGGACGCCGAGACCGTCGACCAGAATGGCATCGACGAATTCACTGGCACTGAGCTTGCTCAGCCGGTGGTTGAAGGCCAGGCACAGGACCCGGTCGACACCTTCGTCGGCCAGCAGCTGCAGTTTGTCCCGCAGCCGGGCCAGACGGGCCGGGGCCGTGTCCGGGGCGAAGAACTCTCGCGGCTGTGGTTCGAAAATCACCACGCAGCTGGGCACGCCCAACTCGATAGCGCGCTCACGCAGCCTCGCCAGGATAGCCTGGTGGCCACGGTGAACACCGTCAAAGTTGCCAATAGTGGCGACACAGCCCCGATGCTGGGGGCGCAGGTTGTGGAGGCCTCGAACCAGCTGCATAACGCGCTTCTTGCTCATAAAGTGGTCGATTATAACCACACCCGGCGGCCGACGACAGGCAACACCGTAACCCAAAGTAATCGAGCCGACAAAACTGCCGGTTCGCCCATGTTTATCGAGGCCCAAGCCTCAGCTCAGCGCCTTGCGATTGAAGTCGCGCAAACGGAAGCCCATCAACAGCAGCATGCCGAAATAACTGATCACCCCGGCAGCGACCAACGCGCCCAGGCGCAGGAACCGCTCCAGCATATGCCCCTGATCCCAGGCCGGCATGAAGTGCATCCCGGCCAGCAGCACAGCAGACATCACCAACACCGCAATCACAAGCTTCAGACCGAATTTGGCCCAACCCGGTTGCGGTTGATACATCTGCTGCTTGCGCAGCTGATAGAACAATAGCCCGGCGTTGATGCAGGCACCGATGCTGATGGCCAGGGCCAGACCGGCGTGAGCCAGCGGGCCGATGAGCACGAGGTTGAACAGCTGAGTAACGATCAGGGTGAAAATCGCTATTTTTACCGGAGTGCGGATGTTTTGTTGCGCATAAAAGCCCGGCGCCAGCACTTTGATCACGATAATTCCGAGTAAACCGACTGAATAAGCGATCAACGCCCGCTGTGTCATGGAGGCGTCAAACGCGCTGAATTGGCCGTACTGGAACAGCGAAACGGTCAGCGGCTCGGCCAGAATCCCCAGTGCCAGAGAACACGGCAACACCAGCACGAAGCACAGACGCAGGCCCCAATCGAGGATTCGCGAATATTCGTGGCGATCTTTGCTGGCGTAGGTCTTGGCCAGGGTCGGCAGCAGAATGGTGCCCAACGCTACGCCCAGTACGCCGGACGGCAACTCCATCAAACGGTCGGCGTAATACATCCACGACACGGAGCCGGCGACCAGGAACGAGGCGAAGATGGTGTTGATGATCAGGGAAATCTGGCTCACTGACACGCCGAGAATCGCCGGTAACATCTGCTTCATCACCCGCCAGACACCGCTGTCACGCAGATTCAGGCGTGGCAGCACGAGCATGCCGATCTTTTTCAGGTGGGGCAGCTGATAAAGCAACTGCGCCAGGCCACCCACCAGTACCGCCCAACCCAAGGCCATGACGGGAGGGTCGAAGTATGGCGTGAGGAATACCGAAAAGACGATCATGCTGACGTTGAGCAACGTCGGCACGAAAGCCGGCACCGAGAATCGGTTGTACGTATTGAGGACCGCACCGGCCAATGAAGACAGGGAGATCAGCAATATATAAGGAAAAGTCACGCGCAACAGATCGGTAGTCAGCTCAAATTTTTCCGGGGTATCGGTAAAACCCGGCGCGGTGGCCCAGATGACCCACGGCGCGGCGAGGATGCCCAGCGCGGTAACCAGGGCAAGCACCAGCGTCAGCAAGCCAGACACGTAAGCGATGAACGTTCGCGTCGCCTCCTCGCCCTTCTGGCTCTTGTATTCAGCAAGAATCGGCACGAATGCCTGGGAAAAGGCACCCTCGGCGAAGATTCTTCGCAGCAGATTGGGCAGTTTGAAGGCGATAAAGAAGGCGTCCGTCGCCATCCCGGCGCCAAATGTGCGTGCGATGAGGGTGTCACGAACGAACCCCAGAATCCGGGAAAGCATCGTGATAGAGCTGACGGCGGCCAACGATTTGAGCAGATTCATTGAAAGAGTTTGTGCCTGTCGATAAACAGCAGGCGAACAAAGCGCCTACTTATGCGATACTCCGCGCCGCAGCAGCACAGAGCCAAAGCTCGCGAGTTTACAGGTCAAGCGCCGGAAATAAATATCCCGCCTCTTTATACCTACCACTTAGCGGAACGTCTCAACCGCCCTTGACAAGACATCAACTCATCGGCATGATTCGCGGCCTATTTTGTTTGCTATTTCCTAAAAAGTCTTTCGAGGAGCTCGACGGTGGCCAACACACCTTCCGCCAAAAAACGTGCAAAACAGGCTGAGAAGCGTCGCAGCCACAACGCCAGCCTGCGTTCCATGGTTCGTACCTACATCAAGAATGTAGTTAAGGCCATCGACGCAAAAGACGCTGAAAAAGCTCAAGCAGCTTACGTTCTGGCTGTGCCAGTTATCGACCGTATGGCCGATAAAGGCATCATCCACAAGAACAAGGCAGCTCGTCATAAGAGCCGCCTGAACGGTCACGTCAAGGCTCTGAACCTTGCTGTAGCCGCATAAGCGATAAGCTTGTTGAAAAACCGACCTCAGGGTCGGTTTTTTATTGCCTGCGATTTGGTAAACGCCGCGCAAAAAAAATGTAGGAGTGGGCCTGCTCGCGATAGCGGTGCAACACTCAACATTGATGCCGACTGTTACACCGCTATCGCGAGCAGGCCCACTCCCACATTTCGATTTGCGCCAGCTTATTGGGCGTGCGTCCACGGCAGGATCGGGATCGCCGTCACCGCATTCTGCGGGCTGCCTTCGATCAAGCGATCGCTGTAGACCAGATACACCAGCGTATTGCGCTTCTTGTCGAGGAAGCGCACCACCTGCATGGTCTTGAACACCAGCGACGTGCGCTCCTTGAACACCTCATCGCCATCCTTCAGCTCACCCTTGAAGCTGATCGGACCTACCTGACGGCACGCGATAGACGCTTCAGCGCGATCTTCCGCCAAACCCAGCCCACCTTTCACACCGCCCGTCTTGGCCCGCGAGAGGTAGCAAGTCACACCCTCGACCTTCGGATCATCAAACGCCTCGACGACGATACGGTCGTTCGGGCCGACGAACTTGAACACCGTCGACACTTGGCCAATCTCCTCAGCCGAAGCCAGCAGCGGCATTGCCAACAGCAGACCCAACAATCCTTTTGCCACACGCATTCAAATATTCCTTCAGACCAGAATCAGGTTATCGCGGTGAACCAGTTCCGGCTCCGCCATGTAACCCAACAGACCGACAATCGCCTCAGACGACTGACCGATGATTTTTTGTGCTTCCAGCGCGCTGTAGTTGGCCAGGCCACGGGCAATTTCACGACCGTCCGGCGCCACGCACACCACCATTTCACCGCGCCGGAAACTGCCTTGAACCAGTTTGACGCCAACCGGCAGCAAACTTTTGTTGCCCTGGGACAGCGCGGTCACTGCACCCGCATCCAGCACCAGGGTGCCACGGGTCTGCAGATGACCGGCCAGCCATTGCTTGCGCGCCGCCAGCATGCCGCGCTCAGGTGACAACAAGGTGCCGATGCGCTCGCCCGCCTTCAGGCGATCCAGCACACGTTCAATGCGCCCACCGACGATGATGGTGTGCGCACCGGAACGCGCCGCCAGACGTGCGGCACGTAATTTGGTCTGCATGCCGCCCCGACCCAACGCACCACCGGTACCGCCAGCGACGGCATCCAGCGCCGGATCATCGGCGCGCGCCTCGTAAATCAGGTTGGCGTCGGGGTTGTTGCGCGGATCGGCATCGAACATGCCGTCGCGATCAGTGAGGATCACCAGCAAGTCCGCCTCAACCAGGTTGGCCACCAGCGCCGCCAGGGTGTCGTTGTCGCCGAAGCGGATCTCGTCGGTGACCACGGTGTCGTTTTCGTTGATCACCGGGATCACTTTCAGCTCGACCAACGCACGCAGGGTGCTACGGGCATTCAGGTAACGCTTGCGGTCAGACAAGTCATCGTGCGTCAGGAGAATCTGCGCGGTATGCCGGCCATGCTCGGCAAAGCTCGACTCCCAGGCTTGCACCAGACCCATCTGACCGATGGCGGCAGCGGCCTGCAGCTCGTGCATTGCACTGGGTCGCACGGTCCAGCCCAGGCGACTCATCCCCGCCGCTACTGCCCCGGAGGACACCAGCACCAGTTCGACGCCCGCCTCATGCAAAGCCACCATCTGCTCGACCCAGACACTCATTGCCGCGCGATCCAGACCCTTGCCGTCAGCCGTCAGCAAAGCGCTGCCGATCTTCACGACCCAACGCTGCGCACCTGTCACCTTGCTCCGCATCATCTTCAACCTTAGCTTGAGGGCAGCGCGACCCAGCGCCGCCCGTAACGTTATTCGTGACTACCGATTTCCAGATACTAAAACGCCGCTCGATTGAGCGGCGCTTAAGTTTACTGCAACGAATCAGTCACGCACGTAAATGATTTCCGGACCGTCTTCGTCATCCACATCTTCTTCGTCCCAGTCATCGTCGCCGATGTCATGGACCGACTTCACGCCGCTGCGACGCAGGGCACGCTGGTCATCCAGCGCTTGCAACTGGGCACGGGCTTCGTCTTCGATGCGCTGATCGAGCTCGGCCAGCTCTTCCTTGTAAACCGGGTCGTTAGCCAGACGGTCAGCACGATCTTCCATGTAACGCATGATGTCGTGGCACAGACGCTCGGTGCCCAGCTTGGAGATGGCGGAGATCACATAGACCGGACCGGCCCATTCCAGGCGATCAACGATTTCCTTGACGCGAGCGTCATGCTCTTCTTCAAGGATCTGGTCGCACTTGTTCAGCACCAACCAGCGATCACGCTCAGCCAGGGACGGACTGAACTTGGTCAGCTCGCTGACGATCACTTCAGCAGCATCCGGAGCGCTGGCGTCATCCAGCGGCGCCATGTCCACGAGGTGCAACAGCAAACGGGTACGCGACAAGTGCTTGAGGAAGCGAATCCCCAGGCCAGCGCCATCGGAAGCACCTTCGATCAGGCCCGGAATGTCCGCGACCACGAAGCTCTTCCAGCGATCGACGCTGACCACACCCAGGTTCGGCACCAGCGTGGTGAACGGGTAGTCGGCGACTTTCGGCTTGGCGGCCGATACGGAGCGAATGAAGGTACTTTTACCGGCGTTCGGCAAACCCAACAGACCGACGTCAGCCAATACTTTCATTTCCAGCTTGAGATCACGCGCCTCGCCCGGTTTACCCGGAGTGGTCTGGCGCGGAGCACGGTTGGTACTGGATTTGAAACGGGTGTTACCCAGACCGTGCCAGCCGCCATGAGCCACCAGCAGTTTCTGGCCAGCCTTGGTCAGGTCGCCGATCACTTCCTGAGTGGCTGAGTCGATGACGGTGGTGCCAACCGGAACACGCAGCACCAACTCTTCACCTTTCTTGCCGGTGCAGTCGGTGCTGCCGCCGTTGGAACCGCGCTCGGCATCGAAGTGCCGGGTGTAACGGTAGTCCACCAGGGTATTGAGGTTTTCGTCGGCGATCATGTAGACCGAGCCGCCATCACCACCATCACCGCCGTTCGGGCCGCCGTTTTCAATGAATTTCTCGCGACGGAAGCTCATGCAACCGTTGCCGCCGTCACCGGCCTTTACTCGAATCGATACTTCGTCAACAAACTTCATAACAAAACGCCTCTCGTCATACGGACGAGCCGAAAAAATCTAGACATAAGACTCTTGCAAAAATGAGCGCAGCGACCTCAATCAACGACCGCAAATCCAGCGCTGGAGCCCATCACAAACAGCTTTGCAAGAGACTCACCCCACAAACGAAAAAGCCCCGTCGCGAGACAGGGCTTTTCCAGCAACTACGCAATTATGCCGCGACGACTTCAGTCTTCGGGACAATGCTCACGTAACGGCGGTTGAAAGCGCCTTTTACTTCGAACTTGATCACGCCGTCGATTTTAGCGAACAGAGTGTGATCTTTACCCATGCCAACACCGTAACCGGCGTGGAATTGGGTGCCGCGCTGACGCACGATGATGTTGCCCGGAATGATAACCTGGCCGCCATACATCTTCACGCCAAGGCGTTTGGCTTCTGAGTCGCGACCGTTACGGGTACTACCACCAGCTTTTTTGTGTGCCATGAGTCAATTCTCCTAGTGAGGAATTAGGCTGAAATTAAGCCTGAATACCGGTGATTTTGATCTCGGTGTACCACTGGCGGTGGCCCATACGCTTCATGTGGTGCTTACGACGACGGAACTTGATGATGCGGACTTTATCGTGACGACCTTGGGAGATCACTTCAGCCACAACGGTAGCGCCAGCAACAACTGGAGCGCCGATGTTCACGTCATCGCCATTGGCGACCAACAGAACGCGATCAAAAGTAACGGATTCGCCGGTAGCGATTTCCAGTTTTTCGATCTTCAGGTATTCACCTGGGGCGACCTTGTATTGCTTGCCACCAGTAACAATTACTGCGTACGACATGGTATTTCTCCGATAATCCTGCTCACCCAGCTCTTTATAAGAAGAGGTATTGGCTGGCATGGCTGCATTGGGCTGGAAGGCCTGTTTGCAATTGCGTAAGGCAGGTGCTGCCCAGGAAGTTCAGGGTGCGCGATTGTACGCAAGCTGCCGGGGCGATGCAAGAGGCCGTCCATCGTGCCTTGACACCCGCCGACGTGGGTCCTAGCATGCCGCGCAACCCTTCTGGAGCAACTGTCGCTGATGCAACCCCAAGCTTTCTACCGCGCGGTGGCGGACGATTTTAGCGCCGTCGACGGCATCATCAAGAAGCAGCTGACTTCCCGAGTGCCGCTGGTATCGAAAATCGGCGATTACATTACCTCGGCTGGCGGTAAACGCCTGCGTCCCCTATTAGTGTTGCTGTGTGGCAAGGCTCTGGGTCGCGAAGGCGATGACCTGCGCCTGCTGGCCGCGACCATCGAGTTCCTGCACACCGCCACGCTGCTGCACGACGACGTGGTCGACATGTCCGGCATGCGCCGTGGCCGCTCGACCGCCAACGCCATGTGGGGCAACGCGCCAAGCGTGCTGGTGGGCGACTTCCTGTATTCGCGTTCCTTCGAAATGATGGTCGAACTGGGCTCCATGCCGGTGATGAAGATCCTTTCGCAAGCCACGCGCATCATCGCCGAAGGCGAAGTGTTGCAGCTGTCCAAAGTGCGTGATGCCAGCACCACCGAAGAAACCTACATGGAAGTCATCCGCGGCAAAACCGCGATGCTCTTCGAAGCCTCGACCCACAGCGCCGCGGCCCTGGCCGGCGCCACACCGGAACAGAGCGAAGCGCTGCGCACCTTCGGCGATCATCTGGGCGTGGCCTTCCAACTCGTCGACGACCTGCTGGACTACCGTGGCGACGCGGAAACCCTGGGCAAGAACGTCGGTGACGACCTGGCCGAAGGCAAGCCGACCCTGCCGCTGATCTACACCATGCGCGAAGGCACGCCGGAGCAGGCTGCACTGGTGCGCAAGGCGATCCAGAAAGGCGGTATCGAAGACCTGGAAAGCATCCGTGAAGCCGTGGAAGCGTCCGGTTCGCTGGATTACACCGCGCAACTGGCCCGCGATTACGTAGCCCGTGCAATCAAATGCCTCGACGCGCTGCCCGCCAGCGAATACCGCGACGCATTGGTTGAGCTCAGTGAGTTTGCGGTCGCCCGTACGCACTAACTGCGCCGTAATACCCTGTGGGAGCGAGCCTGCTCGCGAAAGCAATCTGTCAGTCGAATGCTGACTGGCACACCGCTTTCGCGAGCAGGCTCGCTCCCACAGTTTTTGGCGTCGCCCCCCTCCCAGCTAAAACCCTATATAATGTGCGCTTTTTAGCGATCCTGAATCCAAGGAGCTTTAGTGAGCACGTTGCCACCCTGCCCAAAATGCAATTCCGAATACACCTACGAAGACGGCGCTCAGCTGATCTGCCCCGAGTGCGCCCACGAATGGTCCGCCAGCGGCGAAGCCGAAGCGGCGTCCGATGACACCGTGAAAAAAGATTCGGTCGGCAACGTCCTGCAGGACGGCGACACCATCACCGTGATCAAGGACCTGAAGGTCAAAGGCACGTCGCTGGTGGTCAAAGTCGGCACCAAGGTCAAGAACATCCGCCTGTGCGATGGCGATCACGACATCGACTGCAAGATCGACGGCATCGGCCCGATGAAGCTCAAGTCCGAGTTCGTCAGAAAAGTCTGATTCTGTTGTCTTCCATCCCGCGCCCTGCGTGGGATGGTGCTTCACCCGCCCCGCCTCTCCCCACATATCCTCGCAATAGCCAAACGCCAGCCGTTTTGACCTTACGCAATCTTTACCCGGAAAAAATCACAAACCGCCAATAGGTCCTTGCCATTTGATGAATAAGAATTATTCTCATTGAAACCCATCAATGGAGATGAGACCCATGACTTATTTGATCGATGCCTGGCTGGACCGCCCACACCCCTACCTCAGGATCCTGTATCGGGAAACCGGGGAAGTCTGTGCAGTACTTGAAGAAGAAGCCTTGAACGAGCTGCAGGATCAGGGTGATCTGGACGTCAACGGCTTGAGTTCCTGCGAGCCGGTGGTGCTCAAGGAACTGGTGCGCAATCTGTTTCTGTTCTGCTACGCCCGGGCGTTGCGCCCGACGAGCGATCTGAACCACAAGATCGAAGTATGAGTAGCACTAAACCCCGTAGGAGCGAGGCTTGCCCGCGAACCTGACAACTCGGTTCTGACTTGAAACCGAGGTGATGCATTCGCGAGCAAGCTTCACTCCTACAGAATCAAGAGCTTACAAAACGTCGAGCAGTTCGACGTCGAATACCAGAACGCTATGCGGCGGAATGCTGCCAACGCCTTGAGCGCCGTAAGCCAGTTCGCTCGGCACGTACAGGCGCCATTTGCTACCGGCATTCATCAGTTGCAGGGCTTCGGTCCAGCCAGCGATCACGCCGCCAACCGGGAATTCTGCAGGCTGGCCACGATCGTAGGAGCTGTCGAACACAGTGCCGTCGATCAGGGTGCCGTGGTAGTGAGTGCGCACTTGATCTTCACGGGTTGGCTTGGCGCCTTCACCTTGAGTCAGCACTTCGAATTGCAGGCCCGAGGCCAGGGTGGTGATGCCGTCACGCTTGGCGTTTTCAGCCAGGAAAGCCAGGCCTTCGCCAGCGGCCGCTTCGGCTTTTGCAGCTGCTTCGGCCTGCATGATTTCGCGGATCACCTTGAAGCTGGCGGACATTTCTTCCTGACCTACACGGCTAGGCTTACCGGCGAACGCGTCGGTCAGGCCAGCCAGGATCGCGTCCAGGTTAACGCCCGGTGGCGGGTTGTCGCGCAGTTGGTCGCCCAGCTGACGGCCAATGCCGTAGCTGACGCGGGTTTCGTCGGTGGACAGATTTACTTCGGACATGACACTGCTCCGCTGTGCGGACGGCCCGGGAACTTGCCGTGCGTGCACAGCGCGTCCCGGAGCGCCCGGAACCAAAAGGGCCAGCAGACTAGCACAGATGCCGTTGCGCTGATCAGGGGGTCATTGCTACCAGCGAGAACTGAAGGCGATCGGCACCTTCAGGCCCTCTTCTGCATTGGCACCGAGTCCGCACATTTCATCATGGACCGACGTGTGCACAAGGTTGAAAGGCAAGGTGGGGAAGCGGTGCAGCACTTGACGCGCATGCTCCACCGAACGCAGGTGGAGCATATGGTCGCGGGCATCACTTAACGGATACGCCGCCCCATGCATGCGCGCCTCCAGCAGGTAGATCCCGCCTTCCATAGAAATCAGGTTCAGCTCATCGACTTTCCCTGCGATGGCATATGCACGTAATTCAACAAGGTTCATGAATGCACCTCATACGGTGTCAAGCCAATATCAATACATGCATAGGCTTCGGCACCTCAAAGTACAAGCCACAAACGACACCGCCCGTCTGTTTGCACCTGACTGTAGGAGCGAGGCTTGCCCGCGAAGGCGGTGTGACGGGCAACAACTGTATCGACTGACACAGCCCCTTCGCGGCCAAGCCTCGCTCCTACAGGGCTTTGTGAGCGTCAGTGCTTGGTCAGCTTATCCAGATAACCCATGGCAAACGCCGACACGACGAACGTCATGTGAATAATCACGTACCACTTCAAATGCTCGGGATCGACGTTCTTGGCGTCCATGAAGATCCGCAGCAGGTGGATCGACGAAATCGCCACGATGGAGGCCGCCACTTTCATCTTCAGCGAAGACGAATCCATGGTGCCCAGCCAGTTGAGCTTTTCCTTGCTGTCGTCGATGTCCAGCTGGGAAACGAAGTTCTCGTAACCGGAGATCATCACCATCACCAGCAAGCCACCCACCAGTGCCATGTCGATCAGCGACAGCAGCACCAGGATCAGGTCCGACTCGGCCATCGAGAATACGTTGGGAATGACGTGGAAAACTTCCTGGAAGAATTTCAGCGCCAGCGCCAGTAGCCCAAGGGACAGACCGAAGTAGATCGGTGCCAGCAGCCAGCGGGAGGCATACATTGCATTTTCGATAAAGCGTTCCATTGAATCTCACACGTGATGTTGAAAATGGCCGCAAGTATACCAGCCCCCTGTCTATACCCTGAAGCAGCCAGAAACCTTCGGCAAATCCGCGACCTGCGCGTGTGCCACAAAGTTTTTCTGCTAGTGTCCAGACTATTGACAGCTCAGCGACATCGGACAGGAAGACTGGAAATGGATGTGCGATTGCCAATAACGAGTGCCGGCATTTGCCTGGCTCTGCTGCTGGGCGGCTGCTCACCCAGCGATGAGAAGCGCCAGACTAGCCTCGAGGAAAAGACCGCGCAGTTCGAGAAGTCTCTGGATGCGATTGAGGATCCAAAGCTCAGGGATGCCGTTGCCGAACTCGGCGGTTCACTGCTGTTGCTCGAGCGTGCGCAACTCAAGCTCGACAGCAAACCCGTGGAAACCGAATACGGCGAAGACGTTCTCGCCGTGCTCAAGCACTACCCCACGCCTCAGGCTTTGGTCGACACCTACATCAACGGCCTGTTCGTGCTGCACAAGGATTCCAGTTCCGACTACCTGACCGACCTGCAACCGGTGTTCCCTTTCAACTTCAACATTCCGGCAGCGTTTCTCTTTCCCCATGGCCTGGAATGGCAATCGGTGACCTTGAGCAACAAGCGCGTCATCGCGTTCCAGCCGGAATGGTCGGAAACCGATCCCGGCATTCAACTGAGCCCCTCCAGTTCCAACCTGACCAACCCGGATGATCTGACGGTGACCTATCCGTTCATCGACGGTCTGGACATGGACAACAAGAACCAGCCCCAACCGGTGAGCCTGCAAGGCAAGGTCGAGGTCATCGCCCCGCGCCGGCTCTACACCTTCGACCTGACGAAAAAAGACGTTGGCCAGACCCGCACCAACGACAACCTCAGCGTCACCTTGCTGAAACTGGGCAACAACTACGCCGAAATCGAATTCAACAACAGCGCACCACTGGCTCCTGAAGTCAGCGAAACACCGTTGAATCCGCTGATCGTCCAGGCCAGGGACATCACCGGGCAATTCCTCTCGCGATCGGGTTCGATCAACGAAACCGCTGCGCAAATTGCCTTCTATCAAAAACAACTGGCGAAAATTCAGCAGCAGAAAGCCTGGAGCGAGACTTTCGAAAAGCAGATCGACGAAGAACAGCGCACCTTCGAGGCGCAGCAGAAGAATCATTACACCAAAGTGTATTTCAACGGTCCGGTCGAAACCGTTGAAGTGAGCGTTCTGGATTTTTCGGCCGCCACGGTGACCCACAAGGACCTGAACCTGCCGGTGCGCCGCTTCGACTCACACACCACGGCAAAAACCATCCAGCCACTGACCCTACCGGTGGTGGTGTATGACGATCAGGCCCCGACCTGGCTCAAGGGCGCGACATTGAGTGAGGAACAGCTGAAGAAGGGCATCATCGTCAGTCAGTCGGTGGATGACCCCAGCGCCGCACGCATTGAATTCGACCACCCCAGAAGCTTCAATGACGAGATGCTCGGTACATCGTTCAGCGCTGGCGATAGCCCGGTCACGTTCTTTACGGAGGATGGCAGTGGCAAGCGCGATGGGCCGATCGAGCTGCCGCTTGAGGCTTACGAGGTCGATCCGCTACGTGGCGCCATCACCTATGACTTGAACCTGTTTCCGGAAACACCGGCCTATGCAGTGGGCTCCATGCCGCTGTTTCTGGCGACGGTGGCCAAACAAACGCTCGACGCCCATACGTTGCCCAAAGGCCTGGAACTCAAAGGCAATGCCTTGGTGGTTGATTTGAAGCTGTTTCCTGCCCAGGAGTGGCGTTTTTTCGCCAAGGACGACTCTGGAAACTATCTGAAAGAAATCCTTTCGGTCACTCACGACGCGAGCGCAGAAGGCCCGGCGCTATTTGCCGTGCATTACTTCTATGGCCAGCCAACACGTCTGGAAACCTATCAGCGAACCGACCTCACCACGGTGCAATATGGTTTCGAGGTCAAACTGGCCAAGGCGGATTTGAGCCACCTTGATCAATAACCGGTTTCAGTGGCCGCGCCGAACTCAGCCATTGAGGTTGCGGCAACGGCCCCCGTTGATTTCCCGCAGCTGGGCTTGCAGGTGCAGGCACCAGATTTGTGGGTCATCGGCCAGTTCGTAGCCATGCAGCGTCAGGCTTTCAACAATCGTGTCGAGGATGGACTCCGCCACGAAAGGCCCATGAAACGGTCCCTGCGCCTTGATGGCGGAAGGTTGTTCGCCGGCCATTCCGGCGGCGAAGAGCAAGGTCCACATGCCCGTATCCCCCGCCAACGGACGGATGGCACACTCGATACGGGTCACAAGGCCCAGGCATTGACGGGTGAGGCAGAGGTTGCGCGACATGGCGGCGACCCTCGGTAGATCCGGTGTTCAGCCCCCACGGGAAGGCTGTCTCGATCCAGTGATTACTGTCGATATCCTTGAGCTGAGAATAGAAGAAAAGTCTGACTAGCACGTCAAGTCAGACCAGAAGGCGCCGAATGGTCATTGTGTGAATATTGACGTCAGAGTGATGGCACTTTCTTGAAGTGGACACATCCCAAATGTGGGACTGATCCTGCCCGCGATAGCGAACTTTCAGCCAACACATGTGTTGGATGAAAGTGCCACATCGCGAGCAGGCTCGCTCCCACTGTGGATCGGGGTGATCCTCAGATCGGTCAGGCCGGTTTGGCCTCCACCAGGGCTTCCAGCGCCGCTTCTTTCTCGGCTTCCTTGAGGTCTTCTTCGCTGATCATTTCCGCGATCACGCGCAAGCGTTCCACCACCCGTGCGTTAACGCTGCCTTCGGGGAACTGGCCATCGGCATCCGGCGCACCGGCCGGCTCTCCGACCAACAGGCTCAACGCCTCGTCAGCCTGGCGCACGGCGTAGACATGGAACTGCCCCGCACGCACCGCCGAGAGCACCTTCTCGTCGAGCATCAGCGTGGCGACGTTGGCGTGAGGAATGATCGCCCCCTGCTCCCCGGTCAGCCCACGGGCTTCGCAGAGTCGGAAGAAGCCTTCGATCTTCTCGTTGACCCCGCCCACCGCCTGCACTTCACCGAACTGATTGATCGAACCGGTGATCGCAAAGCATTGCTTGAGCGGCGTTTTCGACAGGGCCGAAATCAGCGTGCACGCCTCGCCCAGCGACGCACTGTCGCCATCGACGTAACCGTAGGACTGCTCCAGCGCGATACTCGCGGAAATCGCCAGCGGGAATTCCTGAGCGTAACGACTGCCCAGATACCCGGTGAGGATCATCACACCCTTGGAGTGGATCGGCTGGCCGAGGTTGACCTCGCGCTCGATGTCGACGATGCCGCTGCCGCCCGGGTAGACCGTGGCGGAAATCCGCGCCGGCACACCGAACGCCGAGTCGCCGACTTCCAGCACGGTCAGCCCGTTGCACTTGCCGACGGCGGCGCCGTCCGTGTCGATCAGGATGATCCCGGCGAGCATGTCATCGAGAATCCGCGCAGAGACCCGCCCGGTACGGGTGGCCTTGGCCTTTAGCGCCCGTTCGATATGCCCGGCATCGGTCATCTCGTCCCCCGCCAGGTGACGAATGAAGTCCGCCTCGCTGACCAGTTGGAACAGATCACCGATGCGCGCCGACAAACGCCCCTGGTGTTCGGCCAGGCGCGCGCTGTAAGTCGCCAGGCGCGCCACGGCATCGGCCGTCAGCGGCGCCATGCCTTCTTCCGAGGTGCGGGTTTTGAGCAACTGGGCGAACTGCTCCAGGCTCTCGTCGACCATCGGGATGTCTTCGTCGAAATCCACCAGGACGCGGAACATCTCCTGGAAGTCCGGATCGAGGTCTTGCAGCGTGTAATACAGCTGACGCGCACCGATGATGACGACTTTGACCTGCAACGGGATGTGTTGCGGCGTCAGGGTCACGGTGGCCAGGCGGCCCAGCTCACCGAGCGGCGACTCCATTTTCAGCTTGCGCGATTGCAGAGCGCGCTTGAGCGCATCCCACACGAACGGCTCGCTGAGCATTTTTTCCGCTTCAAGGATCAGGAAACCGCCGTTGGCCCGGTGCAATGCGCCCGGCCGCAGTTGCCGATAGGTCGTGTACATCGCGCCCTGATCGGTGCTGTATTCAATGCGGCCAAACAGGTTTTCGTAAGTCGGGTGCGGCTCGAAGACCACCGGCGCACCGCCGCTGGACGAATGACCGACCACCAGGCTCGGGGCGTATTGCTCTTCCAGCAATTTGCGGGCGACGGCGTCGGTCTTGCTGTCGTCCACCAGTTGCTCGACCACGGTCTTGAGCAGGTAGACCTGCATGGCTTGCAGGTAACCGCAAACGGCGGCGTTCTCGGCGTATTTCTCCGACAACGGCGACAGCAACGGCTGCAAGGCCAACGTGATGGTTTCTTCGTTGAGGTGGCGCAGCTGATTGCTCGACTCGCGCTTCCATTGCGGCAGGCTGGCGAGCTCTTCGTTCAGTCGCTCCTCCAGACCGGAAATATCGTCGTGGAAACGCTCGCGATCGGCTTCCGGCAACTGGGCGAATTCCGCTTCGTCCAGGGCCTTGCCTTCGCTCATGGGCGTGAACGCGATGTTGCTGGCGTCGCGGTAAAGCGCGACCTCCTTCTCCAGCGCCAGGCGCTCGATCACGTCCAGTGCCTTGTCGTAGCGCTGGTTGAAGGCGCGGTCGATGGCGCTTTTTTTCTGCTGGTAGGACGGGTGCTCGAACACTGCCGGAAAAGTCGCCAGCAGGTTGTCGATCAAGCCGTTGATGTCACCGATGAAGGCGCCAGCAGTGCCCGATGGCAATTCCAGTGCACGAGGCTCGCGAGGCTCATCGAAATTATTGACGTAGACCCAGTCGGCCGGGGTCTGCAGGCGCTTGCCTTCGGCTTTCAGATAGCGTTTGACGAACGAAAACCGGCCGGTGCCGGGCTCACCCATGACAAATACGTTGTAACCGGGGCGTGGCATGGCCACGCCGAACTGCAAGGCTTCGACCGCACGTTCCTGGCCAAGCACACCGCGAAAGGGCTCCAGATCATTGGTGGTAGAGAAGCTGAACTGTTCAGCGGAAAACGGACGGGTCAGCGCTTCAGGCGCTAGACGCAAGCTGGCAGCAACAGGATCAGGCATCGGGCTTCCTTACATCAGGCGGGGCAGATAGCGGCATTCTGGCGCTGCCCATACCTCACTTGCAAGGCGCGCCTCCAGCCAAAGCATAGACAAACCGTCATCTCCAGGCCGGCCGGGGACAAATCAATGATTTCAACGAATGTTTTGCAAAAAATCACGGAACCCCAGGAACGTGCCTAAACTCCAAACTGCGCGGCTGGATTAATAACTGGCCCACTGGCGCCGGATTGGGCCAGACCCCTTGTCCATTGGTATGCACATAAAGAGAACAAAGCTATGAAACGGATTCTTCTCGGTACTCTCTTCACCGCTGTATCCATCAACGCCATGGCCCAAGCGCCAGGCGGCCCGGATTGCGGTTGGGGCAACATGCTGTTCGAAGGTCAGCGTGGCACCCCGGCTCACTTCCTGGCATCCACCACCAACGGCACTTCCGGTAACGCAACGTTCGGTATGACTTCTGGTACCAACGGTTGCTCGACTAATGCGTCGCTGACTTATGGCGGCAAATCCTGGTTTGCCATGAATGGCATGATGAACGAGCTGTCCGAAGACATGGCCAAAGGTAACGGCGAAGCGCTGACGACCTATGCCGTGGTACTGGGCGTGGCGCCGGCAGACCGTGCGCACTTCGCCGCTGTGACTCACCAGCACTTCCAGCAGATCTTCAGCAAGGCTGACGTGACCGCTGACGACGTGCATACCAACACCCTGGCCGTTCTGAAGAACGATCCGCGTCTGGCCAAGTACGCTACTCAAGCTTAAGCTCGACCCACCCGCTCCTTTCGGGGGGCGGGTTTTATTTTTTGGACCTGTCCCCCTTGGGTCTTTATTTTTTTTCGACTTAAGTTGCTCACTATGCTCAAACGCCTTGCCTGGCTGGCGCTCTGTGTCTGCGCCCCGCTGTCCGCCGCGCCACATGTCGACAATCAACGTTTGCAGCAACTGGCCAACGACCCTTTCTGGATTTCCCTGGGCCATTACGAAACCGCCAAGCTGGGCGGCTGGCGCAGCTATGTCAGCGACAAAAAGTTCTTTCTCGCACCCGACGGTAACGAACACCCCGACCGCGAACTGGCGGCCACCGTGCAGGCGCTGTACGCCCCGGCCAGTGCGGGCGAACAACATGCCCAATGTGTGTACCCGGCGCGCACCCGCTGGTTGAAAGCGCAGCTCAACCTGACTGATTTGCCGGCGCTCGATTGCACTGAGTTCAAGCAATGGTTCAAGGATGTCTCGCCCCATAGCGCGGTGATGATTTTCCCGGCGGCTTACCTGAACAGTCCGTCATCGATGTTCGGCCATACCTTGCTGCGCATCGACCAGGCCGATGTGCAGAGTGATCACACCGCGCTGCTCAGTTACGCGATCAACTTCGGCGCCTACATCGAAGGTTCGGACAACAGCATCCTCTACGCCTGGAAAGGCTTGATGGGCGGCTACCCGGGGCTGTTCGCGCTGGTGCCGTATCAGGAGAAACTCTCGGAATACCGCAGCCTCGAAAACCGGGACCTGTGGGAGTACCGGCTGAACCTGACGCAGGCAGAAACCGAGCGCATGGTCGAGCACGTCTGGGAGTTGAAGCAGATCCAGTTCGACTATTTCTTTTTCGACGAAAACTGCTCCTATCGCCTGCTTGAGCTGCTGCAGGTGGCGCGGCCAAGCCTGCGCCTGACCGAACAGTTTCCACTGACGGCCATTCCGACCGATACCGTCAAAGCGGTGAAAGAAGCCGGGCTGGTGGAATCCATTCAGTATCGTCCGTCCCGTGAACGGGAACTGCTGAGCCGCGCCGAGCCGTTGACTGACGAAGAACAGGAGTGGGTGCTGAAAGTCAGCGCCGACCAAAAGCAATTGCAGACACCGGCGTTCAAGGCTCAACCGCGCGACCGCCAGGCGCTGATCATCGATGCGTCTTACCGCCTCGAACGCTATCGCGCCAACGGTCAGGAGCGCGACCCTGAGAGGGCGCAACGCAGTTTCGAACTGCTGCGGGCGATCAACCAGAACCCCGCCCCTGAGCTGGACATCCCGAGGCCCGGCCTGCCCGAGGACGGTCATGAATCCCGCACCTGGCAGGCCGGCATCGGCACCCGGGGCGACAAGGCCTTTGGCGAATATGGCCTGCGCATGGCGTATCACGACCTCAACGATAACGCCGAGAGCTTCCCGCTCGGTGCGCAGATCGAAATCCTGCAGATGAAACTGCGCCAGTACGAAGGCAATGACTGGCAGTTCCAGCAACTGGACCTGGCGACCATTCGCTCCCTGACGCCGCGCAATGAGTTGTTGAAGCCATTATCGTGGCAAGTCACGGGCGGCCTGGAACGCGTGCCAGGCAAGCATGACGATGAAACGCTGGTCAGCCACGTCAACGGCGGTGGCGGCGGCACCTGGCAGTTGGGTGAAGACATGCTCGGCTTTGCACTGGGCACCGTGCGTGTCGAACACAACAACGACTTCGCGGGCTTTATCGCACCGGCGGCAGGTTTCAATAGCGGTCTGCTGTGGAAAAACCCACTGGGCAACTTCAGCCTGGAAACCAAGGGCGATTTCTTCACCAACGGCGAGGTGCGCCGCAGTGTGAGCCTCAACCAGCAGTGGGAACTGTCGCGTAACCTGGGCCTGCGCCTGAGTGCCCAGCGCGAATTCAGCCACCTCGCCTCGCCCGAGAACGAAGTGATGCTTGAGGTGAAGTGGTATCACTATTGACGTGACACCCCACCGTCCCTGTGGGAGCGAGCCTGCTCGCGATGGCGGTGTATCAGTCGACATCAGTGTTGACTGACACACCGCCATCGCGAGCAGGCTCGATCCCACAGCGGATGTGTGGTGGCCAACAGATTAATCACACGCCTTTCACAACTGCCTCACGAATCCACTCCTAGAATTCACCCATTGGCCGTCCAACGGCCCGGGAGTCGGAGATGTGGCGTTGCGCAGGTGTGCTGGGATTGTTGATGTTGATCGCGGGTTGCCAGACGACCCACGAGGATTTGATCGCCAAGGGTTATCCACCGGCGTTCGCCGATGGTTTCGATGACGGTTGCAGCAGTGGCCGGCAAGCTGCCGGGGCAATCACCGGGGAATTTCGCAAGAACGTCCCGCGTTATCTCAAGGACAAGCAGTACGCCGAAGGCTGGAGCGACGGTTTTCGCCAGTGCCAGGCCATGCGCGAAAGCGAGGATCGCGAGGACTATCGCAGCCACCACTGGGACGACCGCGACAAAGCCTGGCAGCAACAAAAGGACCAGGACGCCGCCCGTGCCTATCGCTCGCAATGAGTCGCGGACAGACATCCATCGAAACTAAAAGCCTGCAACCATGGCCCAAACCCTATAACGGGAGAAAACCATGAGTCGCGCTTTCGTCAATGAAGATAACGCCGCCGCGCAAGCCGATCAGCCGGTCGAACGGCAGGTCAGCACACAGCCCAATTACGTCACGCCCGCGGGGCTGGCGCAGCTTCAGGCGAAAGTCGCCGAAGTGCAAAACCTGCTCAATGGACAGAGTGCGAAAGGCGAACTCGCGGACAAACAGCGCCAGGCCGATCTGGAACGTGACTGGCGATATTTCAATCAACGCCTGCAAAGCGCTCAGTTAGTCGTACCGGCCTCCTCGACCGATAAAGTCCAGATTGGCGCGTGGGTAACGTTTGCCGATGAACAGGGCCACGAACAGCGTGTGCAGTTGGTGGGTGAGGATCAGGCGGATGCGGCGAGTGGGCTGATCAACTGGGGCTCGCCGCTGGGGCGGGCGTTGTTGGGCGCGCAGGTCGGGGATGAAGTGGTGTGGAAGCGGCCGGTGGGGGATTTGATGATTGAGGTGTTGAGCATAGAGATCGAGTGATCGTCAGGCCGTCATCGCTAGCAGGCTGGCTGCCACAGTGGATTTGTGCCGCTCACATATCCCCTGTGGGAGCCAGCCTGCTGGCGATGGCCGCGCCGCGGTGTCACTGAAACCCATAAAAAAACGGAGCCCCGAAGGCTCCGTTTTTTCATGCGACCCGCCCGATATCAGGCCAGTTTCTTGTGCCGTACACGATGCGGCTGGGAAGCCGCTTCGCCGAGGCGTTTCTTGCGATCGGCTTCGTACTCGGTGTAGTTACCTTCGAAGAACACCGCTTGCGAGTCGTCTTCGTAAGCCAGGATGTGCGTCGCGACGCGGTCCAGGAACCACCGATCGTGAGAGATCACAATGGCGGCGCCCGGGAAGTCCAGCAGGGCTTCTTCCAGGGAACGCAGGGTTTCAACGTCGAGGTCGTTGGACGGTTCGTCGAGCAGCAGGACGTTGCCGCCCTCTTTCAAGGTCAGGGCCAGGTGCAAGCGACCGCGCTCACCACCGGACAGGTCCTTGACGAACTTCTGCTGGTCGCCGCCCTTGAAGTTGAAGCGACCGACGTAGGTACGCGACGGGATCTCGTAGTTGCCGATGCGGATCTGATCGGAACCGTCGGAGATTTGCTGGAACACCGTCTTGCTGCCGTCCAGGTCTTCGCGGCTCTGATCGACGCACGCCAGTTGCACGGTTTCGCCGACTTCGATGCTGCCCGAATCCGGCGTTTCCTTGCCCATCAGCATGCGGAACAGGGTCGACTTACCGGCACCGTTACCGCCGATCACGCCAACGATGGCGCCTTTTGGCATGGAGAACGACAGGTTGTCGATCAACACGCGATCGCCGTAACCCTTGGAAACGTTCTTGAACTCGATGACCTTGTCACCCAGGCGTGGACCGGCCGGGATGTAGATCTCGTTGGTTTCGCTGCGCTTCTGGAATTCCTGCGACTGCATTTCTTCGAAGCGTTGCAGACGAGCCTTGGATTTGGACTGGCGGGCCTTGGCGCCTTTGCGCACCCACTCCAGTTCTTCCTTCATGGCTTTTTCGTGAGCCGACTGCTGCTTGGATTCGGCAGCCAGACGGTCGGACTTGGCTTCCAGCCAACCCGAATAGTTGCCCTCGTAAGGGATACCGGCGCCGCGGTCGAGCTCGAGGATCCAGCCGGCGACGTTGTCCAGGAAGTACCGGTCGTGCGTGATCGCGACTACGGTGCCCGGGAAGTCGTGCAGGAAGTGCTCCAGCCAGGCGACGGAATCGGCGTCCAGGTGGTTGGTCGGTTCGTCGAGCAGCAGCATGTCCGGAGCAGACAGCAGCAGGCGGCACAGGGCCACGCGACGCTTCTCACCACCGGAGAGGAATTCGATCTTGGCATCCCAGGCCGGCAGACGCAGCGCATCGGCGGCGACTTCCAGCTGGCGATCCAGGTTGTGACCGTCGCTGGCTTGCAGGATGGCTTCGAGCTTGGCCTGTTCGGCGGCCAGTTTGTCGAAGTCGGCATCTTCATCAGCGTAAGCGGCGTAGACCTCGTCCAGGCGAGCCTGGGCGTTCTTGATCACGCTGACCGCTTCCTCGACTACTTCACGCACGGTCTTGGTCGGGTCCAGGATCGGCTCTTGTGGCAGGTAGCCGATGTTCAGGTCCGGCATCGGACGCGCTTCGCCCTCGAACTCGGTGTCGACGCCCGCCATGATTTTCAACAGCGTGGACTTACCCGAACCGTTGAGGCCGAGCACGCCGATCTTGGCGCCGGGGAAGAAGGACAGCGAAATATTTTTCAGGATTTCCCGCTTCGGCGGAACAACTTTGCCCAGCCGATGCATGGTGAAGACGTATTGAGCCATGGAGAACCTTGGGTCAGTGACAGATGAATGATTGGAGCGCAGGCGATGCCTGGCCAGACTGTGCGCGTCGTCAGATTGATAATGTATCAATACATGAGCGCTGAAAAAGTCTGAGTCTAGGAGCTGGAACGCTCCCGCGTAACCGGCAAAGCTACCTGAATGACAGATGGCAGTCCAGCCGGGAGGGGCTGGCACTTCGCCACAACACAAGGCATGCTAGCCGCCCTCCGGGCGTCCGGCTTATAGTGCACGTCGCGCCAGTCCAGCCAAACCGCAGGATTACAGTTTGTCCAATGTCTCTCCGCCTTCGTCCGTGAGCGCACCTCATCCTGCGCCCGGCGCGCCCCTGCGCGGATCCTTGAAGGGTGCGCTGGCGATACTCGTGCTGTTGTTGCTCGCCTTGCTGTTCTGGCAGCTGCTGGATCAGCTGCGCGAAACACAGAAGCACCAGCGGCAATACACCATCGACTACACCGCCGATCTGGCCGCGCAAGTCAGCCTGAACATGGCGCTCAACGCCCAGATTGCACTGAACCTGCTACCGATCGTCGAACAACCGCAAAGTGCCGACGAACAGCAGGCGCTACTGCGCAAACTGCAACAATCGCTGCCTGACCTGCGCAGCCTGGCGCTACTCAGTCCTTCCGGCAAAGTCCTCAGTGACAGCGCCGCCGACGCCCAGGATGCCGATTACCTGGGTGAACTGGTCCGGCGCAGCCGCGCCCAAGCCCACTATTTCAGCAATGCCGACGACGGTTCAGTGGTGCATCTGCTGCTGCATCAAGCCAGCGGCAGCAGTCGTGGCTACTGGGCCCTGCGCCTGACACCGACGTTTTTCTCGTCACTGACCAAACAAAACGAAGCCGGCATCCGCCCGCTGTGGCTGGTGGAAAACCGGGTCAATCACCAGATCATCAGCCGCGATGAAGCGTCGCCTTCGGTCAAACCGAGCGCGTTATCCCCCGACGATCTGGCCAAAAGTGTGCTGACAGTGCCCCTGAGCAGCAGCGACTGGCAACTGCGCGGACTGTTCGATCGCCAGCAAGTGCTCGAACAACTGTTGCCGGCATTCATCGGCAAATGCCTGCTGGGCCTGGCCTTCTCCCTGCTGCCGTTCATCGTGTTGCTGAACATTCGCCGCCGTCAGCGCCAGTTGCATGAAGGCCGCCGCCGCTATCACGATATTTTCGAAGGCACGGGCGTTGCCCTGTGCGTACTGGACGTCTCCGGGCTCAAGACCTTCTTCGACAAAGCCCAACTGCACAGCAGCGAGCAACTCAAGGCGTGGCTCGACAGACCGGAGCAACGCCAGCAACTGCTCCAGGAACTGCGCATCACCGAGGTCAACCAGGTCGCCCTGCAACTGCTCAACGTCAACTCCTGCACTCAGGCCTGGAAACTGTTGATTGACGGTTGCCCGCTGGACGGCACCGCCATCGGCCACCAAGTGATCGAAACGGTGTTCAACCAGCAGAGACAGCTCGAGCTGGAAATCAAACTCCAGGACCTCAATGGCCGCGACCAGCACCTGTGGCTGGTGCTGCGCCTGCCGGAAGATTACGCCGACTATAAAGCGGTGATCCTGAGTATCACCGACATTACCAGCCGTAAACTCATCGAACTGTCGCTGCTGGAACGCGAAGGGTTCTGGTCCGATGTGGTGCGCACTGTGCCGGACCACCTGTACGTGCAGGACGTGATCAGCCAGCGGATGATTTTCAGTAACCACCACCTGGGCCAGACCCTCGGTTACAACCGTACCGAGTTGCACCAGATGGGCGAGTACTTCTGGGAAATCCTCCTGCACCCCGAAGATGCCGATGACTACCACCGCTCGCGCCAGGCCCAGCGCCACGGGGGTTACACCCAATTGCTGCAGTGCCAGTTGCGGTTCCGTCATCGCGACGGCAAGTGGCGGCGTTTCGACATTCGCGAACAGGCACTGGCGCGGGACAAACACGATCAAGTCACGCGGATCATCGGCGTGGCCAAGGACATCACCGAACAGATCGAAGCCAGTGAATCCCTGCGTGACAGCGAGCAGCGCTACCGGATGCTCGCCGAAAGCATCAGCGACGTGATTTTCTCCACCGACAGCAAAATGGCACTCAATTACGTCAGCCCGTCGGTGCATGCCGTGCTGGGCTACGACGCCGAGTGGATCTTCCAGAACGGCTGGCAATCGACCATCGCCAACCCGCAGCAACTGACCGGCATTTACGGCCTGATGGATCGGGTCAGCAAAGCGCTGGATAAACCCGAGCAACTGGCGCTGCTGCGCACTCAGGTGCAGACCCAACTGTTCCTGTTCGATTGCCTGCGGGCCGACGGGCGCAAGATCCCGATCGAGCTACGGCTGGTGCTGGTCTGGGACGAACACGGGGCCTTCGAAGGCGTGCTCGGCGTCGGGCGCGACATCAGCCAGCAACGCAGGGCCGAAAAAGACCTGCGCATGGCGGCCACGGTTTTCGAACATTCGACGTCGGCGATCCTGATCACCGACCCGGCCGGCTACATCGTCCAGGCCAACGAAGCGTTCAGTCGCGTCAGCGGTTATGCCGTGGAGCAGGTGCTGGACCAGCTGCCAAACATGCTGACCGTCGACGAGCAGCAGGAAGCCCATCTGCGTTATGTGCTCAAACAACTGCATCAGAACAGCACCTGGGAAGGCGAAGTCTGGCTCAAGCGGCGCAACGGCGAGCATTACCCGGCCTGGGTCGGCATCACGGCGGTGCTCGACGATGAAGGTGACCTGGCCAGTTACGTGTGCTTCTTCAGCGACATCAGCGAGCGCAAGGCCAGCGAACAGCGGATTCACCGCCTCGCCTACTACGACGCCCTGACTCACCTGCCCAACCGCACGCTGTTCCAGGACCGCCTGCACACCGCGCTGCAATCGGCCGAGCGGCAGAAGTCCTGGGTCGTGCTGATGTTCCTCGACCTCGACCGTTTCAAGCCGATCAACGACTCCCTCGGCCACGCCGCCGGCGACCGCATGCTCAAGGAAATGGCCACGCGCCTGCTCGGTTGCGTCGATGATGACGACACCGTGGCGCGCATGGGCGGCGATGAATTCACCTTGCTGCTCCAACCGCGGGCCAACCGTGAGGTCGCCTTGAACCGGGCGATCCATGTCGCCGAGCAGATCCTCGCCAGCCTGGTGAAACCGTTCGTGCTGGAAGGCCGCGAGTTCTTCGTCACCGCCAGTATCGGCATCGCGCTGAGCCCGCAGGATGGCAACGAACTCAGTCAGCTGATGAAAAACGCCGACACCGCGATGTACCACGCCAAAGAGCGCGGCAAGAACAACTTCCAGTTCTATCAGGCGGACATGAACGCCAGCGCCCTGGAGCGCCTGGAGCTGGAAAGCGACTTGCGCCATGCCCTGGAACAAGACGAATTCGTTCTGTACTACCAGCCGCAGTTCAGCGGCGACGGCAAACGCCTGACCGGCGCCGAAGCGCTGCTGCGCTGGCGTCATCCACGTCGCGGCCTGGTGCCGCCGGGGGATTTCATTCCGGTGCTCGAAGAGCTCGGGCTAGTGGTGGATGTCGGTGACTGGGTGATCAGCGAAGCCTGCCGTCAGCTCAAGACCTGGCATCAGGCCAAGGTGCGGGTGCCGAAGGTGTCGGTGAACATTTCGGCCCGGCAATTCTCCGACGGCCAACTCGGGACGCGGATTGCCACCATCCTAAAGGAGACCGGCCTGCCGCCGGCGTGCCTGGAGCTGGAGCTGACCGAGAGTATCCTGATGCGCGAAGTCAGCGAAGCGATGCAGATCCTCGCCGGATTGAAAAACCTCGGCCTGAGTATTGCGGTCGATGACTTCGGCACCGGGTATTCCTCGCTCAACTACCTCAAGCAATTCCCGATCGACGTGCTGAAAATCGACCGCACCTTCGTAGATGGCCTGCCGTCGGGTGAGCAGGATGCGCAGATTGCCCGGGCGATCATTGCGATGGCCCACAGCCTGAATCTGGCGGTGATCGCCGAAGGTGTGGAAACCCACGAGCAGCTCGATTTCCTGCGTGAGCATGGTTGCGATGAGGTTCAGGGGTATCTGTTCGGCCGGCCGATGCCGGCGAGCCGGTTTGAGGCGCAGTTCAGCAATGATGCGCTCTTCATGTTTGATTGATTGGAGCCAACAGCTCCAATCAATCAAACATGAAGAAAGCTGGAAGCTTCAAGTGGCAAGCTTCAAGCAGTGGCCGGTCCGCTTTTGACTTGCCGCTTGAGGCTTACAGCCAGAAGCTGAATTCCTTTCGTCTGCGACATGATGTCCTTTCATATGCCATCTAAAAGCGGTTGAGTTAGAATGCCCCCCTTTTCTGCCCCGATCCTTGAGGACCGCCATGTTCAGCCGTGATTTGACTATTGCCAAGTACGACGCCGATCTTTTTGCCGCCATGGAGCAAGAAGCTCAGCGCCAGGAAGAACACATCGAGCTGATCGCTTCGGAAAACTACACCAGCCCAGCGGTGATGGAAGCTCAAGGCTCGGTACTGACCAACAAGTACGCCGAAGGCTACCCGGGCAAGCGCTACTACGGTGGTTGCGAGTTCGTCGACGTGGTTGAGCAACTGGCCATCGACCGCGCCAAAGAACTGTTCGGCGCCGATTACGCCAACGTTCAGCCACACGCCGGTTCCCAAGCCAACAGCGCCGTGTACCTGGCACTGCTGCAAGCGGGCGACACCATCCTGGGCATGAGCCTGGCCCACGGCGGTCACCTGACCCACGGCGCCAGCGTTTCCTCCTCCGGCAAGCTGTACAACGCCGTTCAATACGGCATCGACGCCAACGGCCTGATCGACTACGACGAAGTCGAGCGTCTGGCGGTTGAGCACAAGCCAAAAATGATCGTGGCCGGTTTCTCTGCCTACTCGCAGATCCTCGACTTCCCGCGTTTCCGCGAAATCGCTGACAAAGTCGGTGCCTACCTGTTCGTCGACATGGCCCACGTGGCCGGTCTGGTCGCCGCTGGCGTCTACCCGAACCCGGTTCCGTTCGCTGACGTCGTGACCACCACCACGCACAAGACCCTGCGCGGTCCACGTGGCGGCCTGATCCTGGCTCGCGCCAACGCCGACATCGAGAAGAAGCTGAACTCCGCGGTATTCCCGGGCGCCCAGGGTGGCCCACTGGAGCACGTGATCGCCGCCAAAGCGATCTGCTTCAAAGAAGCGCTGCAGCCTGAGTTCAAGACCTACCAGCAACAAGTGGTGAAAAACGCCCAGGCCATGGCCGAAGTGTTCATCGAACGTGGTTTCGATGTGGTTTCCGGCGGGACCAAGAACCACCTGTTCCTGCTGTCGCTGATCAAGCAGGAAATCTCCGGTAAAGACGCCGACGCCGCTCTGGGCAAAGCGTTCATCACCGTGAACAAGAACTCCGTGCCAAACGACCCACGCTCCCCGTTCGTCACCTCCGGCCTGCGCTTCGGTACTCCGGCTGTGACCACTCGCGGCTTCAAGGAAGCAGAGTGCAAGGAACTGGCCGGCTGGATCTGCGACATCCTGGCTGACCTGAACAACGAAGCGGTGATCGATGCCGTTCGTGAGAAGGTCAAGGCCATCTGCAAGAAGCTGCCGGTGTACGGCGCTTAATTGCGGCGCTAAACCGCAGCCATAAAAAACCGGCCACGTGATGGCCGGTTTTTTTTCGCCCTGGATTTGTAGGAGCTGGCACCACTGGTCAGACCGGTCATGCCAATTATGCAATTTCCGCTTGCGATCACCCAAAAACAGCGCCTAGACTGCGCCTGCACTGGACATACCGGTAAGACCACAATAATTAAGTCCTGAATCTGATGCGCCCACTCAAGCGCACGGCAGCCAGGACACCGACCAGGATTCCTCCCATGCTCAGATGGTGCTCGCGTTCAATCTTCCTCCAAGTGGTTCTCGGACTGGTGCTCGGCATCGTCTGCGGGCTGACCCTTCCTGAATACTCCGCCCAGCTCAAACCGCTCGGCGATGGCTTCATCAAACTGATCAAGATGCTCATCGGCCTGATTGTGTTCTGCGTAGTGGTCAGCGGTATCAGCGGTGCCGGCGACTTGAAGAAGGTCGGGCGCATCGGCCTGAAATCGGTAATCTACTTCGAAATCCTGACCACCATCGCCCTGGTGATTGGTCTGGTGTTCGCATTCACCACCGGCATCGGCAGCGGCGCGAACATTCATCTGGATCAGCTTTCCGCTGCCGACATGGGCGACATCGCCCAGCGCGGCCAGCACATGCAAACCACCTCCCAGTTCTTGATGAACCTGATCCCCACCTCGGTCATCGGCGCCTTCGCGGAGAACAACATCCTGCAAGTCCTGCTGTTTTCAGTGCTGTTCGGCAGTGCGCTGAACCTGGTGGGCGAAGCAGCGTCGGGTATTTCCCGGCTAATCAATGAGCTGAGCCACGTGATCTTCCGCATCATGGGCATGATCGTGCGCCTGGCGCCGATCGGCGTGTTCGGCGCCATCGCCTTTACCACCAGCAAATATGGCCTGGATTCCCTGCAACACCTGGGCAGCCTGGTCGGCCTGTTTTACCTGACCTGCGTGGCGTTTGTGACATTGATTCTCGGCCTGGTGATGCGCCTTTCGGGCCTGAAGATGTGGCCGTTGCTCAAGTACCTGCGCGAAGAACTGCTGATCGTCATGGGCACTGCTTCGTCCGACGCCGTGCTGCCACAAATCATGCGCAAGCTTGAGCACCTGGGCATCGGCAGTTCGACGGTGGGGTTGGTGATTCCGACGGGTTACTCGTTCAACCTCGACGGGTTCTCGATCTACCTGACCCTTGCCATCGTCTTCATCGCCAACGCCACCGGCACGCCGCTGGCCATGACCGACTTGCTGACGATTCTGCTGGTCTCGCTGATTACCTCAAAAGGGGCCCACGGGATTCCCGGTTCGGCGCTGGTGATTCTGGCAGCGACACTCACGGCGATCCCGGCAATTCCGGTGGTCGGCCTGGTATTGGTGCTGGCGGTGGACTGGTTCATGGGCATCGGCCGGGCGCTGACCAACCTGATCGGCAACTGCGTCGCCACCGTGGCCATCGCTCGCTGGGAGAAGGACATCGATATTCAACGGGCGAACAAAGTGCTTTCCGGCCAGGTGGGGTATACCTTCCAGCCGAGAAAACCCGTCGCCCCGGCACATCAGCAGGAATTCTGAATAAACGCCGTGCCTGTCTTCGGGCAGGCACGGTCAACAACCGTTTTGGATGCTCATGGAGCGAACAGTGATTACCTCGTCGACCGTTGTGAACTCAGTCGTAGAAAAACTCCGGGCCGCTTTGGCCCGTGGTCAGTGGCGCTCCGGCGAAATGCTGCCTGGGCAGCGTGAGCTGGCCGAACAACTGGGCATCAGCCGCCCGAGCCTGCGTGAAGCGGTGATCGTGCTGGAAACCCTTGGCCTGGTGCGCTCGATGCCCGGCAAAGGCGTGGTGGTGCTGGACGCCCATCTCAGCGACAGCCAAAGCCACGACAGCGCGGTCGCCGGCGCCAGCCTGGAAGATGTCTTGCAACTGCGCTACACCCTCGAGCCGTTCATCGTCGGCCTGGTCGCGCAGTCGATCAGCAGCAAGGAGGTCGGGCAACTGCGCCTGACCTTGATGGACATGCGCGAAGCGCTGGAGGCCAACGACAGCGAGGCCGGGGTGAACGCCTACATCGCGTTCCACGAAGAACTGTTCACGCTGACCTCGAACCCGATTTTCCAGAGCGTGGTGCAGCAGACCAGCAATGCCCTCAAGCAAAGCGCCGAGGTGCTGCGCAACTCCCCCGAGCATCTGGCTGAGCGCCTTGAGGAGAACGAAGCCGTGGTGCGCGCGATTCGCAGCAAAAACAGCGCCCAGGCCAGTGCCGAGATGCGTCGGCACATCCTTCGGGAAGGCCAGCGGATGGGCATTGAACTGAATATTCCAGACGACAACTTCGGCAGTTAAAACTTCTTCGAACCGGAGACAGGCCATGAACAGCTTCGCTTCACCGCAAACACTCACTGCCCTGCCCCTTCCACCGCGGGCGGAAGATCTCTATTCGCGGATCTTCGACGCCATTCTCGAACAGCGCCTCAATGCGTCCAGCCGCTTTACCGAAGAAAGCCTGGCGCGGATGTTCAGCGTTCGACGCAGTGACATTCGTGGCGTGCTGACGCGTCTGTCTCATCAGCAAATCATCGTCCTTCGGGCGAACCATCGGCCCCGCGTTGCCACGCTCGATGCAGAACAGACTCGGCAGACGCTGCATGCCCGACGACTGACCGAGACCACCTTGGTGCGGCTGGCCTGCCGACAACCTCGTGCGCAACCCTTGAGCCGCCTGCATGCCCTGCTTGAACGCGAACGCCACTGCACAGAGCGCGGCCCGGCGATCCGGTTGTCTGGGGAGTTTCATTTGCTGTTGGCGGAAATGGCGGGAAATGCACCATTGGCGCATTTTCTTGGCAGCCTGGTGCCGCTGACTTCATTGGCGATTGCGCAGTTTGATGCGCAGATGGAGGCCCCTTGCGCGTGGCATAAGGACATTATCAATGCCCTGGAGCGTGGTGATGCGTTGACTGCCGAGGCTTTGCTAAACCGCCACCTCGATATTCTTGAACAGATGTTGCTAGATCCGGTACCCATCCCTGGCAAAAATCGTGTTGCCGGTTAGATCGCCTTCACGGGCAAGCCTCGCGCCTACAAGGGCTACGCAGAACCTGTAGGAACGAGGCTTGCCCGCAAAGACGTCATCACCGATGAACACACTCTTTCAATCCGCCGCCACCCGCGCAAACCCCTCACGGATTTTCTCTTCCGGCAAATCATCGGCAATGAACACGATCACGCTTTCGCGCGCCTCGTCCTCTGCCCAATCCGTGTCCCAGTCGAATCCGTAAAGCTTCAACACGCCCTGAAACACCATGCGCCGCGGCTCGCCCACAATGCTCAATACACCTTTGTAGCGCAGCAATTGCTTGCCATGGTCTTCCAGCAGCTCGTTCATGAACTCGCTGAGCTTGTCGATATCCAGCGGCTTGTCGGTGCGCAGCACCAGGCTGGAGATCCGGTCGATGGAGGGCGCCTTGGTCACCGGACGCAGGCTGACGCCGCCGAGGTCGGCATTCAGGTTGAAACCGCGCACGTCGAGCAATTCGGCCAGGTCGATCTTGCCGTGTTCGACCACTCGAATCGGCGCGCGACGGTTGATGCGGGTCAGGCGCTCGCTCAACGCGGTAAACGTCGCTTCGTCCACCAGATCGCGCTTGCTCACCAGCAAGCGGTCGGCAAAACCGATTTGCGCCTGGGCGATGGTTTGCGTCAGGTGAGTGTCGGCGTGCGCCGCGTCTACCAGGGTGATGATGCCGTCGAGGATGTAACGCTCGCGCAGCTCTTCATCGATGAAAAAGGTTTGCGCCACTGGCGCCGGGTCGGCCAGGCCGGTGCATTCGATCACCAGACGGTCAAAGGCGATTTCGCCGCTGTCCAGGCGTTCGAGCAGCAGGTACAAGGCCTTGGTCAGGTCGGTGTGGATGGTGCAGCAGACGCAGCCGTTGGACAGCGTCATCACTTGCACCGGTTCATCGCCCAACAGCTGGGTGTCGATACCGGCGTCACTGAATTCGTTCTCGATCACCGCGATTTTCAGGCCGTGCTCGGCTTTGAGCAGGTGGCGCAGCAGCGTGGTTTTACCGGCGCCGAGGAAGCCGCTGAGGATGGTTACCGGGATGGGAGAGGACAACTGGAATCTCCTGTTTCACAAAATTAAAAAGCAACACAAAACAAATGTGGGAGCTAGCCTGCCAGCGATGGCGGACTGTCAATCAACAGTGATGTTGAATGTTCAGCCGCCATCGCTAGCAGGCTAGCTCCCACAAGGATTGTTGTTAACCCGACAACCGGGTCAACAGCACTTCGGCCCACCCTTGCCACCGTAACGAGCCTCTTGGCGTTCCCGGAAGAACATCTCGTAGCTCATCATCGGTTTGTCCGGGTGTTTGGTTTGCATATGCTCGACGTAGTTGTCGTAGTCGGGCATGCCGACCATCAGGCGCGCGGCCTGACCGAGGTATTTACCGAGGCGACTCAGGTCATTGAACATGGTGCAATCCTCGATTACGCATCCGGCACCGCCTGGAACGGTGCTTCTTTATCCGTGCGTCCTTTGCTGCCCCAGGCGGAGATACCGACCTTGAGCGCATAGAACAGGATGCTGAAGACCACGAACAGGAACAGCGCCGTCAGCGTTGCGTTGGTGTAAGCGTTGAAGATCACGTGCTGCATCTGAGTGATGTCCTTGGCCGGGGCGAGGATCTGACCGTTGGCCAGCGCATCGCTGTATTTTTTCGCCAGCGACAGGAAGCCGATCGCCGGGTTGGCGTCGAACAGCTTGATGAAACCGGCGGTGGTGGTGCAGATCAGCAGCCACACGGCTGGCAGCATGGTCACCCAGACGTAACGCTGGCGTTTCATTTTGATCAGCACAACGGTGCCGAGCATCAGCGCGATACCGGCCAGCATCTGGTTGGAGATACCGAACAACGGCCACAAGGTGTTGATGCCGCCCAGTGGATCGATGACGCCCTGGTACAACAACCAGCCCCACATCGCCACGCAACCAGCGGTCGCGATCAGGTTGGCGGTCCAGGATTCGGTGCGTTTCAGCGCCGGCACGAAGGAACCGAGCAAGTCCTGCAGCATGAAACGCCCGGCACGGGTGCCGGCATCAACGGCCGTCAGGATGAACAGCGCTTCAAACAGAATCGCGAAGTGATACCAGAACGCCATGGTGTTTTCACCCGGCAGGACACTGTGCAGGATCTGCGCGATACCGACCGCCAGGGTCGGCGCACCGCCGGCACGGGCCAGGATCGTGGTTTCACCGATGTCCTTGGCCACCGCTTGCAGCGCTTCCGGGGTGATTGCAAAGCCCCAACTGCTGACGGTTTGGGCCACGGTCACCACATCGCTGCCGACGACTGCCGCCGGGCTGTTCATGGCGAAATACACACCTGGCTCGATCACCGAAGCCGCCACCATCGCCATGATGGCGACGAAGGATTCCATCAGCATGCCGCCGTAACCGATGTAACGGGCGTTGACTTCGTTATCCAGCAATTTCGGCGTGGTGCCGGAGGAGATCAGCGCGTGGAAACCCGAGACCGCGCCGCAGGCGATAGTGATGAACAGGAACGGGAACAACCCGCCTTTCCACACCGGGCCAGTGCCGTCGATGAACTGGGTCAGTGCCGGCATCTTCAGCTCAGGCATGGTGACCAGGATGCCGATCGCCAAGGCCACGATGGTGCCGATTTTCAGGAAGGTCGAGAGGTAGTCGCGCGGCGCCAGAATCAGCCAGACCGGCAGCGAGGCGGCTACAAAACCGTAACCGACCAGCATCCACGTAATCTGTACGCCAGTGAAGGTAAAGGCTTTGGCCCAGACCGGATCGGCGGCAATCTGCCCACCGAGCCAGATCGAGCCCAGCAGCAACAGCACCCCGACCACGGAGATTTCGCCAATGCGGCCCGGGCGGATGTAGCGCATGTAAATGCCCATGAACATCGCGATCGGGATGGTCGCCATCACCGTGAATATGCCCCAAGGACTTTCGGCCAGAGCTTTCACGACAATCAATGCCAGCACCGCGAGGATGATGATCATGATCAGGAAGCAGCCAAACAGCGCAATGGTCCCGGGGATGCGGCCCATTTCTTCACGGACCATGTCGCCCAGGGAACGGCCGTTGCGGCGAGTGGACATGAACAGGACCATGAAGTCCTGAACCGCACCGGCCAGCACCACGCCGGCAATCAGCCACAGCGTACCGGGCAGATAGCCCATCTGTGCAGCCAATACCGGACCGACCAGCGGCCCCGCGCCAGCGATGGCGGCGAAGTGGTGACCAAAAAGAATGTGTTTGTTGGTGGGGACGTAGTCCAGACCATCATTGTTGAGCACGGCGGGGGTGGCCCGTCGCGGGTCGAGTTGCATCACATTGTTGGCGATGAACAGACTGTAGTAACGGTAGGCAACCAGATAAATGGCCACGGCTGCAACCACAATCCACAAGGCGTTGATCGCCTCGCCTCGACGCAATGCCACGACACCAAGGGCGCACGCTCCCACGATTGCCAGCAGCAGCCAGGGTAGATGGCGTAGCAGGCTATTATTATTTTTCATTTTATGATTCCAGCCAGGGTGGACAAGAAAGACAGCCACCCCGAGTTTAGCTCGCCTGACGGCAAAGGCCATACCCCGACATTGGTCTAGAGGACTGTCCTCACTGGCAGGCTTTGACCGTGGCGGTCTATAGTCAGCGAACATCAAGAGGATTGCGCCATGAGTGAGCTCCCCGCCGATCGCCGCCGCTTCAAACGTATTGCGTTCGATGCCAGAACAGAGCTGAGCCAGGGAGAGTTCATCTGGCCGGTAAAGCTGATCGACCTGTCACTCAAAGGGCTGCTGATCGAGAAGCCCGAGCCGTGGCTGGGTAATCCGGACAAGCATTTCCTGGTCGATATTCATCTTAACGAAGACGTCGAGATCAAGATGGATGTGATGTTGACCCACGATGATCATGGTCAACTCGGGTTCGTCTGCAAACACATCAGCCTGGAATCGATTCAACGCCTGCGGCGGTTGATCGAGTTCAACCTGGGGGATCCCAAGGAACTGGAGCGCGAATTGGGCGCGCTCATAGAAGTCTGAAGACTCGACACTGATCCAATGTGAAGCGAGCCTGCTCGCGATAGCGGAATGCCAGTCGACATAAATGTTGAATGTCAGATCGCTATCGCGAGCAGGCTCGCCCCCACAGGATTGTGTGCTGCCTGCGACTACTCGAACAATGCGTCGAGGGCCTGCTCCAGACGGGTCACGGCAATAATCTGCAACCCCGGCGGCGCTTCCTTGGGCGCATTGCCCTTGGGCACGATGGCGCGTTTGAAGCCGTGCTTGGCGGCTTCCTTCAAGCGTTCCTGGCCACTCGGCACCGGGCGCACTTCGCCTGACAGCCCGACTTCACCGAACACCAGCAAATCATGGGGCAGCGGGCGGTTGCGCAAACTGGACATGACCGCCGCCATCAGCGCCAGGTCGGACGCCGTTTCCAGCACCTTCACCCCACCGACCACGTTGAGGAAGACGTCCTGATCGTGGGTCGGAATTCCGCCGTGACGATGCAGTACCGCCAGCAACATCGCCAGACGATTCTGATCCAGCCCCAGCGTGACCCGGCGCGGGTTCGCCAAATGGCTGTCATCCACCAGCGCCTGGACTTCCACCAGCATCGGCCGCGTTCCTTCCCACGTCGCCATGACCACGCTGCCCGGCACTTCTTCCTGCGCACGAGTGAGAAAAATCGCTGACGGGTTGGAGACTTCTTTCAGGCCCTTGTCGGTCATGCCGAAAACGCCCAACTCGTTGACAGCGCCGAAACGGTTTTTCACCGCGCGCAACAGACGCAGCCGTCCATCGGATTCGCCTTCGAAATACAGCACCGTATCGACCATGTGCTCCAGCACGCGCGGCCCGGCCAAGGCGCCTTCTTTTGTCACGTGGCCGACCAGGAAAATCGCCGTGCCGCTCTGCTTGGCATACCGCACCAGCAACGCGGCACTTTCCCTCACCTGCGACACGCCGCCCGGTGCCGATTGCAGTTGTTCGGTGAAGATGGTCTGAATGGAGTCGATCACCATGACCTTGGGCTTTTCGACCCGGGCGGTGGCAATGATGGTTTCGATGCAGGTTTCGGTCATCACCCGCAGCTGATCCTGCGGCAGGCCCAGACGTCGGGCGCGCATGGCCACCTGCTGCTGGGATTCTTCACCGGTGACGTACAGCGCCGGCATGACTTTGGCGAGGTTGCACAAGGTTTGCAGGAGAATGGTCGACTTGCCGATGCCCGGATCACCGCCGATCAGCACCACCGAACCATCCACCAGGCCACCGCCCAACACCCGATCGAGTTCACTGGACGCGGTGGAGAAGCGCGGAATCTCTTCGACGCTGACTTCGGCCAGGGTCTTGATCTGAGCCTGCTGGCCGGTCCAACCGGTGCGACCGCTGGGTGCTGCGGCACCGCCGCTCTCGACCATGGTTTCGGTCAGCGTGTTCCAGGCCCCGCACTCGCCGCACTGGCCGGCCCACTTGGGGAAGGTTGAGCCGCACTCGGTGCAGCCGTACATGCGCTTGGCCTTGGCCATCTGAACTCCCGGCAAAAACCGCGATGATAGCTCAGCTGACGCGGATCAGCGCGGCACCGCTGTGCGGATTTCACCGTTGGCCAGACGCGCGGCGCTGTTGCCCAACGGATCTTCGGCATTCAGGTCGGCGCCCTTGGCCTTGAGCTCATCCAGCAATTCGACTCGCTTGAACAGTCCCGCGTACATCGCGGCCGTCTGGCCAGCGCCGTTACGTTGGTCGGGGCTGCAATGGGCGGCCAACAGGGTTTTGGCGATCTGGATTTCGCCCTTGAAAATGGCGCCCATCAGGGCGGTGTTGCCGCGCTGATCCTGCGCGCAGGCATCGGCCCCTGCCGCGAGCAAACGGTCCACGGCGGCTGCCTGGCCGTGATAAGCCGCAAGAATCAGCGCGGTGTAACCCTTGCTGTCGCGGGTATCGAGGGCGTAACCGGCCTCTATGAAGGTATCGAGCATCGGCACGTCGCCACGGCGGGCGGCGTCGAAGTAGTAATTTTTCAGTTGAACCTTCAGCGCTGCGGGATCTTCGGCCGGCGCGCCGAATACGCTGAAACACACGCACGCCAGAAACAGCGATAGGCAAAAACGCATGGCAATCTCCTTGGTCTGACGGGACCTCGTCAGAGGCCCCGCTTTTTCAGGCAAACGCGATCAGTCCGCCAGCTTGGCCGCCAGTGCCTTGACCCGGCCCAGATCACCCTTGGCCACCTTGGTCACGCCGCTCCCGTATTCCGGGTCGGCCTTATAAAGGAAGGACAGGATGATGTGCTTGCTCTCGTCATCGGTGGTGGCCAGTGAGCCGCCGAAGCTCTCGATCAGGTCCTTGCGTTCTTTCTTGCTGAACGAGCGATACAGATCGCCGGCCTGCTTGAAGTTCTGCTCACGCTGGATCTTCGCCTGCTGCGTGCTGCCCGACAGGGCCGACTGGCTGTAACGTGCGGTTTGCGACTCGTCACGAGGCAGCAAACGGCTCGGCTGATAATTCACGCCGCTGCTGCTATGGCCGATGTTCATCGCGCCATCCTGATTACCGTTGTTCACGGCGACCTTGGGTGCATTGATTGGCAATTGCAGTGCATTGGCGCCCAGGCGATACAGTTGAGTATCGGCATAAGAGAACACCCGACCTTGTAATAAGCGATCTTCGGAAGGTTCGATGCCTGGAACAAGATTGGCCGGTGCCATGGCAACTTGTTCTGTTTCCTGGAAGACATTTGCCGGATTTCGGTTCAACACCATTTGTCCAACTTTTCGTTCAGGAACTCCGGGCCAGATTTTGGTTGCGTCCAATGGATCGAAATCAAACTTGTACAAGTCTTTAGGATTTAACACCTGGACGTACAAGTCCCATTTTGGAAAGTTACCCTTGTTAATATGAGACACCAAATCATTAGTCATATGACTGTAGTCTCGACCTTGAACGTTGGTTACTGCTTTTGGATCGAGGTTATTAATCCCCTGCAGACTTTTCCAGTGAAACTTCACGTAGTGAACTTCACCCTTGGCATTAACTAACTTGTAAGCATGAACACCGTTACCGTCCATTTCCCGATAACTGGCGGGTGTACCGGAATTGGAATACAACTCCGTCAGCGTGCGAGTGGCCTCTGGAACATGGGAAAAGAAATCGAAGCGGCGGGCATCATCGTCCAGGTTGGTACGTGGGTCCGGCTTGAAGGCGTGGACCATGTCCGGGAATTTGATGGCATCACGAATGAAAAAGGTCGGAAAATTGTTGCCGACCAGGTCCCAGTTGCCGTCCGCCGTATAGAACTTGGTGGCAAAGCCCCGGGGGTCACGCAGGGTTTCTGGCGAATGGTTGCCGTGGACGACCGCCGAGAAACGCACAAACACCGGCGTGCTTTGACCGCCTGCGAATACCTTGGCCTTGGTCAAGTCACTCAGGTCGTCCGTCACGGTAAAGGTGCCGTGGGCACCGGTGCCGCGGGCATGCACGACGCGCTCGGGAATGCGCTCACGATCAAAGCGTTGGAGCTTCTGGATCAGTTGCACGTCCTGTAGCAGCACCGGGCCATTGGCACCGGCGGTTTGCGAGTTCTGGTTGTCGCCGACGGCAGCACCGTTATCGCGGGTCAGGGGGGCAGCGTGGACGGAGAAGGTCAGCAGGCTGGCGGTTAATACGCCAAGGGTACGCCGATGGGGGAAAGCCCCAAGGCCAAGGGTCGAAGTCATATCAGGTTCCTCTGTTTTCAAGGCGCACTCCAAGTGCGCTGCCCAGAGGCTAGTGGCCCGGAGCGCAGAACATAAATAGAAAGAACGTAATGCGATGATTCAGAGAATTGTGTGGCTAATCAGCCTGTTAGCGCGTAGTTCGCGCGCGATTGCTGGCACTTTGCAAACTAAATGCCTGCAAATGTGTCGATAAACACGGGCATTGTAAGAAGGCGTTTCGAGCAGGACAGGATTTGCTGATTTACACTGCGTTCACCAACCTCATCTGTAACAAGGAAATAACCTATGGGCGTGATAAGTGAGTTCAAGGCCTTCGCGGTCAAAGGTAATGTGGTCGACATGGCCGTCGGTATCATCATCGGCGCCGCGTTCGGCAAGATCGTTTCATCGTTTGTCGGTGACGTGGTGATGCCGCCAATCGGCCTGCTGATCGGTGGGGTGGACTTCAGTGACCTGGCGGTTACCCTCAAGGCAGCCAACGGCGATATCCCGGCGGTGGTGCTGGCCTACGGCAAGTTCATCCAGAGCCTGATCGACTTCATCATCGTCGCCTTCGCGATCTTCATGGGCGTCAAAGCCATCAACCGTCTGAAACGCGAGGAGGCCGTTGCGCCCACCCTGCCGCCGGTTCCAACCAAGGAAGAAGAGCTGTTGAGCGAGATCCGTGACCTGCTCAAGGCCCAGAACAATCAGCCCTGAAGGCTGGTTGCGTGCAAAAGAACGGCGCCTTCGGGGCGCCGTTTTTTTTACCAGAAGTTCTCCACCGCCACTTGGCCGGGTCGTCGACTGAGGCTCAAGTGCATGTCCCGCTGCTTGAGCAGCTTGCGTGTGTCATCGATCATCTGGGGGTTGCCGCAGAGCATGACCCGCGAGTGCTCGGGCGTCAGCGCCACCCCCGCCACCCGCTCCAGTTCTCCGTTGTCTATCAGCGTCGTGATTCGCCCGTTAAGGGCGCCGGGGTGCTCCTCGCGCGTGACGGTCGCGATGAACTGCAACTTGTGCGCGTATTCGGCCAGATAGTCGCGCTGCGCCAGCCCCGCGATCAGCGCCTGATAAGCCAGCTCGCGGGCTTCCCTTACGCTGTAGACCAGGATGATCCGCTCGAATTTCTCCCACACCTCAAAGTCCTGCAGTATCGACAAAAATGGCGCCACGCCGGTGCCAGTGGATAGCAACCAGAGATCACGACCGTCGACGAAACGATCCAGCGTCAGGTAGCCGAAGGCCTGACGGTCCACCAACAGCGTATCGCCGACCTCCAGCCGACTCAGTTCGCTGGTGAACTCCCCGCCTGGCACCACGATGGAAAAGAACTCGAGAAATTCGTCATGGGGCGAGGAGACCATTGAATAGGCGCGCCATACCGTGCTGCCATCGGTCCGGGTAACGCCCAACCGGGCAAATTGCCCCGCCCGAAAACGAAAACCGGGGTCTCTGGTGGCCCGCAACGTGAACAGGTTGGGGGTCAACGGCTGAACGTCGGTCAGGGTCTGGCGAGTGAATTTTTCTGCGCTGGCGGTCATGGGGTGCTCCATTCAACAGATGCCCCAGTGTCCCGCAAAGCGAGTAATGTAAACACCGGTGATTTGTAGTGGCTTTAGACGAGCCACCCATGTCCTGGGGTTACTGATGCGATTGTAAGTGCCCCTCCTGTCACACTAACCAAAGGGTACAACACAAAATTCAATAGAAGCATTGGGTACAACATATAACGTTGTTAATCCTGACTAAGAACCAGTTATTTACTTTTCAACCTTTTCAAGAGCAAAAAAATTGCAGCCTCTTCGTAGGAATACTCCTACACTCGTGACGTGCCGGATTTCGGATCCAATGTGCACCCCCCAGATACCCCGTATGGAGTTACGCCAATGGAAATGTGGAAGGAATCACGCTTAAGACAGATATCTGAAGCGAGAGACGTTGGAGATGCCTATGAGATATCACTGGATTTCGTCAAAAGCCTTGGCTTTAATTTTTGTGCATTTTCAATCACTTCTCACTTACGAGGCCCACACTTCGATAGAGTGAATTTCAACAACTACCCAAGTGGCTGGAACGCGGAATATGAACAAAATCACTTCAGAGAAATAGACCCAGTAGTAGCTCATTGCAATCATTCAACAATGCCCATTTTATGGGAAGAGAAGGTTTATTCGAAGACACCAACGCTGTGGCAAGCACAGAAACAACTCGGTTTGCAGTATGGCTGGTCGCAATCGCTCCATGGCGACAACGGGCTGCGCAGCATGCTCAGCCTGGCAAGAAGCGACTGCCCCATCACCCCCTATGAATGGTATGAAAAACTGGGCTACACGATGTTCATCAGCAACCACCTGCATGGGCTCGTCGCTAAAAAATTGCCTGATCGCGTGAAGGATTACTGCAAACCGCATTTATCGGCACGCGAGATCGAGATATTGAAACTGTCAGCCGATGGCAAAACCGCCTACGAGATAGGCATCATCCTGTGCATCACTGAACGCACCACAAATTTTCATATTCACCGAGTAATAATGAAACTGGGCGTCAACAACAAGCTTGCGGCAGTGGTCGCAGCCACCAGGGCGTGCTTGATCTGAGCAGTACACCCCTAATAACCAGGAGGAAAAACCTGCGGGCAATCCAAAAGAAAAAAACGTACCATTTGCGGCTCCTCCAGAGTGTTGACGAATGCACCATTACGTCGCAGTCCACTCGGACGGTCCCGCCCGCTACAACGCTTCAGGCAGCGGGACACCACACCCGTTGACTACCCAGAGCCCCGCCTCATGCCCCTGCTCGAAACGCCCTTCGCCCAACTCGATCTGATCCGTCAGCCAGAACAACAGAACGAACCACTGCAAGCTTTCGATGCCGCAGACGAGTACATGCTCAATTATCTGGCCGAGCAGCAACCGGCCGCGGACACCCGAGTGTTGGTGCTCAACGATAGCTTCGGCGCGTTGGCCGCGAGCCTGGCGGGGCACGTTGTGGTGACCAGCAGCGGCGACTCGTTTCTGGCCTTCCAGGGCCTGGAAAAGAATCTGATCCGCAACGGCCAGGCCTTCGATGCCGTGCCGAGCGTACCGGCCAACGAAGCCTTTGCGGGGCCGTTTGACCGCGTGTTGATCCGGGTGCCGAAAACCCTGGCCTTGCTGGAAGAGCAACTGATTCGCCTGCAAAGCCAACTGGCCCCGGGTGCTCAGGTGATTGCAGCAGCGATGGTCAAGCATCTGCCCCGTGCCGCCGGTGATCTGCTGGAGCGTTACATCGGCCCGGTGCAAGCCTCGTTGGCGGTGAAAAAAGCCCGGCTGCTGATCGCAACGCCTGAAGCCAAAAGCCCAGCCGTGTCGCCCTACCCTTCACGCTATCAACTCGACACACCGGTGATCGAACTGCTGAACCACGCCAACGTGTTCTGCCGCGAAGGGCTGGACATCGGCACTCGAGCATTTCTTCCACACTTGCCACAGAACCTCGGGACAGCCCGCGTTGCCGATCTCGGTTGTGGTAACGGCGTACTGGCAATCGCCAGCGCTCTGCAAAACCCTGAGGCCCATTACACGCTGGTGGACGAGTCATTCATGGCGGTGCAATCGGCCGCCGAAAACTGGCGCGCAGCACTGGGTGATCGTGACGTGATCGTCCGCGCCGACGATGGCCTGGCCGGACAAGAACCGCAATCGCTGGACGTGGTGCTGTGCAATCCACCGTTTCACCAGCAACAAGTCGTAGGCGACTTTCTCGCCTGGCGGATGTTCCAGCAAGCGCGCGAAGCTCTGGTAACCGGCGGTGCGCTGTACATCGTCGGCAACCGTCACCTGGGTTACCACAGCAAGCTCGCGCGGCTGTTCCGTGGCGTCGAGCAAGTGGCGGCCACGCCGAAATTCGTCATTCTCAAAGCCCGCAAATAATCGCAGGTAAAAAAAACCCTCCGTGACAGGAGGGTTTGAATCCGTGCCGCAAGGCAACGGGGATGGGAATGTCGGGTGTTTCAGTGCGTGGACAGACCTGCGGCGTTCATGAACATGCGCATCAGGCTGGCCACGATAAACAGGGCCCCCACGCTACCGACCCAAATCAAGGCCAACCAACCGAGCCGCTGCCAAAGCGGTTTTTTCTCTGCCGCCTTGATTTCCTCCAGGGAATGTTTGCCAGCCATCATCTTGACCTCCTCTGAAACGGCGCAGGTTCAAGCCCTGCGCCATTGTCGTGTGCGCTAGTGATAACCGTCTTCGTGGGTCACCTTGCCGCGGAACACGTAGTAGCTCCAGAAGGTGTAACCCAGGATGAACGGGATGATGAACAGCGTACCGACCAGCATGAAGCCCTGGCTTTGCGGCGGTGCAGCAGCGTCCCAGATCGAGATCGAAGGCGGTACGATGTTGGGCCACAGGCTGATGCCCAGACCGCTGTAGCCGAGGAAGATCAGCACTAACGTCAGCAGGAATGGCGTGTAGTTCGCATTGCGGGCCACGGCGCGGATCAGACCGTACATGGTCACCAGCACCAGGATCGGTACCGGCAGGAACCAGAACAGGTTCGGCAGGGTAAACCAGCGAGCCGCGATCTCGGCATGGGCCAACGGGGTCCAGATACTGACGATACCGATCACCGCCAACACCACGAACGCCAACGGCCGCGCCAGATCATGCATCTGCTGCTGCAACTTGCCTTCGGTCTTCATGATCAGCCAGGTGCAACCCAGCAGCGCATAAGCCACCACCAACGCGAGGCCGCAGAACAGGGTGAACGGTGTCAGCCAGTCCAGTGAACCACCGGCAAACTGGCGATTGACCACCGGCAACCCATCGATGAATGCCCCCAGGGCCACCCCCTGGAAGAAGGTTGCGGCAATCGAACCGCCGATAAACGCCTTGTCCCAAAGGTGGCGCTTGTCGTCCTTGGCTTTAAAGCGGAACTCAAACGCAACGCCCCGGAAAATCAGCCCGATCAGCATGAAAATCAGCGGCAGGTACAGCGCCGAGAGCACCACCGAATAGGCCAGCGGGAACGCGCCGAACAACGCCGCGCCACCCAGTACCAGCCAGGTTTCGTTGCCGTCCCAGACCGGGGCGACGGTGTTCATCATCACGTCACGGTCGGTCTTGCCCGGGATGAAAGGGAAGAGAATCCCGATCCCCAGGTCGAAGCCGTCCATGACCACGTACATCATGATGCCGAAGATGATGATCACGGCCCAGATCAGCGGAAGATCAATACCCATGACTCAAATCTCCTTGGTCAGGCTGGGATCGTGGTCGTCGTCGGCGGAATCGTCGGCGGCGGACAGCGGACGAGCCGGCGTGCGCTTCTTGCCTGGACCACCTTCGGGCGTTTCCTTGCCTTCGTCGATCTTCGGCCCTTTGCGCACCAGGCGCATCATGTAGCCCAGACCGGCACCGAACAGCGCGAAATACACCACCACGAACAGGACCAGCGTGATGCTCATCTGCAGGAAGCTGTGATTGGAGGACGCGTCCGCCGTGCGCATGAGCCCATAAACCACCCACGGCTGACGGCCGATTTCAGTGGTGAACCAGCCCGCGAGGATCGCGATCAGGCCGGACGGCCCCATCCACAACGCCAGATATAGGAACGGACGCGAGGTGTACAACTTGTCACTCTTGCGCAGCCACAGGCTCCACAATCCGGTGAAGATCATCAGCATGCCCAGACCCACCATGATTCGGAACGACCAGAACACAATGGTGGAATTCGGCCGGTCTTCAGGCGGGAAGTCCTTGAGCGCCGGCACTTGCTTGTCCAGGGAATGGGTCAGGATCAGGCTGCCCAGGTAGGGAATCTCTACCGCGTATTTGGTCCGTTCTTCTTTCATGTCAGGCCAGCCGAACAGGATCAGCGGGGTCGGCTCATCGCCGTGATTTTCCCAGTGACCTTCGATCGCAGCGATTTTCGCCGGCTGGTGCTTGAGCGTGTTGAGCCCGTGAAAGTCACCGATGACCGCCTGAATCGGCGCCACGATCAATGCCATCCACATGGCCATCGAGAGCATGGTGCGGATCGCCGGGTTGTCCTTGCCGCGCAGCAAATGCCAGGCCGCGGAAGAGCCGACGAAGAAGGCAGTCGCGACGAACGCGGCCGTCGCCATGTGCATCAGGCGGTAGGGGAATGAGGGGTTGAAGATCACGGCGAACCAGTCGGTTGGAATGACCTGGCCATTAATGATTTCGAATCCTTGGGGGGTCTGCATCCAACTGTTGGAGGCGAGAATCCAGAAGGTCGATATCAGCGTGCCGATGGCAACCATGACCGTGGCGAAGAAGTGCAGATTGCGCCCGACCTTGTTCCAGCCGAACAGCATGACGCCGAGGAAACCGGCCTCAAGGAAGAACGCTGTGAGGACTTCGTACGTCAGCAACGGCCCGGTCACGGAACCGGCGAAATCCGAGAAGCGGCTCCAGTTGGTGCCGAACTGATACGCCATGACCAACCCGGACACCACACCCATGCCGAAGTTGACGGCAAAGATCTTCGACCAGAAATGGTACAGATCGCGGTAAGTGTCGTTGTTCGTCTTCAGCCACAAACCTTCGAGTACCGCCAGGTAACTCGCCAGGCCAATGGTGATAGCCGGGAACAGGATGTGGAACGAGATGGTGAACGCAAACTGAATTCGGGCGAGATCAAGCGCCTCCAAACCGAACATAAGTCTTCCTCTGTCAGGTAATACCGGCTGAAGGCTTGCGGCCTGCACCCACTGCCCCCACGGATATGGAGTGTGGCGAATTAGAATTCGTTCTTTTTTTACAAACGTCACAACGTAGGGAGTCTGGCCATCTGGCCACCGGATCATTTCCACAAGGGTCTTGATCTGGATCAAGCAATGGTTAAAAGAGTAGTCCCATTTTTGACGATGGACGGTGTGGTCTTTTGCCGCGTGACAGGTTGCCTCATAGCTCTACTCATGAACTGAAACACATTACCGGTGAGAGCGAGCCGGCTCGCGAAGCAGTGTGTCAGGCAGCAGAGGTGTCGACTGATACTCCATCATCACGAGCAGGCTCGCTCCCAAAGGGGAATGTCGGTGTTTTTGGAGATCGGTGTCTAGCTAACTAAATTTTCCCAGCCTGCAACTTCTGGTTACAGCTTGGTGATAATCTCGACCCTCACCTCGCTCAAGACCTGCCCTCAGATGCCCAGCCAAGCGCCCTTGCTGTTACGCCATCACCGCCCTTTTATCGCGTTCTGGCTGGCTCGGGTGTTTACCGCCAGCGGTTTTCAGATGCTCACCGTGGCCATCGGCTGGAATCTGTATCAACTGACCGGCAATGTGCTCGACCTGGGCTTGGTAGGGCTGGTGGAATTTGCTCCACGGGTTTTGTTCATGCTGCACACCGGGCACGTTGCGGACCGCTATGACCGGCGCAAGGTCGCGGCGATCTGCCAATCTCTGCAAGCGTTGATTGCCCTGTCCCTGGCCATCGGCAGCGCAACCGACCATGTCACCCGCGAGATGATCTTCATCCTCGCCTTCCTGCTCGGCGCCGCACGCTCCTTCGAGATGCCGACCACCCAGGCCCTGCTGCCGAGCATCGTGCCCAGCGCGCTGTTCCCCCGCGCCGTCGCCGCCGCGCAGTCGGCTCAACAATCAGCCACCATCGTCGCCCCGGCCCTTGGCGGTTTGCTCTATGCCTTCGGCAGCGTCTGGGTGTATGGCCCGACCGTGATCCTCTACCTCATTGCCTGCTTGTTGATGCTCAACCTGCCCGCCCGGCAAACACCGCTGAACAAGGGCAAGGCGACGCTGGACTCATTGCTCGCAGGCATCCGCTTCATTCGCAGTCGGCCGGACATTCTCGGGGCGATTTCCCTGGACCTGTTTGCGGTATTGCTCGGCGGGGCAACGGCACTGCTGCCGGTGTTCGCCAAAGACATCCTGTTGACAGGCCCCTGGGGCCTGGGTCTGTTGCGCTCAGCCCCGGCCGTCGGTGCGCTGCTGATGTCGCTGTACCTGGCGCGATTTGCCGTGGAGCGCCAAGTCGGGCGGGTAATGTTCACGGCCGTCGGTGTGTTCGGCGTCGCGACCATCGCGTTCGGCCTCTCGACTTCGTTCTGGTTTTCCCTGGCCGTGCTGGTGGTGTTGGGCGCAGCGGACATGATCAGCATGGTGATCCGCGCCTCCTTCGTGCAACTGGAAACCCCGGACGAAATGCGCGGCCGGGTCAGCGCCGTGAACGGTTTGTTCATCGGTGCTTCGAACCAGTTGGGCGAGTTCGAATCCGGCCTCACCGCCCATTGGTTCGGCACCGTGCCGGCGGTGGTCATGGGCGGTATCGGCACGCTGGTGGTGACCGGGGCGTGGATCAAATTGTTCCCGACCCTGGCCAACCGCGACCGTATGCATGTGCCAATCGAAGAAGCCAAGGCCTAGAGCAGTTTGTCCAGGGTGATGGGGAAATCCCTCACCCGTTTGCCAGTCGCGTGATAGATCGCATTGGCCACCGCTGCCGCCACGCCGACGATGCCGATCTCGCCCACGCCCTTGGAACCCAGGGCATTGACGATCTCGTCGTGTTCTTCGACAAACAGCACGTCAATGTCGCCGATATCAGCGTTTACCGGGATGTGGTATTCGGCCAGGCTGTGATTCATGTGACGACCCAGCGCATGGTCGGTCTGCGTCTCCTCGTGCAAGGCCATGCCGATGCCCCACACCACGCCACCGAGAATCTGGCTGCGGGCCATTTTCGGATTGACCACTCGACCCGCCGCAATCGCGCTGACCACCCGGTTCACCTTCACCGTGGCCAAGTCCTCATCCACCAGCACTTCGACGAACACCGCTGAATGGGTGGCGGTGGCGTAGGCTTCGCGCTTCTTGTCAGGCTCGGCATCAACCTGAACCTCAAGGGTGTCTTCGCCGCAGTCCCGGGCCAGGTCGGCCAGTTTTACCCGCGCATCGCCAAATGACAGATATCCGTCTTCAAAAGCCGCTTGTTCCGAGGTCACACCACTGAACGCGGGTGAGGTTTGCCGCGCAACGGCGAGCAGTTTTTCCTTTAAGGCTTCGCAAGCCTGCTGAACGGCCGTGCCGACCGACGACACCGTGAACGATCCGCCCTGCAATGGCGCGGTTGGCAATGAAGAGTCGCCAAGGACAAAAGTGACATCCTCTACCGAAACGCCTGACGCCTGCGCGGCAATTTGCGTCATGACCGTGTAGGTGCCCGTGCCGATATCGGTGGTGGCGCTACTGACGGTCAGCTTGCCGTTGTGATCAAGCGAAGCCTTGGCGCTGGCCTTCTGCTGCATCGCTTCCCAGACACCGCCGGCCATGCCCCAGCCCACTAACTGTCGACCCTGACGCATGCTGCGCGGTTCGGGATCGCGCTGATCCCAGCCAAAGCGTTTGGCACCTTGGGCGTAACATTCGCGCAAGGCTTTGCTGGAGTACGGTTTGTCTTCGTTCTGATTGCGCTCGGAATAATTGACCAACCGCAGCTGCACCGGATCGATGGCCAACGCACAGGCCAGTTCGTCCATCGCACATTCAAGGCCAATCAACCCCAGCGCCGCGCCTGGCGCTCGCATGTCGAGGGGCGTGAACACGTCCAGTGGCACAAGTTTGTAGGTCAACTGCACGTTGTCGCAGTGATAGAGCATGCCGCTCCACTCCACCACGTGCTCGGTGAAATCCTCGAAACGCGAGGTCTGGCCGATGGCGGTATGAGCCACCGCCAACAAGCGTCCATTGGCCGCAGCGCCCAATTGCAAACGTTGCAAAGTGCGCGGACGGTAGCCGAAGGTGAACATCTGCTGCCGAGTCAATGTCACTCGCACCGAACGCTTGAGGTGCAGCGCGGCCATCACGGCCAGCGCCAGTTGGTACTGCGGACGCAGGCCCGAGCCAAACGCACCGCCGACATACGCGGCGAAAATTCTGACCTGCTCTTTCTCAAGCCCGAACACCTTTTGCACGTATGACTGACAGTTCTGCGGCCCCTGAGTCTTGTCATGGATATGCAGACTGCCATCCGCCTGATAAAGCACTGTGCTGGCGTGCGGTTCCATCGGGTTGTGGTGTTCGATCGGCGTGCTGTAGTTCAGATCCAGACTCAGGGCGGCACCGGTAAATTCGGCCTGGAAGTTCCCACGAGGTTCAGGCAGTTCGGCGGGTGCCGGTTTGGCTTCGCCTTGCAGGCTCAACAGATCGGTCTGATGAGACTCGGTGTCGTATTCAATCCTTACCAGCGAACCGGCATAACGCGCCAACTCAAGGTTATCCGCAACGACGAGCGCCAGCGGCTGGCCGCTGTACAGGACCTTATCGTTGTACAACGGACGAAACGGCGATCCCTCAGCCGAGTCGGCGTCTTCGTAATCCTTGTCATAACTGGCGATTGTCGGACGCTGGAGGTGATCGATCACCGCGACAACACCGGGCAATGCCAGCGCCTCTGAGGCGTCAATGCTGAGCACGCGACCGCAGGCGATAGAACTTGAGACAACGCTGCCGTGGAGCAGGCCTTCCTCAGGAAACTCACCGGCGTAGCGGGCCTGGCCGGTAACTTTGAGAGGACCGTCGACCCGGTCCAGTGGCTGGCCCATGGGTAAGGTAAATGTGTTCATCGGGCTTGCCCTCCTCGCGCGGCATCGCTCAAGGCGCGAACAATTGCCTCTCGCGCCAGTTTGACCTTAAAGGCGTTATGTTCGAGCGGTTCGGCCTTCTGCAGGAGCATGTCGGCAGCGGCGCCGAAGGTTTCATGGTTGGCCACCTTACCCACCAGCCATTGCTCGACGGCATTGTCACGCCACGGTTTATGCGCCACGCCACCGAGGACCAAACGCGCTTCGCGAATGGCCGGCCCGGACAAGTCTAGCGCTGCGGCGACCGACACTAGGGCGAAGGCGTAAGAGGCGCGATCGCGAATCTTCAAATAATGGCTGTACTCGGCAAAACCGGCGGCGAGCAACTCGACCGCGGTAATGAGTTCATCGTCGGCCAGTTGGTTATCGCGCTCAGGGGCATCGCCCGGCAATCGGTGGAAGTCGGCAAACGTAATGGTTCTGGCACCGTCGCGCCCCTGGACGTGGACGATTGCCTCCAACGCCGCCAACGCCACACACATGTCGGAAGGATGGGTGGCGACGCAATGCGTACTGGCGCCGAGGATCGCGTGAATCCGGTTGAGACCGTCCCGTGCAGGGCAACCACTGCCGGGCTCCCGCTTATTGCACGGCACGCTGGCGTCGTAGAAGTAATAGCAGCGAGTGCGTTGCAGAAGATTGCCGCCGGTGCTGGCCATGTTGCGCAATTGCGGCGAAGCACCTGCCAGGATCGCCTGGGATAACAGCGGGTAACGCTGCTCAATCAGCGGGTGCCAGGCCAGATCGGCATTGCTGACCAAGGCGCCAATCATCACGCCGCCGCTGGCCGTTTCCTTGACCTCGCGTAGTGGCAAACCGGTGATATCGATCAAATGTTCGGGGCGAGTGAGGTTCTCTTTCATCAAATCCAGCAGATTCGTACCGCCGGCGATGAAGCGCGACGCCGGACTGGCGAGGTGCACGGCGTCCTGCACCGAATCGGGTTTGCTGTAGTGGAAAGGATTCATTGACCACCTCCTTGCCCAGGCTGGCGGCAGGAGGGAAGTACCTCTTCGATGGCATCGCGAATATTGTTGTAGGCACCGCAACGGCAGAGGTTTCCGCTCATCAGCTCCTGAATGTCCGCGCGGGAGTGCGCCCGCCCTTCATTCGCCAGACCGACCGCCGAACAGATCTGCCCCGGCGTGCAATAGCCACACTGAAAGGCATCGTGCTTGATGAAGGCTTGCTGCATGGGGTGCAACTCATCGCCGGTTGCCAGCCCTTCAATGGTGACCAGCTCTGCGCCGTCGCACATCACCGCCAGCGTCAGGCAGGCGTTCACCCGCTTGCCGTTGAGCAACACCGTGCAGGCGCCACACTGGCCATGATCGCAACCTTTTTTGGTGCCGATCAGGTCCAATTGCTCGCGCAGCAGGTCCAAAAGCGTGGTCCAGGGCAAGACCTCCAGTTGACGCTCCTGACCGTTGAGGGTCAGGCGTAACGGGTGACGAACGAAGGACGGCTGCGCCGCTTCGGGGGTGGTCGCACTCATAAACACCTCACGGTTAGTCGTAATAAGCGGCGTTTTGGCAAACCGCCGTCATAAGGGGTACGACTTCGGGGTGGCGAGAGTGTTCAAGGAAACTGATGGGCGCGGAAAGACCAGTATTGGAGCGGGCGAAGTGTTCGTTTGGCTGTTACTAAAAGGTTCGCGCAACTTGAAACCACGAGCAGTCAGACCACCAACTCAACCGCCACCGCAGCCCGAGCAGCTTTACCGCACAGTTGCTCCACCAGCGCCAGCGCAAACGGCAGCGCCGCCCCCGATCCCTGGGCAGTGATGCAGTTGCCGTCGACCACCACGGGCTGGTCGACAAAATTGCAGCCCGACAATCGATGGCTGGCCGATGGCAGGCAGGTCATGCGCCGCTGACGCAAGACGCCAAAGGCTTGCAACGCCAGCGCCGGGGACTCACCAATGCCGGCGAACAGGCGCCCGGCGGCGGCCTGGTCCTTGATCAACTGTTGCAGGGGTTGATGCGCGGCGAGGTGCTGGGAGCCCACCTCGCCTCCAGGCAATACGAGAAGGTCGAACGGCTGGGCCAGCAAGTCCACCAGCATTGCATCGGCGGTCAGGCGGGTACCGCGGGCACAAGTGATCATGCGTCGTCCTTCGATGCTTGCCACCACCACCTCAACGTTGGCGCGGCGCAATACATCGATCAGGGTAACGGTTTGCAGGTCGTCGATGCCCTCGGCGAGGGTGATCAAAGCTCTAAAGGTCATGGGCGCGGTCCACAGAATGATCTTTAAAGCGTAGTCAGCTTTCCTGACCCTTGTTCGAACGCAGCCGTTACTTGATGTAAAGCTGTGTCGACATCGTGTTGCGGGGCGCGTTGATGGACGTGTTGCTGAAGGTGAAGATGCCGTCCTGCTTGTCCTTCAGATCGAAGATGTACAGATAGCCGACGGTTGTTTCTCCGGATGCGCACTCCTTCAGGTTGCCGGTTTGATAGGCACACACCGCCGTCCGGGTGCCGTCTACGTTAAAACCATCCAGCGCGACGTGCGGACTAAGGCTGCCATATCCAATTTCCAGAACGTAGACCTTGATGTCCGGACCACTGTGGTCGCAGCTCGTCTGCTCCTGTTTCTCGACAATGTTTTCAAGACCACAGCCCGGCGACTGGACCTTGATCACTTTCACCTGGCTCAACGGAGCCGCCATCGCCGCCGAAGCAGTTTGCGCCCCCAGCCACAACGCCATCGCGACGCCCACCACCGCAATCCCACGCTTTTTAATGCACTTCATAACGCCCCCCCAAAACCAGCGCGCAGTATGGCTCACTTCGCTTTACGGCAAAACATCGACGACGATCGCAGCCATAAGCAGCCATAGCCCCACGCTGCTGGTATGATGCGCGGCTTTTTCCGGCCCACAGAAAATTACCAGGCGCTATCAGCGGTCTGTGCTTTGCTGTTGAGGTCGATACATTCACGGCGCCCGGCGCGCCACGGGGAGCAGACATGCTGGAAAGGCTGTTTCAACTCAAGGCACACAACACCAACGTGCGGACCGAGATTCTGGCGGGCGTCACGACCTTCTTGGCCATGGCCTACATTCTGTTCGTCAACCCGAGCATCCTCGGCGAGACCGGCATGGACAAGGGCGCGGTGTTTGTCGCGACCTGTCTGGCAGCAGCCATCGGCTCCACGGTGATGGGCCTGATCGCCAACTACCCGATCGCACTCGCGCCGGGCATGGGCCTGAACGCCTTCTTTACCTACACCGTGGTCCTGCACATGGGCCACACCTGGCAAGTGGCGCTGGGGGCGGTGTTCATCTCGGCGGTGCTGTTCTTCCTGTTGTCGATCTTCCGCATCCGCGAATGGATCATCAACAGCATCCCGCTGCCGCTGCGCTCAGCGATTGCCGCCGGTATCGGCCTGTTCCTGGCGCTGATCGCCCTGCATAACGCCGGCATCGTCGTCAGCAACCCGGCGACCATGGTCGGCCTCGGTGATTTGAAGCAACCCGCTCCGATCCTCGCGACCCTCGGTTTTGCCCTGATCGTTGCCCTCGAAGCGCTCGCCGTGCGCGGTGCGGTGCTGATCGGCATTCTGGTCGTGACCATCGCGTCCATCGCATTGGGCTTCACGCCGTTCGGCGGCGTGATGTCGATGCCACCGTCCCTGGCGCCGACCTTCCTGCAACTGGACATCAAAGGTGCGCTCGACATCGGTCTGGTCAGCGTGATTTTCGCTTTCCTGTTCGTCGACCTGTTCGATAACTCTGGCACCCTGATCGGCGTCGCCAAGCGCGCCGGCCTGATGGGCAAGGACGGCCATATGCCGAAAATGGGCCGCGCCCTGATCGCCGACAGCACCGCGGCCATGGCCGGTTCGCTGCTGGGCACCTCGACCACCACCAGCTACATCGAATCCGCCGCTGGCGTGAGTGCCGGTGGCCGTACCGGCCTCACGGCCGTCGTGGTGGCGATCCTGTTCCTGCTTGCGCTGTTCTTCTCGCCGTTGGCCGCCAGCGTTCCGGCGTTCGCCACCGCACCGGCGCTGCTGTTCGTCGCGGTGTTGATGACATCCGGCCTGGCCGAAATAGACTGGGATGACATCACCGTCGCCGCACCGGTCGTGGTCACTACGCTGGCCATGCCGTTCACGTATTCCATCGCCAACGGCATCGCCTTCGGTTTCATCTCTTGGACCGCGATCAAGTTGCTGTCCGGCCGCGGCCGTGAGCTGAACCCGGCGCTGGTGATTCTTTCGATTCTGTTTGTGATCAAGTTGGGTTGGTTCAACGCATGACTTTTGATTCCCAGGCCTACGCCGTTCAGCTCGAAGAAAAGGTCACGCGCCTGCGCGATCTGCTGGCCCCGTTCGATGCACCGGAACCTGCGGTGTTTGACTCGCCGTTGAAAAATTTCCGCCTGCGCGCCGAATTCCGCCTGTGGCGCGAAGGCGGCGATCGGCATTACGCGATGTTTTCCCAGGAAGACAAACGCACGCCGATCCTGATCGAAGCGTTCCCGATCGCCAGCCTGCGCATCAATGAACTGATGCCGCAGCTCAAGGCGGCCTGGAAGGCAAGTGCGGCGCTGAGCCACAAGCTGTTTCAGGTGGAGTTTCTGACCACCCTGGCCGGCGATGCGATGATCACCTTGTGCTATCACCGTCCACTGGATGAACACTGGCACGCGGCGGCATCGAAACTGGCCACCGACCTGAACGTCAGCGTTATCGGTCGTTCGAAAGGCAAACGCGAAGTGATTGGCCATGATTACGTGGTCGAGAAACTCGACGTCGGTGGCCGCACGTTCAGCTACCGCCAGCCCGAAGGTGCATTCACCCAGCCCAACGGCACCGTGAACCAGAAGATGCTCAACTGGGCTTACGACGCCCTCGGCGATCGCCCGGACGATTTGCTGGAGCTGTATTGCGGCAACGGCAACTTCACCCTGCCGCTGGCGACCCGTGTGCGCAAAGTGCTGGCCACGGAAATCAGCAAGACTTCGGTCAACGCCGCACTGAGCAACCTCAGCGAAAACGCTGTGGATAACGTCACCCTGGTGCGGTTGTCCGCAGAAGAGCTGACCGAAGCCCTGAATGAAGTTCGCCCGTTCCGTCGCCTGCAGGGGATCGATCTGAAGAGCTACGAATTCGGTAGCGTCTTCGTCGACCCGCCTCGCGCCGGCATGGACCCGGACACCTGCGAACTGACCCGGCGCTTCGACAACATCCTCTATATCTCCTGCAACCCGGAAACCCTGGCCGCCAACATCGCCCAGTTGCACGACACCCATCGCATCACCCAGTGCGCGATGTTCGACCAGTTTCCGTGGACACATCACATGGAATCCGGGGTGTTGCTGACCCGTCGTTGAAAGTCAGTCGCTTAGACAAATCAGCCGTCATCACGACGGCTTTTTTGTGGGTGCTCAATCGGTGACATCTGTCTTGCGCGGACGCCCGCCTTTTCGGCCATTGGCCCGCGCGGCCTCGGCTTTGGCGGCGCTGCTTTGGCGACCATTGCGCGAGGCGATGACCGAGGCAGCCATGTCCATCAACGGCTTGCTCGCCGAAATCATCCCAGCGATGGACACGTGCAGATCCTTGCCTTCATGGCACAGGGCGGTTCCGGAAAAGCCGACTTTGAGGTCTGCGAAATCCTCGACGTCAAAATCATCAAATTCCGGATAGTGCTGCACGGGCAGCAGCACGCCACTGCCATCAATGAAACTGACCGCCAGACAAGGCTCCACAAACCTCACCGAAGTCGCCTGCAATCCGCTCTTCTGGCGCACTTGCCCGCGCTGGATGGCTTCATCCAGCACGACCTCGGTGACAGGCCGATCGACCAGCATGCCTGCCTGTATCGTTTTCATAGTTGGATCTCCACACCCTCAGGAGCGCCGATCAGCGCCAACAGGGTCTTGTTCGTCTCGGGTTCATAGCAAGCCGAGCCAATCATCCAGGCCGTACTCGCAATCCTTTTTATCACCACGACTTCGCTGGCCTGCCAGTCCCAAATCTGATGATCAAGACAGACCGTGTGCAACTCGCCCCACCAGATGGCACGGGCGCGGCGCAAGTGGGCGGGTTGGCCGAGTGCGTGACGCAATCCTTCCAGCACGGCCACTGGCGGCCGATTTGAATGAGGAACCACATCCCACAGCTCGACGCTGTTGTGCCAAAAGCAGAATTTGAAGCGTGCGCTCCAGCTTCCGGCGTCCACATGTGCGTGAGGTGGACAGTGCTCATCACGCAACATGATCACCATTGAAAACCCTTTGTAGCTGAATAACCGCATACCAACCCATCCGTTAGGTTAAGGAATCCGAAGACCCGACATTCCCTGGAAAACCGACAATTGGCGCGACGCCAAATCGCCTTTACGCCTCTGAGACTAGCGCCAAGCCTCGCCTTGGACCGGTGGATAACGGCGCAAAATAGTAAGCAATCCTTTCGCCGCGCCCACAAAAAAGCCGTCACGAGGACGGCTCTGCGGGCGTGTAACACCCTCATCCCGGCAGGTTTTTTCGATACTCGGTGGTGGTCATGCCGGCATAACCCCAGTTATCGGTGTCGACTTCTTCGATCACGATGTGGGTCAATTTCGGATCCTTGCCGAGGACTCGCTCCAAGGTGTCGGTAATCTCGGCGATGACTTGGGCTTTCTGCTCCCGGGTGACGCCGTCACGGGTAATACGCACGCTGACGAAAGGCATGATGCTGCTCCTGGCCGGTTATCAAAGAAGACGCCGGTCAAGTAAAGCACCGCCGGGCCGATTTCATCTACAGTGGCGAAATCCAGTCCCTCATTGACCCCCGGTGTCATCCATCATGCAGCGAGTATTCGACGATCTTCAGCTGGGCAGCATCGAACTGTTTTGCCTCGCCGCCGAGGCCGGCAGCTTTACGGCGGCCGCGTTGGTGGCGGGTGTCACACCGGCCGCCGTGAGTCGATCGGTGTCGCGCATGGAAGAACGTCTGGGCGTGCGGCTGTTTGCGCGCACCACCCGCAGCGTCAAGCTGACCGACAGTGGTCGGCGCTATTACGAAGAATGTCGTCAGGCCCTGGCGCAGTTGGTGGAGGCTCAGCGCGAGGTCATGGGCCAGCAACAGCAACCGTCCGGGACACTGCGCATCAGTATTCCCACGACGTATGCGCACCATCGGATCTTGCCGTTGTTGCCGGCATTTCGGGCGCGTTTTCCAGACGTGAAAGTCGAATCGCACATCAGCAATCGCAACATCGATTTCGTTGGCGAAGGCTATGACATGGCGATCCGCGTGCGGGCGATTCCGGATTCCGGGCTCATCGCCCGGCACCTTGAGGACGCCGCCCTGGTGATGATTGCCAGCCCCGATTACCTGAAGCGCGCGGGCACCCCGCAAAGCCTGGACGACCTTGCGCAGCACGAATGCATTCAATACGAATTGCCCAGCAGCGGTCGGCGCATTGCCTGGCTGTTCAACGACGACGGCGTCCCGCGGGAGATTCTTGCCGAGGGCAGCCTCAGTTGTTCTGACGACGTACTCGGCGGCGTGACCCTGGCCAAACACGGGGCGGGGCTTTTTCAAACCTACCGCTTCATCGTTGAAAACGAACTGGCCGATGGCTCATTGGTGGAAGTGCTCAAGCCGTATGGCGGACGCTCGCGCCCCTTCACCCTGCTCTATCCACAGACCCGTCATATGCCGCTTAGACTGCGGGCATTTATCGATTTCCTGGTCGAGCATCTGCCGCGATAAGTCGTGCGACTGTCCGATCACCGCACACAAAACCTCACTGAAACCGCTCTTCAATTGACCGAACTAACCAGCTAGTACAATTTATCTCCACAGGCTGATCACCTCAGCCCATTCCAAAAATAATATGTGGAGAGACTTCGATGTCCCCTATCGTTCTGGTGCTCAACGGCCCGAATCTGAACCTGCTTGGCACCCGCGAACCGGCGACTTATGGTCACGAAACCCTGGCCGATATCTCTGCCCTGTGCGGACGCGCCGCCGAAGAATTCGGCTTGGCAGTGGAGTTTCGCCAAACCAACCATGAAGGCGAATTGCTCGACTGGATTCACGCGGCCCGTGGCCGTTGCGCCGGGATTGTCATCAACCCGGCGGCCTGGACGCACACGTCAGTCGCGATCCGCGATGCCTTGGTCGCCAGCGAATTGCCGGTGGTCGAAGTTCACCTGTCCAACGTTCACGCCCGCGAACCCTTCCGGCATCACTCCTTCGTTTCCGCCATTGCCACAGCGGTGATGGCCGGTTTCGGCAGCCATGGTTATCGCCTGGCGCTGGATTACTTCAGTCAACGTTTGAAGGGGTAAGCACCGTGACTCAGAACAACGCGGTACTGGCCGGGCTGATCGGCGCCGGCATCCAGGCTTCCCGTACTCCGGCACTGCACGAGCATGAAGGTGATGCCCAGGGTTTGCGTTATCTGTATCGCTTGATCGACCTCGATCAGTTGAAACTCGACAGCAGCGCCCTGCCCGATCTGTTGATGGCCGCCGAACGCATGAACTTCACCGGCCTGAATATCACCTTCCCGTGCAAGCAGGCGATCATCCCGTTGCTCGACGAATTGTCGCCGGAAGCTCGCGGCATCGGGGCGGTGAACACGGTCGTGCTGAAGGACGGCAAGCGCATCGGCCACAACACCGATTGCCTCGGTTTTGCCGAGGGTTTTCGCCGGGGCTTGAAGGACGTTGCCCGCGAGCGTGTGGTCCAGATGGGCGCTGGCGGGGCCGGGGCGGCAGTGGCCCACGCGCTGTTGAGCGAAGGCGTACAGCTACTGAGTATTTTCGATGTGGAGATCAGCCGTGCGCAGTCCTTGGCGAACAATCTCAATCAACACTTCGGCGCTGGCCGGGCCGTGGCGGGGCATGATTTGCCGAGCACGCTGGGCCAGGCGGATGGGTTAGTGAACACCACGCCCATGGGCATGAAGAAACTACCGGGCATGCCGGTTCCGGTGGAGTTGCTTCGGGCTGAGTTGTGGGTGGCGGAGATTGTTTATTTTCCGCTGGAAACCGAGTTGCTACGCAATGCCCGCGCCTTGGGTTGCCGAACGCTGGATGGCGGCAACATGGCGGTGTTTCAGGCGGTGAAGGCGTTTGAGTTGTTCAGTGGCGTGGTGCCGGATGCGCAGCGGATGTTGGCGCATTTTCAGAGCATGAATGGCTAAGGTTGAAAGTATGAGGGCTGCATCGCAGCCCAACGGGGCGATGCGGCGTTCCGACGCCCCCTCGCCACAGGTCAGGCCTGCAGGTATCGCAAAACCGACTCGCAAATCATTTCCCGATGACGCTGCTTGATGCTTTCGTCCGGCAAGTCGATCTGAAAAATCTCACCGAAGGTATGGCGGTTGGACACGCGATAAAAGCAAAACGAGCTGATCAGCAGATGCACATCCAGCGGCTCAAGCCCTGAACGGAACACGCCCTCTTCAGCCCCGCGACGCAAAATCACGCCCAGGGAATCGAGGATGGTGTTGTTCATCGCCTTGATCGCATCGGAACGCTTCACGTATTCCGCGTTGTGAATGTTCTCGATGCTGACGATGCGCACGAAATCGACGTTGCGATCATGGTGGTCGAAGGTGAATTCCACCAGTCGCCGAATCGCCTCCACCGGCGCCAGTTCGGCCAGGTGCAGATGGTTTTCCGTGTTGCGGATGTCGCCGTAGAGTTTCTCCAGCACCTCGACGTACAGCTGTTCCTTACTGCCGAAGTAGTAATAAATCATGCGTTTGGAGGTGTGGATGCGCTCGGCGATGGCATCGACGCGAGCACCGGAAAGCCCTTGCTGGACGAATTCGACAATCGCCTCTTGAAGGATGTTCTCGCGGGTCTTTTCCGGGTTGTTCTTGCGACTCTTGCGCGGCCCGGCAATCGGTTCGGCGGGCACTGCGGAGAGTTCTGAAGTTATCGTCATTGCGGGCTCACGGCCATCACTGCACAGGCTGGCGATTATGGGCCGCACCGCCCAGTGAAGGAAGCCGCGCGGCAGCGGTTTGTCGCCGTGTTTACGATTTTCCTACAACTTTGCCAGACGTACAGCACCACTTCGGGATTTGGCCATGGCCGCCAGGCGCACCGCCACATTGGCCGCACCATAACCGGCGTAGCCATTTTTGCGCTGGATGATTTCAAAGAAGAACCGCCCTTCGAACGGCTCCGTGTACACATGGAACAGCTCGCCGCCCTGGGCATCGCGGTCATAAAGAACGTTGAAATACGCCAGTTCACTGAGGAATTCGTCGTCGAAATCGAACCGTGCAGCGAGGTCATCGTAATAGTTGAGCGGAATATCCAGCAGCGGCACGCCCGCCTCTTTGGCACGACTGACTTCGGCAAAGATGTCATCGCAATCAAACGCGATGTGATGCACGCCGGAGCCGCGATAACTCGACAGCGCGTGTGAGATCGCGGTGTTGCGGTTTTCGGAAATGTTCAGCGGCAGGCGAATCGAACTGTCACGACTGCGCAACGCTCGACTTTTCACCAAACCGTAAGGATCGGGCAGCACCACTTCGTCATCGGCTTCGAAATCCAGCAGGCTCTTATAGAACAGCACCCAACTGTCGAGACTGTCGGCCGGCAATGCCATCGCCATGTGGTCGATGCGTTTGAGGCCACCACCGGCCACGGCAGCCGGTTGCAGATGGAAATCAGTGCCGTAGACATCGGCGTCCTGATCCACCAGATAAATCAGGCTGCCATCCGGTGCGCGCACGGCAGCGAGCTCAAGTTCATTGGGACCGACCAGTCCGCGATACGGTTGCCCCTTGTAAGCCACGGCCCGAGCGAGCGCACTGGCGCTGTCCTTGACCCGCACGGCGGTGGCGCACAACGACGGACCGTGCGCTTCGAAAAAACTGTGGGCAAACGAGTAAGGCTCGGAATTGAGGATCAGGTTGATGTCACCTTGACGCAGCAGGCTCACGCTCTTGGAGCGATGCTGCCCGGCCTTGACGAAACCCAGTCGCTCCAGCCAATGGGAAAGCTTGGCGCCAAGGCTTTCGTCCACAGCGAATTCGAGAAACTCGATGCCGTTGTATTCGCTGGCCTTGGGCGTCTCGAACAGAATGTCGAGGCTGACCGCCGGTGTCGTTTCCTGTGCCAGACGCTGACGGGTTTTCTCCTCCAGATACAGCAACGAACGCAAACCGTCGGCGGCATTGGCCCGAGGCGGTGCGGCGCGAAAACCGTCGTTGAAGATTTCCAGCGACAGCGGCCCGGTGTACCCACTCTTGATGATCGGAGCCAGGAAGCCCGGCAAATCGAATTCGCCCTGACCCGGGAAGCAGCGAAAATGCCGGCTCCACTCGAGCACGTCCATCGCCAGAATCGGTGCGTCGGCCATTTGTACGAAGAAAATTTTATCGCCAGGGATCTCGGCGATCGAACTCGGATCACCCTTGAGCGACAGCGTGTGAAAGCTGTCCAGCAGCACACCGAGGCTTGGGTGATCGGCCTGACGGACGATGTTCCACACCTGTTGCCAGGTGTTCACATGCCGGCCCCAGGCCAGCGCTTCGTAGCCGATCCGCAACCCGCGTGCGCCGGCGCGTTCGGCCAGCAGGCGCAAGTCGTCGATGAGGATATTTTCATCACCGATGGAATCGGCGGACGCGTTGCTGCACACCAGCACCAGGTCGGTGCCCAGTTCCTGCATCAGGTCGAACTTGCGCTCGGCCCGTTCCAGATTGCGATGCAAACGGTCGCGGCGGCAGCCTTCAAAGTCCCGAAAGGGTTGAAACAGTGTGATCGCGATCCCGAGATCGGCGCACATCTGCTTGATTTCCCGCGGGCTGCCGTCGTAATAGAGAAGGTCGTTTTCGAAGATCTCCACACCGTCGAACCCGGCGGCGGCAATGGCTTCGAGTTTTTCCGGCAGGGTACCGCTCAAGGAAACGGTGGCAATGGAACGCTGCATATTTCGGCTCCCGGTGGTGGAGACAATCTTATTAAAGGCGTCGCACCCTTTTTGCAGGAGCGAAGCTTGCTCGCGAAGGCGATCTTGAGGACGCCATCGCCGGCAAGCCTGGCTCCTACAGGGATCGCGTTTCTCTTGGGGGAATTATTGGCTTGGCGGTCGAACACAGCAATTTAAAGTGTACTACCCAGTTAGTTTTGCGTGCGATTATCGAACACAATGGCCCTTGGCGAATTGACGATTTTTCGTCCACTGCCCAACATCGACGACACATTGAGCCCGGTCACACACATCGGTCTCGATGACCAAAGACTCAGAACACCACATAAAAATAATCGGTGGCCTACATGACTCCTTCTCAAAGCTCTCCCGTGGAGCGTTCCTCCATGACTCCTGCCAGCGGCGGTATCGGCGACAAGATTCGCGGCGCCATGGCGGTCGGCAAGACCCGTTGGGGCATGCTGGCACTGGTGTTTTTTGCCACCACGCTAAACTACATCGACCGCGCTGCACTGGGCGTCATGCAGCCTATCCTCGCCAAGGAAATGAGCTGGACGGCGATGGACTACGCCAACATCAACTTCTGGTTCCAGGTCGGCTACGCCATCGGTTTCGTGCTGCAAGGCCGGTTGATCGATCGGGTCGGCGTGAAGCGCGTGTTCTTCTGCGCAGTGTTGCTCTGGAGCCTGGCGACCGGCGCCCACGGCCTGGCCACGTCGGCGGTCGGCTTCATGGTCTGCCGGTTCATCCTCGGATTGACCGAAGCCGCCAACTACCCGGCTTGCGTGAAAACCACGCGCTTGTGGTTCCCGGCCGGCGAGCGCGCCGTGGCCACCGGCATCTTCAACGCCGGCACCAACGTCGGCGCAATGTTCACGCCGATGCTGCTGCCGCTGATCCTGCACGTGTGGGGCTGGCAAGCCGCGTTCCTGTGCATGGCGTCACTGGGCGGGATCTGGTTGCTGTTCTGGGGTTTGAAGTACTTCAACCCGGAAGACCATCCGAGCGTCAAACAATCGGAACTGGACTACATCCAGAAGGAAGTCGAGCCGGAGCAGACCCGTGTACCGTTCTCGAAAATCCTGCGCATGCGTGGCACCTGGGCCTTCGCCCTCGCCTACTCCATCACCGCACCGGTGTTCTGGTTCTACCTGTACTGGCTGCCGCCGTTTCTCAATCAGCAATACAACCTGGGGATCAACGTGACCCAGATGGGTATCCCGCTGATCATCATCTACCTGACTGCAGACTTCGGCAGCGTCGGCGGCGGGATCCTGTCCTCGCTCCTGATCGGCCGCGGCATGAATCCGATCAAGGCGCGCCTGTTGTCCATGTTCCTGTTCGCCTGCTGCATCGTCGGCGTAATCATGGCGGCGGGTTCGAGCAGTCTGTGGGTCGCGGTGTTCGCCATCTCTCTGGCCATCGGTGCGCACCAGGCCTGGACCGCCAACATCTGGAGCCTGGTGATGGACTACACGCCTAAACACATGATGAGTACGGTATTTGGCTTCGGCGGCATGTGCGCAGCCATCGGCGGTATGTTCATGACTCAGTTGGTCGGCCACATCCTGACGGTCACCAACAACAACTACACCGTGCTGTTCACCCTGATTCCGGCGATGTACTTCATTGCCCTGACCTGGATGTACTTCATGGCACCGCGCAAGATTCCTACTGTCACCGAGTAAAGTCCCCTCCCTTGGCAGGCCTGGTTCCAGGCCTGCCTGTTTGATTTTCCTACCGACGACTCTGTTGCCACGCCGCCGCCAACCCGCTGCAGCAAATCACCGCGATCCCGATCACTGTGGTCAGGGTCGGTGTGTGGGAGAACAGCAGCCAGCCCAGCAAACCGGCAAAGACGATCTGGCAGTAACCGAACGGCGCCAACAACGCGGGCGCGGCGTGGCGGAAGGCCTGAGTCAGAAACAAATGCGCGGTCATCCCGCAGGTCCCCAGCGCCACCATCATGAAACCATGCCCCAGTGTCGGCACTTGCCAGAAGAACGGCACCAGCGCGCTCATCACCAGGGTGTTGCACAAGCCGGCGAAGAAGTTGCTGGTGGTCGGGCTGTCGATGTTGCTGAGCTTGCGAGTGAGCAACTGATAAAAGCAGAAAAACAGCGCCGAACAGAGCGGCAGCAACACCGCCGGCGTGAACAGATCGCCACCGGGGTGGACGATGATCAATACGCCGACAAACCCGCAAATCACCGCGATCCATTGGCCACGTGTCACGCGCTCCCCCAACAGCGGCACCGAGAGCGCAGTCACCAGAACCGGCGCAAGAAAGTTGACCGCCGTCGCTTCAGCCAACGGGATGTACTGCAGGCCGGTGGTAAAAAACAAACTGGTGCCCAACAGGCACAACGCCCTCACCAACTGCAGCATCGGTCGTTTGGTCCGTAGGACGCGCAACCCGGACTGTGGCAGAAAAATCCCGGCCATCAACAAGGTGTGCACCACATAACGAGCCCAGACCACCATCACGATCGGATAGAAGCCCGAGAGGTATTTCGAAAAAGCGTCATGGCTGGAAAACAGGAAAGTGGCGACGACAATCAGCAAAATCCCTTTGAAGGGCTGGTTAACGCCGGAGAGCGGAGTGCTGGCGGTCATGGGTTTCCCTTGAGAAGTGAAACGTGTCTCGGGCGGCGAGTTCCAATAATTTAGAACCTGGTTCCAGATTCCAACACAAGCTTCAGCCGAAAGTGTTCGAATACCGCACAGTTTCACGATCAATAAAAATCAACCGTGGGAGTGAGCCTGCTCGCGATGGCGGACTGACATTCAACATTTGAGCTATTTGAAAGTTCACTTTCGCGAGCAAGCTCGCTCCCCATAAATTAGCTGAACAACTCCGACGCCAGACTCGCCGCCGCCAATTCCTCGGTATACCTCAACAACAGCGGCGCCAATTCATGCAACCGCGCACCCGGCATCCGCGCACTCGGTCCGGCGATGCTCAGCACACCGATCACACGACCCTCGCTCGGATGCCGCACCACCGCCGCGATCGCCGAGGTGCCCACCGCCGAGCTTTCCTCGACCCAGGCATAGCCCTGTTCCCGCGCCAGACGCAGACGTTCGAGCAGTTCAATGTTGGAACGCGGAGCATTCGGCCCGAGGTCTTTTGGCTGCTCGCCGCCCTGGCGCTCAACCAGCGACAACGCTTCGGCATCGCTCATGCACGCCAGCCACGCATGGCCCGACGCGGTATAAAACAACGGCGCATCGCGGCCCATTTCCGGGTCGTAGCGCAGGCCGGAACGGGCCCCCTGGGACTTGGCAATCCAGATCTGCCGCTCACCTTCAATCACCCCCAGACGCACCAACTCCCCGGTGTCCTGGGCCAGGCGATCCAGCACTGGCTGAACGATATCGGCGCCGCTGCCCGACAAATAACGAAACCCCATCGCCACCAGTTTGGTGGACAAGTGATACCGCAGGTTCTCCGGATTCTGCCGCACATAACCCAACCTGATCAGTTCCGCGAGCAGGCGGTGAGTTGCGCTTTTCGGGATGTCCAGTTGCTCCGCGAGCATCTGCATCGGCAGACCGCGAGGGTCACTGGTGAGGCTTTCGAGCACATTGAAGACACGTTCGATCTGACTGCCGGCCATGGGAGGTTCCACCTACAATTTGCCTGATTCTAGAAGATGAACCCTGTAATGCGAAATCTGGAACCCGATGCTCGACAGACCCGCGGGTCGCCCGTTCGATAAAAATCCGCGCCCTGACGGAATTCAATGGGTGATCCATGTTCCTACAGTCAGCGATTCTTCCGGCCAGTGAACGAAATGCCGGACAGCCGGACTGGCGCCGCCCCCCCACACCAGCAACACTCATCACCACGGACAATCAGAGGATTCCCACATGCTATGGAAAAAAGGCCGACGCAGCGACAACGTGGTCGACGCCCGTGGTGATGATGCCGGCAGCGGTGGCGGTGGGATGCGTTTTGGTGGCGGCAAAGGCCTGAGCCTGACCGCGATCATCCTGATTGTGGGGATCGGCTGGCTCACCGGCCAGGACCCGATGCAAATCCTCGGGCAACTGACCGGACAAATGACCGAGCAATCGGCACCGGCCACCAACCAGAGCCGCAAGGCGCCGCCGGCCAATGATGAAGGCGCCGAATTCGTGCGCTCGATCCTCGGCGATACCGAAGACACCTGGGGCCAGATTTTCCAGCAGGCCGGTCGGCAGTATAAAAACCCGACGCTGGTGCTGTTCAGCAACCGGGTTAATTCGGCCTGTGGTCTGGCGACATCGGCGACCGGACCGTTCTATTGCCCGGCCGACCAGAAGGTCTACCTGGACATGGCTTTTTTCCAGGAAATGTCGCAACGCTTTTCCGCGGCCGGTGACTTCGCCCAGGCCTACGTGATCGCTCATGAAGTCGGACACCACGTTCAGACATTGCTCGGCGTTTCCGCGAAAATTCAGACAGCTCGCCAGCAAGGCCGGCAGATGGAAGGTGATGGCGGCTTGTTGGTGCGTCAGGAGTTGCAGGCCGATTGCCTGGCCGGTGTCTGGGCCAACAATGCGCAGCAGCGTCTGAACTGGCTGGAACCGGGTGACATCGAAGAAGCCTTGAACGCGGCCAACGCCATCGGCGATGACCGTTTGCAACAACAGGGGCAGGGTCGGGTGGTACCGGACTCGTTTACCCATGGCACATCAGCGCAAAGGGTGCGCTGGTTCAAAACCGGATTTGCGCAAGGCCAGGTGGGCCAGTGCGATACCTTTGCGGCGAAAAACCTTTAAATGAATAAGTGGTTGTTGATGTTGTTGTTCACCTGCGCGAGCACCCAGGCTGCGGAGCATGGCGTCAAAGAGCTCAGCCCCGGGCGGTTGTTGTTGAAAGAAGGTGAGATGGCGGTGAGCCTCGGCCCGGCGCCCGCGAAAATCGAACGCGTGCTGATCATCATCCATGGTCGTCTGCGCAACGCTGAAACCTATCGCCAAAGCGCCGAGCGCGCAGCGGAACTGGCCGGGCAAAGTGCAAGCACCCTGGTGATCGCGCCGCAATTCCTCAACGAAACCGACATCGCACTTCATCCTGTGGCAGACACGGTGTTGCGCTGGCAGGGCAATGACTGGATGGCAGGAGGTTTATCCACCGCTCCTTTTGCGCTGAGTTCCTTTGCAGCCCTCGATCAAATCATCGAGCGAGTCGGCGACCATCGACAGTTTCCGGACGTGAAGCAAATCATCCTCGCCGGCCACTCCGGTGGCGCTCAGGTGGTGCAGCGGTATGCGTTGCTAGCCCGCGAGCAACCGGCCTTGACGGCCGCCGGCGTGAAGCTTCGCTACGTGGTCGCCAACCCTTCGTCCTATGCGTATTTCAATGAGCAGCGGCCAGTGGCGTTCAACCATGCGGCGTGCCCCGGTTTCAATCGCTGGAAATACGGGCTGACGGATTTACCGGTATATGCCAGTGGGCAAACGGCACCACAGATTGAAGGAAATTACGTCAAACGGGACGTGACTTATCTGCTCGGGCAGCAAGACACCGACCCGCAGCATCCGGCGCTGGACAAAGGTTGCGAGGCCGAAGCCCAAGGTGCTTATCGTCTGGTTCGCGGGAAGAATTTTTTCAATTACCTGCTGCGTCGTAATCCGAAAGGGGTGAATCAGCGGCTGGTTGAAGTGCCAGGGGTCGGGCATAACGGGGATGGGATGCTTACGTCACCGGAGGGGCAGAAGGTATTGTTTGGTCAGTGAGTTTGTATGGCCTGATCAGACGTCTTCGCGGGCAAGCCTCGCTCCTCCAAGGGCAGCGCGCCCCACTGTAGGAGCGAGGCTTGCCAGCGAAGGAGCCCTCAAGCCGAAAGCATCTCCCGCAACACCGCACAATCCGCCGCATGCCAATCCGTCAGCTCCGGCCAAGGGTTATCCGGCAGATTCACCAACACCGTCCGCGCCCCCGCCGCTCGGCCGCAATCCAGATCAAAGCGGTAATCACCGACCATCACCATCTCGCTCGCCGGCACGTGCCAGGCCTCGGCCAGTTTCAATAAACCACCGGGATGCGGTTTAGGTGGTGCTTCATCACGCCCCAGCACATCCTCCACGGCAAAACAGTCAGCCAGGCCGATCGCTTCCAGGGTTACGTGCGCCAGCTCCCGGGCATTGCGCGTGAGAATGCCAAGACGATAACCGCGCCCGGCCAACTCCCGCACCAGCTCCACCGCACCCGGCGCCGGTTTCGAACCCAGCGCCAAGTCCCGTTCGTGCTCCAGCAGCCAAGCATGCTTGGCGGCCGCTTCATCGGCCGGCAGCGCCGCGAGGTGGGTCAGGATGTCGTCTTCGGCGGGAATCGCCAACGCCACGCGGATCGCCGCGAAGTCATGCACGGCCACCGTCAGGGTGCCGTCCATGTCGAACACCCAGTGCCGCACCTCGGCCAGGCTCATGCCCAATCCTTGCGATGACGGATCAAGCCTTCCTGAGTCACCGAAGCCACCAGTTGCCCGGCACGATTGAACACGCTGCCGCGGGTGAAACCACGGGAATTGCCGGCCCAGGGGCTGTCCATCGCGTACAGCAACCAGTCATCGGCGCGCAGGTCCGCATGGAACCACAGCGCGTGATCGAGGCTGGCCACTTGCATGTCTTTCTGCCAGACCGATTTGCCATGGGGCTGCATCGAGGTGGTCAGCAGACCGAAGTCCGAGGCATAGGCCAGCAGGTATTTGTGCAACGCCGGAGAGTCGGCCAAAGCACCGTCGGCGCGAAACCAGACGTACTTGACCGGATCTGACGGTTGCGGGTTGTAGGGATCTTTCTCGGTGATCGGTCGGAATTCGATCGGCTTGGGGCACAGAAATTTCTCGCGCATGTGCTCAGGGATCAGGTGCGCACGCTGCTGGGTGAGTTCCAGTTCCGAGGGCAGGTTTTCCGGGCCGACCACGGTCGGCATCTCGGCCTGATGCTCGAAGCCTTTTTCGTCGTACTGGAACGAGGCGCTGCAGGTAAAGATCGGGTTGCCTTTCTGGATCGCCGTCACCCGACGCGTGCTGAAACTGCCGCCATCACGCACCCGGTCAACCTGATACACCACAGGCAACGCGGAATCGCCCGGGCGCAGGAAATAACCGTGCATCGAATGCACATGGCGCGCTTCTTCGACTGTCTGACTGGCCGCCGACAACGACTGACCGATCACCTGACCGCCGAACAACTGACGAAAACCCAGGTCCTGACTGCGGCCACGAAACAGGTTTTCTTCGATCGGTTCCAGGGTCAGCAAATCGACCAGATCATCCAACACTTGGCTCATTCAGACTCTCCTCACACAAAGCTTGCCGCGCAGTCTTGGCTGCGGCGGTCGATTCAGTTTATGGCCAGGGCCCATGGCAGCCATTGTAAACGTCCGTGACTGCTTATCCATGCAAGGTTTGCAGCCATTGTTCACGGGAGATGCGATACAGCACATGGTGACGCAGGGGATGATCAGCCGCGAGCTTGGGATGGTCAAAGTCATCGGCTGAATCATGGTGCATGCCGATCGCCTGCATGACTTTTTCCGAAGGCAGGTTGTCTTTGGCGGTAAACGACACGACTTCTTGCAGCGCCAACCGATCAAAGCCGCAGCGCAGAGCGGTCCACGCCGCCTCACTGGCATAACCCAAGCCCCAATGCTCGCGCGCCAGGCGCCAGCCGATTTCGGTCGCCGGGGTGAACGGCGCATCGAAACCAACCACACCGAGGCCGGTGAAACCGATGAATGCCCCGGTGTCCTTGCGCTCCAGCGCCCAGAGACCAAAGCCATGTTCGGCAAAATGCCCGCGAATCCGTCCGATCAGCGACGCACTTTCCAGACGACTTAAAGGCGCCGGAAAATATCGCATCACCTGTGGATCGGCGCACATCGCCGCAAACTCCGGCAAATCCTCATCGCGCCACTGCCGCAACAGCAGTCGTGCGCTCTCGAGTTCCAGTATCGGCTCCATCTTTCCTCCCCTTTCCATGCCGCAAGTCTACAACGCTGGTAGGATCCTTCACTCATTCCTACCTGAATTCGTTATGCCGCTGCCGCTGATCTACCACGAAGACTACAGCCCCGAATTCCCGGCGGATCACCGCTTCCCCATGGACAAATTTCGCCTGCTGCGCGATCACTTGGTGGACAGCGGCCTGACCCGGGACGCCGACCTGCTGCGCCCGGAGCTCTGCCCCCCGGAGATTCTCGCCCTCGCCCATGACGCTGCCTATATCGAACGCTACATGAGCGGCGAGTTGTCCCGCGAAGACCAGCGGCGCCTCGGCCTGCCCTGGAGCGAAGCGCTGGCCCGACGCACCGTGCGGGCGGTCGGCGGATCGTTGCTTGCGGCAGAACAGGCGCTGGAACATGGGCTGGCCTGTCATTTGGCCGGAGGCACCCATCACGCGCATTACGACTATCCGGCGGGTTTCTGCATCTTCAATGACCTGGCGGTGATCAGCCATTTCCTGCTGGAAAGCGGCCGTGTGAATCGGGTGCTGATCTTCGATTGCGACGTGCACCAGGGCGACGGGACTGCACGGATTCTGCACAACACCCCGGAGGCGGTGACTGTTTCCCTGCACTGCGAAAAGAATTTTCCTGCACGCAAGGCTGAAAGCGACTGGGACATCCCGCTGCCAAAAGGCATGGGCGATGCCGATTACCTGAAGGTGGTGGATGACGCGCTGAATTATTTGCTACCGCTCTACCAACCGGATCTGGTGTTGTATGACGCCGGCGTCGACGTGCACAAGGACGACGCCCTCGGTTACCTGAAGCTGACCGACGAAGGCGTGGCCGCTCGCGATGAAAGCGTGATGCGCCACTGCCTGGGTCGGGATATTCCGGTGGTAGGAGTGATTGGCGGCGGCTACAGCAAGGACCGCCAGGCCCTGGCGCGCCGCCACGGCATCCTGCATCACAGCGCGCAACGGGTCTGGCAGTCATCAGGGTGTCATTGAGGTGTGAGTCTTTACCCACAATGCCTGTGGAACTGCCTGTGGATAACCTGAGTGAAAGGGTCTGCAGGCCATGCTTCATATAGCATGCAGAGCGCTGGTTGTTTTTTGATCACTATTTTATGAACACCCCGGAACCAATGTGGGAGCGAGCCTGCTCGCGATGAGGCCATCACATCCAACATCGATTTTGACTGACCCACCGCCATCGCGAGCAGGCTCACTCCCACAGGGATCTGTGCTGATAGAATGCCCGGCTTATTCCGCCGAACCGCAGCGCACTCCATGACCCAGCCCTCGACCTCCTCCCCTTCTCACGTCGCCATCATCGGCGGCGGCCCCGCCGGTCTGATGGCCGCCGAAGTGCTGAGCCAGGCCGGGATCAAGGTCGACCTGTACGACGGCATGCCGTCGGTGGGGCGAAAATTCCTGCTGGCCGGTGTCGGCGGCATGAACATCACCCATTCCGAAGCCTACCCGGCGTTTCTCTCGCGCTATGCCGAACGCGCGCCGCAGATTGCCCCGCTGCTTCGCTCATTCGGCGCTGATGCGTTGTGCCAGTGGATTCATGACCTGGGCATCGAAACCTTCGTCGGCAGCTCCGGCCGGGTGTTTCCGACCGACATGAAAGCGGCCCCCCTGTTGCGCGCCTGGCTCAAGCGTCTGCGCGAGGCCGGCGTCGTTATCCACACCCGCCACCGCTGGCTCGGCTGGGATGATCACGGTGGGTTACGCATCGACAGCCCCGATGGCGAAACCATCATCAAGCCCGACGCCACCTTGCTGGCCCTCGGCGGAGGCAGCTGGTCACGCCTTGGTTCGGACGGCGCGTGGATGCTGCCATTGGAGCAGCGAGGCGTAGGACTGATGCCGTTGCAACCGAGCAATTGCGGCTTCGAGGTGCAGGCCTGGAGCGAGTTGATGGTCAGCAAATTTGCTGGCGCTCCGCTGAAGAACATCGCCATCGGTCTCAATGACGACGTGCCGCGCTTGGGCGAATGCGTGATCACCTCGACCGGGATCGAAGGCAGCTTGATCTACGCCCTCTCGGCACCGATTCGCGAGGCCATCAATCAGCACGGCTCCGCCACCGTTCATCTTGACCTGTTGCCGGGCCGGCCTGTGGATAAAGTTCAGGCGGCGCTGAGCAAACCCCGTGGCTCCCGCTCCATGTCCAAACACCTGCACAGCCAGCTCGGGATCGATGGGGTGAAAGCGGCGTTGCTACGCGAACTCACACCGGCCGAAAGCTTTGCTGATCCGGCGTTGCTGGCCAGGGCGATCAAGGCGTTGCCCCTGATGCTGGTTAAAACCCGTCCACTGGACGAGGCCATCAGCAGCGCCGGAGGCGTGATGTTCGAGTCGATGGATGAACGGCTGATGCTCAAGCAATTGCCTGGGGTGTTCTGCGCGGGGGAAATGCTCGATTGGGAAGCACCGACCGGTGGCTATCTGCTGACCGCGTGTTTCGCCAGTGGGCGTGCGGCGGGGTTGGGGATGGTGGAGTGGTTGAAGCGCAAGGCTTGAAGACCGAGTCGTGCCCATCGCGAGCAGGCTCACTTCCACACTGGATCTGTGTCGTTCACAAATCCCCTGTGGGAGCGAGCCTGCTCGCGAAGGCGTCCTGACAGACGCCGAAGCTTTTTAAGGCTTCTTCTTACGCGGCCCAGTGTTAAACACCGGCACTTTGCGCACAGGCTTGATCGAAGGCTCCGGCGCCGAAGCATCCCCACTCTCGACCCACTTACCCAGATTGCGTTTACCGCCACCGGAGGTCTTCGGCTTCTTCGGTTTTTTCGGCTTCTTGACGACCTGACCGCTGGCGTCGGTATCCGGCACCCGGTGCTCAGGTTCGAAGTCATGTTCCATCTGCCGCGGCAATGTCTGACGGGTCAACGTCTCGATGGCCGACAGCAGATTCACTTCATCGGCACACACCAGCGAAATGGCCTGCCCGCTTGCACCCGCGCGACCGGTACGACCGATCCGGTGGATGTAGTCCTCCGCCACGATCGGCAGGTCGAAGTTGACCACCAATGGCAAATCTTCGATATCCAGACCACGGGCCGCAACGTCGGTGGCCACAAGAATCTGCACTTCACTGGCCTTGAACCGGTCCAGCGCACGCTGACGGGTTGCCTGCGGTTTGTCGCCGTGGATGCCGTCGGCATTGATGCCCAGGCCCTGGAGTTTTTCCACCAGCGCGTCCACACCATTGCGGGTCTTGGCGAACACCAGCACCTGCTTCCACTTGCCCTTGCGCATCAAGTGAACGAACAGTTCAGGCTTGCGCTTCTTGTCCACCACCACGACCCACTGCTTGACGGTGCTGGCAGCGACGTTGCGCGGGCTGACTTCGATGCTCAGCGGATCGTTGAGCATTTGTCCAGCCAGCAAGCGGATCGCGTCGGAGAACGTTGCGGAGAACAGCAGCGTCTGACGTTGCTTGGGCAGCACGCGGTAGATATTCCCCAGCTCCTCGGAGAAACCCAGATCAAGCATGCGATCGGCTTCATCCAGAATCAGGGTTTGCAGCTGATTGAACTTGAGGGCCTTCTGGCGATACAGATCGAGCAAACGACCCGGCGTCGCCACCAGCACGTCAACACCCTTGCGCAGCTTCATCATTTGCGGGTTGATGCTGACGCCGCCGTACACGGCATAAGTGCTCAACGGCAGGTTCTCGGCGTACTGACGCACGGCTTCGTGAACCTGTTCGGCCAGTTCGCGGGTCGGCACCAGGATCAGTGCGCGCACCGAGTTAGACGCCACTTTCGGCCCTTCCATGGCCAACAATTGCAGGAGCGGCAGCGCGAAGCCGGCGGTCTTGCCAGTGCCGGTCTGGGCGGCGGCCATCAGGTCGCGACCGGCCAGCACCGCCGGAATGGCTTGCGCCTGAACCGGCGTCGGGGTCTGGTAGCCGAGCGTCTCGAGAGAGCGCAGCAAGGGTTCGATCAGGCCAAGGGTGGCGAAAGTCATGGGATTACCGTAGGAAAATTCAGCGCGGGTTTTTCAAAACAAGTGTGCGAAAAAGATGCAATGCCGCGCAGTTTACCCTAATTCACACTCGATTCTGTCTGCACCACAGCAGCAGGTCGTTCCGGTGCCCGACGCCACTGCGGCAATCCGATCAACACCACGGCACTGATAATCACCAACATGGCCAGCGCTTCTTCGATGCCAATGGTCTCGCCGGCAAATACGATCCCCAGCAACACCGCGACCGCAGGGTTGACGTAGGCATAACTGGTCGCCGCCGCCGGACGCACGTTTTTCAACAGGTACATGTAAGCGTTGAAGGCGATGATCGAACCGAAGAAGGTCAGGTAGGCCAGGGCTGCCCAGCCTTCGATCGGCGGCATCGCCTGCAGATGCTCGCCACTCAGCGCGCTGCCGATCAGCAATGCCACGCCGCCCACCAGCATTTCCACGGCACTGGCCATGGCGCCCTGAGGCAATGGCAATTGTTTGCTCCAGACCGAGCCGAACGCCCAGGACGCGGCCGCGAACACCAGCAACGCCGCACCCAGCGGGCTCGATTGCAGGTTTGAACCGAGGTTAAGCATGGCGATGCCGATCAGCCCGAGCACAATGCCGGCCCATTCGAGACGGGTATTGCGCGCGCCCCAGAAATAGCCGCAGAGCAAGGTAAACAGCGGCACCGTCGCCACCGCCAGTGCCGCAACACCGGAAGCGACACCTGTGTGTTCGGCCACACTGACCGCGCCGTTACCGCACGTCAGCAGCAAAATCCCGATGATCCCGGCGGCTTTCCACTGCGCCCAGGTCGGGGCCGGTGCCCCGCGCCAGCGCAGGAAGGCGTACATCAAACTCCCGGCGATCACGAAACGGATGCCGGCGAGCAGCAACGGCGGCCAGTACGCCACGCCGATGCGGATCACCAGGTAAGTCGAGCCCCAAATCACGTACAACGCGAAAAAGGCGGCGATCAACGGTAAGGGGAAACGACGTAAGCCAGGCATGGGCAGCTCGATGACAGGACAATGTGAACGGCTATTCTAGAAAGGCCAGCGGCTTAAAATAAGTTACAAAACCTGTTTATAGCGTCGGTACACTTTTCAAAACACGGAGATTGACGCTATAAGCCGTGTTTTCGAAAGTCAGTCATTTTTCAGGTACACGACGATGGATAAATACGACCGCATGCTGCTCAGCGCCCTGCTGGAAAACGGCCGTGCGTCCTACGCCGACCTGGCGCGCAAGGTCAACCTGTCCGCCCCGGCCGTGGCCGAGCGCGTGGCCAAACTCGAAGCCAGCGGGGTAATTACCGGTTACCAGGCGAAAGTCGACATGGCCAAGCTTGGGCTGCCGATCCAGTGCGTGATCGAGTTGCGCCTGAACCAGCATGGCAACCAGAAGGCCTACGACGACCTGATCAAAATCCCACAACTGACGGAATGCCACCGGGTCACGGGTGATCCGTGCGTGATCATGCAGGCTGCGGTGGGTTCGATGCCGGAGCTGGAAGAGCTGATCAACCGGATCGCCAAGTTCGGGTTCAGCAAGACCTCGATTGTGCTGTCGAGCGCGATAGAGAAGCGCGTGCCGCTGGGGCAACTGGAAGGGAACAGCAAAGTCTGAAAACGGCGCAGTCCCTGTAGGAGCGAGCCTGCTCGCGATAGCGGAGTATCAGTCGACATCAACGTTGAATGATAAATCGCTATCGCGAGCAGGCTCACTCCCACAGGGGATTTGCAGCGTACTTAGAACCCGCGATGACGCTTAAGGCCAAGTGCGACGTCAGGTTGGCCGCCATTTCAGCATCGGCCATGGCCCGGTGAGCCTGTCCACCCCCCCCCCCCCCCACGGATGTCACCTGATTCCTGTGGGAGCGGCGGTGCGACGATTCGACTTGCCAGCGAAGCGATCTGTCAGACGCCGCAGTAACTTGCAGGCAACAAGCCCGGCATATCCCGCAGGCGCACCCAAGGTTCTTTGCGCCAATGCAGCAGTCGCAGCGTTCCGCCCGCCCATTCCATCGCCCGCATATGCGGCGCTTGATTCGAAATGGACCCGACTTCCTCCCGCAACATCGGCACCACGTCGTGGGTCAGCCAACGTCGTAAATGGCGGTTTTCCGGGCAGTAGTGGTACACCAACATCGCGTATACGCCCGATTCACTCAGCATCAAGGTCTCTTCGAGGTCATCATCTCCGGACAGACACATCAGTTGCTTCTGATCCGCATCAAGCTTGAGCACTTGCCTTCCATTTATGTCCACACCCATCAATCGACCGATATCGCGGGCGCAAAACCAGGGCTCTGCGTGCATCAACAGTGCGCGCAGCTGGATGTGGTGACGGATGAATGTTTTGTGGGTGAAGTGAGCTGCGCATGCAGCTGTTTGCAGTATTAAGGACTGATCTAAATCTTCAGGGGGATTGGGGGTAACTTTGATCATGGCGAATATCCTAACGAACGTTGGGGATGCCAGCATCACTTGCAGATGATGGGTGGCAGCTGTGTGCGGGTCTGCAAGACCGAGTCGTTAGGCAACCTCGGCAGACCCGAAGGTCTCCCGCACACAGCCACCATAAATCGATGGTCGCTAGGTAAAGCGACGCGATTATAGGTGCGCCGGTAGGCGCCTAACAAATTATCGGCGGGCTTGCAGACCCGGTCGCTGAATTGGCAGCGACGTCCCAGAGGTTATCGATGCGACAGGTACGGGGCAAGACGGACAAATTCCTAATATTTGGTAGGAGCAATCGTCGATTTTGAGGCGTGGTTAAACACAAGGATTGAGATCGAACACCGACCTGTGGGAGCGAGCCTGATCGCGATAGCGGTTCATCTTCAACAGTTATGTCGACTGACACTCCGTTATCGCGAGCAGGCTCACTCCCACAGGGGATTTGCGGTGTCTTCAGAACCCGCGATGGCGCTTGAGGTGTTCGTTGATCTTCGCCGCCGGCACTTTCTGCAAGCTGACCAGCAAATCATGGGACAACTCGCGCAACCCGTGCTTGTGCCGCAGCTCTTGCGCCAGGTGCGCCGTGAGGTTGGCCGCCATTTCGGCATCGGCCATGGCCCGGTGGGCCTTGCCGGTGTTGGGCAGGCTGGCGAAGGTGGTGAGGGTGCCGAGTTTGTGGTTGGGTGCGGCGGGCATCAGGCGGCGGGCCAGTAGCAGCGAGCAGGCGAAGTTCTGCAAGCGGGTGCGCTTGATGCGGCTGAGTTCGAAGTCCCAGAACTTCTGGTCGAACGCGGCGTTGTGGGCCAGCAGCGGCGTGATCCCGACGAATTCGTTGACCTCGTTCATCACCTGCTCTGCCGAGGGCGCGGTGCGCAGCATGGCGTTGCTGATGCCGGTCAGTTGTTCGATGAAGGCCGGGACGCGCACGCCGGCGTTCATCAGGCTCTGGTAACGCTCGACGATGCGCCCCTGTTCAAGGATCACCACGGCAATTTCCGTGGCCCGGCAGCTGCTGCTCGGGGAGATCCCGGTGGTTTCAAAGTCGATGACTGCTATGCGTTCCAAACCTGTATCAACTCCGTAAAAATCAATTCTTGAGCAGCAACGCGCCTTCGATCGGCACGTAGCGGCTGGCGGCGCGGATCAGCGAGTTGGCGGTCAGGCCCGGCACGCCGTAAGCCACGGCTTGCACCCCGTGCTTGGTGATGATGCGCTCCAGCAGCATGTCGAAATCACCGTCGCCGGAAGCCAGCACCACTTCGTCGACATGATCGGCGGCGTCCATGATGTCGAGGGTGATGCCCACGTCCCAGTCGCCTTTGGCCGAGCCGTCGCTGCGCTGGATGTAGGGCTTGAGCTTCACGATGAAGCCGAGGTTGCGCAGGATCTGCTGGAATTGCTGCTGCTTGCTGTCGCCGCGATCGATCGCGTAGGCATAGGCCTCGACGATCTCGCCCTGTTTGCTGATATCAGCCCACAGCGCGGCGTAGTTGAAGTGGCAACCATAGGCCTGACGCACGGTGTAATAGAGGTTTTGAACGTCGGCGAACACTGCGATTTTTTTCACCGTGCATCCTCTTTGGCGCAGTCGCGCGCAGGCTGGGTCAGGCACCAGGCCCGAAAAGTGGCCCAGTATGCCAGCCTGAAGGATTGTTCCGCGAATAATCGGCCCGAAGCCTCTTGGAGCCTCGGACGAATGGCAACCTGTGGCGAGGGCGCTTGCTCCCGCTGGGTCGCGCAGCGGCCCCAAAGAAGGACTGCTGCGCAGCCCAGCGGGAGCAAGCTCCCTCACCACGGGTTCAGTGTTACACCTGTAACGTTGAATCAGACGAAGGAATCGTCGTCTCCGCCAAAGAACGAAGAGCTGTCATCGCTGTAGTCGGCGTCGGTGAAGCCTCCCTGATCGTTGGCGTTGTTGTCAGCCACGCGCTCGTCGTTGCCCCAGCCGTTGCCGCTGTCGCTCTGATCATTGACCTGAGCCGGTTCTTCCTTGATGACTTCGACGACTTCCTGCGGTTGCTGATTGCTGTGGAACAGGCTGCTGATGCCTTGCGCCAGCATCACGCCACCGGCCACACCGGCGGCGGTTTTCAGTGCGCCGCCAAGGAAACCACTGCCAATCCCGGGGGCTTGCTGCTGCGGCGCGTAATTCTGCTGTAGCGGTGCAGCACCGAAGTTCTGTTGCTGTGGCGGCTGCGAATTGAACGACGGCCGCCCCTGCTCACGCCATCCACCATTGGAGGACGGCGCGCTTTGCGTCGGTGCAGGCTGCGGATCACGGGAACCGCCACCGAAAATGCTCGACAGGAATCCACCGCTGGCAGGCGCCGACGGCTGCGCCTTGGCCGATTGCAGCTCGGCCTGCAATTGCTGAACTTGCTGAGCGAGTTGCTTGTTCTGCGCGTCGAGGCTTTTGATGGCCGCTTCCTGAACCAGAATCGCCTGGGTCATGAAATAACCTGCCGCCGGTTGGCGAGTCAGGTGCTCCTTGATCCGCGCTTCAGCCTGGGCGTCACGCGGGGCTGAGTCCGTTTCGGCTTGTTGCAACCGGGAAAACAGTCCATCGATCAGGGTTTGTTCTTCGCTGTTCATGGCGACCTCGTAGATTGCCGGAGAAATCGTTGACCTTTACCAAAGAGGATAAGGTGCTCGACCTTAATGGAGGCTGAAACAAGTTGTTTCAATGACCTTTACCGAACGTTTACGTTTGCGCCCCAAAGGGCTTCATCGGTTAAAGTGGGCCACTGCTTTCAACCTGCGATACCGACTGATGAATTCGTTCGATGTACTGCGTGACTCTCTGTATTTCTTCAAGCGCAATCTGGGCCAGATCGTGCGCCTGTGCCTGCCGCTGGTGATTTTCGAGGCGCTGCTGCAACAAGTGGTGGATCGCTCCACCGAGCCGGACAGTTTCCCCGGCATCAGCGTGATGGTCGGCTTGCTGGTCTATCCGCTGTACACCGCCGCACTGATCCTGTTTCTCGATGCCCGCAGCCGTGGCGAATCACCGAGCACCCGCGAGTTGCTGTCGAGGTCGGCCTATCTGTGGCCGCGCTTCGCCCTGCTCACCGCCCTCAACACCTTGCTGATCCTGATCGGCCTGTCGCTGTATTTCCTGCCGGGCATCTGGCTGATGGTGACCCTGGCGTTCGGCGAGTATCTGTTGGTGCTGCGCGGCCTGGCCCCGTTGGCGGCGATGAAGGAAAGCCTGCGTCTGACCCGCGGCCATTTCCTGCGCATCCTGGTGTGCATTCTGTGTGTGATGGGCCCGTTGTGGGTGCTCAAGGGCGCGACCCTTGCGATTTACCCGGATCCGCAGAACCCGGTGATTTCGCTGCTGATCGACAGCGCGCACAGCTTCCTGCAATTGTTCACCAGCGTGGTGCTGTTCCGCCTGTTCATGCTGATTGCCGATGCCCCCGAGAAAATTGACGGGCCGCTATGACCCATGGGCTTAAGCCCTACGCTCGGTTATGCTCGGGCTCATCTTTTGTAACGCTATAAGCCGAGCCATGACCCGTCTACTGCGCTACACCCTGCTGGGCCTGCTGATCACGGCGGGCCTGATTGCCTTGCTGATTTACAACCTGACCTGGCGTCCCGGTGCCAAAGAAGCAGCACCGGTCGGCTGCAACGCTCAGGCGCCCACGCTGGTCCCCGGCCAGGCCCTGAAAGTCATGACCTGGAACGTCCAGTACCTGGCGGGCAAGCGCTACGTGTTCTGGAATGACCTGGCCAAAGGCGACGACGAGAGCCCCACCGCCGAAGACATGGCCTTCAGCCTCGATGAGGTGGCACGGGTCATTCGTGACGAGCAACCGGACATTGTGCTGTTGCAGGAGCTGGATGACGGCGCCAAGGCCAGCGATTATCAAAACCAGTTCAAGTTGCTTCAGGAGCGGGTCGCCGACCTTTATCCGTGCAGCGCTCATGCCTTCGACTGGAAAGCTGACTTTGTGCCGCTGCCGCACATCTTCGGCAGTGTCGGCCGACAACTGGCAACCCTCAGCCGATACCAGATCGAACACGCCGAACGCCTGCAATTGCCGGTCGCGTCGGCCAACTTCATCAGCCGTCAGTTCACACCGAAAAACGCCTTGCTGGCGACTTACCTGCCATTGGGCGGCGGTGGGCAGATTGCGGTGCTCAATACCCATCTGGACCGCGTCATCCAGCCTGATGAAACCCTGCTGACCCAAGTGACCGCCGTGGCCAAGGTGCTCGACAAATATGAAAGCCATGGCACCCCGTGGTTGATCGGTGGCGACTTCAACCTGTTGCCGCTGGGCCAGTATCGACGCCTGCCCGACGAACAACGCACGCCCTACTCCGTCGACAGTGCCTTGCATGTGCTGTGGGACAAATACCCGATGATCCCGACCAACAACGAAGCCAGCGGGATCGACCGGGCGCGGTGGCTGACCCACTACCCGAATGATCCAGGCTTGAATGGCCCGGACCGGACGGTTGATTACCTGTTCTACAGCCCGCGGATCAAACGGGTCGAGGCGATGGTGAGGCAGGACGATACCTTGCGGATCTCCGATCATTTGCCGGTGATTGCGCGGTTCCTCCTGCCTGCGGCCCCATAGAGCCGGATCAACGCTCCCAGAGGGGATTTGGGCATGACGGTAAATCGGCTCAATGAACCTCTTCCAGATCGTCATGCAACAGCCCGAAGATCTTGCGTTTCATGTCGATGAACGAGCGCTCCATGACCATGTCCAGGTTACGCGGGCGTTCGATCGGCACGTCCAGGATCTGCTTGATCCGCCCTGGCCTGGCGCCCATCACGTACACCCGATCCCCCAACAGAATCGCCTCGTCGATGTCATGGGTCACGAACAGCACGGTCTTCTTGCTGTTGCCCCAGACCCGCAATAACAGCTGCTGCATTTGCAGGCGCGTCTGGCTGTCGAGCGCGCCGAAGGGTTCGTCCATCAAGAGGATTTGCGGGTCATTGGCCAAGGCCCGGGCAATCGCCACACGCTGCATCATGCCGCCGGACAACTGCTTGGCGTAGTTATCGGCGAACCCGGTCAGCCCCACTTCATTGACGTAGTAATCGACGATCTCCTTGCGCTGAGCGGCCGCCATGCCGCGCCGCTTGAGGCCGAACTCGACGTTCTGCCGCACGGTCAGCCACGGGAACAGCGTGTAGCTCTGGAACACCATACCCCGATCCGCACCCGGCCCCTGCACTTGCTGGCCGCCGACATAAATCTCGCCTTCCGTGGGCTCGTTCAGGCCGGCCGTGAGGTACAGCAGACTCGACTTGCCACAGCCCGACGGTCCGACCAGCACGGCGAATTGTTGATCCGGCACTTCGAACGACACCTGCTCCAGCGCGGTGAACATGCCGCCGCCAGGTTTCTGATAACGCAGACTGACCTTGTCCACCTGCAGCCGTGGCGCGGCTTGCACCGGGGCGGCCGTGGGTGTGATGAAACGCGGGTTGACGGCGCTTACTGAGCCCATGCGGCAATCCTCAGACGGAGAAAACGGAACAGTTGATCGGTGACCAGGCCCAGCAGGCCGATGATTGCGATGGCGAGGAAAATCACGTCCACTTGAAAACCGCGCATGGCTTTCAGGCTCAAGTAACCCAGGCCACTGGACGCGGCGACCAACTCGGCGACCACCAGATAGGTCCAGGCCCAGCCCATGGTCACACGCAACGTGTCGAGCACACCCGGCAACGACGCCGGGGCAATCACATGCAGCACCGCATCGCGGCGGGTCGAACCTAAGGTGTACGACGCGTTGATCAGGTCCTTGGAGATGCCCTTGGACACGTCGGCGATCATCACCAGTTGCTGGAAAAACACGCCGAAGATGATCACCGACACCCGCTGTTCCAGACCGATGCCGATCCACAGAATGAACAGCGGCACGAACGAGGTCACCGGCAGGTAGCGGATGAAATTGACCATCGGTTCAAGGAACGCCTGGACGATGCGGAAGCTGCCCATCAGCAACCCCAACGGCACCGCCACCAGCGACGAGACAATGAAGCCGACCATCACCACTTCGAGGCTGGCCCACACATGCAGGCCAAGGGTGCCGTCGCGGCTCAGGCGCACGGCGGCTTCGGCCACCGCCCCCGGTGTCGGCAGGAACATGCCTGGCACCACGCCGCCGTAGGACAACCCGGCCCACAGGCCGATCAACAACACCCAGGCCAGGCCGCTCGCGCTCCAGATCACCTGCACCGGCAGGCCGGTCTTGGGCGTGATGCAGCGGCTCAGCCATGAATTGCGCTTGAACATGCGGACCTCCTACAGCGGGCTGACGAAGCGGTTGTCGATCAGGTCGTCATTGCTGACGTTGTAGGGCTTGCCCTGCAATTCGCTGGCGGTTTCGTTGGCCAGTTTGATCAGTGGCTCGCTGTCGCCCGGCTTGCCCGGAGACCCCAAAAGTTTTTCGCTCATGGCCTGATCGTAGAAGCGCACGCCTTGCGCGGCGGCTTCCAGTTCCTTCGGATCGGCGAGGTAACCGCCGACGCCTTTGGCCATGATTTTGTAAGCTTCCTTCGGATGGTCCTTGGTGTACTGCACCGCTTTGTAGAGGCCGGCGACCAAGGCCTTGACGTCTTCCGGTTGCTTCTCGATGACCGTGCAGTTGAGCGCGACCACGTCGACAATCACTCCCGGCGTGCTGCTGCTGTCGATCAGCACTTTGCCTTGTTGCTTGTTGCGGACCATCGACAGGTGCGGCTCCCAGGTCACGGCGGCCGGCACACGGCCGGCGATGAACGCGGTGGCAGCGTCATCGGCCGTCATGTTCTGCACGGTGATGTCGCTCATGCTCATGCCGTGTTTTTTCAGCAGGTACGACAGCCAGAACTGCGAGGTCGACCCTTCGTTCACCGCCACTGCCTTGCCTTTGAGCTCCTGCAAACTCTTGACGTCCTTGCCCACCAGAACACCGTCGCCACCATGGCTGTCATCGAGTGCGGCGACGGCCTTGAAGCAGAATTGCGGGCGGTACTTGAGCACTTCGTCGATGGTCGACGCCGAGCCCGACAACTCGCCCGAAGCCTGGGCGGCCATGTACATCGAAGCTTCTTCAACGACGGGCAATTCGACGGTCAGACCGCCTTCCTTGAAGTAACCCAGATCCTGGGCCAGGTAGAGCGTGCCGTAGCCGACCCACGTGGTGTGGCCGATGGACAGGGTGCCGGCCTGGGCGCTGGTGGCGACCGTGGCGGCGATGGCGGTGATCGCCAGTGGATGAGCGACGCGGTTAAGCAAGGACTTGATCATGGAGCACTCCCAAAGCTGTTGATTTAGTTTTGTCATGGGCAGTACGGCCAGTGGCCTTGGATCAGTTGCCACCGGTGGTCTCTGATGGACCTTTCGATGGTCAGCATTCGGCTGACTGGCGAAGTCGATGTTGGACCAGGGGCGGGATAAGGAAAATCAGGAAATATGTCGTTGGGAGTGATGAAAAAACTGGGTAGCGCGCGCCGTAAAAGGGCGGGGTTGGCGGGGATGCACGGGGGAGGTGCAAAACATGAAATGAGTGTTGAATCGACCACAGCATTCGCGGGCAAGCCTCGCTCCTGCAGGGTTTATGTCGGCCGCGGAATTGGGCACGACACATAACCTGCAGGAGCGAGGCTTGCCCGCGAAGAGGATCACAAGAGCGCTACAAGATCAAAGCCGGCCGTATTCCTGAGCCGTCCGATCAATCGCTTTCAAGGTCTTGCCCACCAGCTCATCAATCTCCTCCCGGCTGGCAATCAACGCCGGCGCCATGATCATCCGCCCCAGCGTCGAACGAATAATCACCCCTTCCTCAAAGCCAATCGTGCGGCAACGCCAGGCAATGTCGTTCTCATTGGCAAAACGCTTGCGACTGCTTTTGTCCTCGGCCAATTGCAACGCCGCGACCATGCCGACACCCTGAATATCGCCCACCAACGGGTGATTGCCGAACACCTCGCGCAGGCACTGTTGCAGGTACGGTCCGATGTCATCCTTGACCCGCGTCACCACGCCCTCATCGCGCAACGCCGTGAGGTTGGCAATCGCCACCGCCGCCGCCACCGGGTGCCCGGAGTAAGTCAAACCGTGGGCAAATACCCCGCCCTGCTCCACCAACACCCGGGCCATTTTCTTCGACAGAATCAACCCGCCCATGGGGATGTAACCGGAGGTCAAACCCTTGGCGATCGACAGCGTGTCCGGCTCGAAACCGAAGTGCTCGTGAGCGAACCATTCGCCGGTACGACCGAAGCCGCCGATCACTTCGTCGGCGCACAACAGCACGTCATACTTGCGGCAGATCCGCTGAATTTCCGGCCAGTAACTCTCAGGCGGGAAGATCATCCCGCCGGCGCCCTGGAACGGTTCGGCGATAAACCCGGCGACCTTATCGGCGCCCAGTTCGAGAATCTTCGCTTCCAGTTGCTGCGCCGCCCGCACGCCGAATTCGGCCGGGGTCAGATTGCCCTCGTGGGCGAAAAAGTACGGCTCGTCGATGTGTTCGATATCGGGGATCATGCCGCCCATTTCATGCATGAACTTCATGCCGCCGAGCGCCGTCGCCGCCAGGGTCGAGCCGTGGTAACCGTTCCAGCGACCGATCATGATTTTCTTCTCGGGCTTGCCGAGGATCGTCCAGTAACGCCGCACAGTGCGGATCAGCACCTCGTTGGCTTCGGAACCGGAGTTGGTGTAGATCGCGTGGCTGTAGTGCCCCGGCAACAGGCTGAACAGCAGCTCCGAGAGTTCGATCACCTGCGGGTGAGTGGTGTGGAAAAACATGTTGTAGTACGGCAACTGCTCGAGCTGCCGGGTCGCCGCAGCCGCCAGATCCTTGCGGCCGTAACCGAGGTTGGTGCACCACAACCCGGACATGCCGTCGAGGTAACGCCGACCATCGTTGTCCCACAAGTGCAGGCGCTCGCCGCGGACCATCACCCGCGGCCCTTCGTCATTGAGCGCTTTTTGATCGACGAATGCGTGGATGTGGTGCGCAGCGTCGGCGGCCTGGTAGTCGCGGGTTTCACGTGGTGTGGTCATCGCCAGTTCTCCGTTTTGTTATGAGCGGCTGTTATGCGCGCAGCTGAAACCAGGTGGTCTTCAACTGGGTGTATTTATCGAATGAGTGCAGCGACAGGTCGCGACCGAATCCGGACTGTTTGCCGCCGCCAAAAGGCACGGTCACGTCCAGTGCATCGACGCTGTTGACCGACACCGTGCCCGCTCGCAATTGCCGCGCCACACGGTGGGCGCGGTTGAGGTCGTCGGTCCACAGCGAAGCCGCCAGGCCGTAGACGCTGTCGTTGGCCAGTTGCAAGGCGTGGGCCTCGTCGTCGAACGCCGTGACCGCCAGCACCGGGCCGAACACTTCCTCGCGAAACAGCGGCATGTCCGGGCTCACGCCGGTAAAAATCGTCGGCTGAATGAAGTTGTCGGAGCCGTTGAAGATCGACTGCCTGCCCCCGCACACCCTGGTCGCGCCCAGGCGTTCGGCCTGTTGGATGAACTTCATGATGCGCGCGGTCTGACGGCTGTCGACGATTGCCCCGGCGCTGCTCGACGGGTCCAGCGGATCACCCGGCTGCCAGCGCTCGGCCTGCACTTTCAGGCGCTCGACGAACTCATCATGAATCGAACGCTGCACCAGCAACCGTGAGTTGGCCGAGCAGACTTCACCCTGATTGAAGAAGATGCCGAACGCTGCTTTCTCGGCGGCCAGGTCCAGGTCCTGGCAATCGGCGAACACCAGATTGGCGCTCTTGCCGCCGCACTCCAGCCACACCTGTTTCAGGTTCGATTGCGCCGAATACTGCATGAAATACTTGCCGACTTCAGTGGAGCCGGTGAACACCAGGCAGTCGACATCCGGGTGCAGACCGAGGGCTTTGCCGGTCTGCTCGCCGAGGCCCGGCAGCACGTTGAGCACGCCCGGTGGTAGACCGGCTTCCAATGCAAGCTCAGCCAGACGCAGGGCGGAGAACGGTGATTGCTCGGCGGGCTTGAGGATCACCGAATTGCCTGCGGCCAAGGCTGGCGCGAGTTTCCACGCGGCCATGTCCAGCGGGAAATTCCACGGCACCACCGCAGCGACCACACCCAGTGCTTCGCGGGTGATGGTCGCCAGCACGTTTTGCGCACTGGGGGCGATCTGGTCGTAGAGTTTGTCGAGGCTTTCGGCGTACCAGCGAAACACCCCGGCGGCGCCCGGCACGTCGATGTTGTAGGCGTCCATCACCGGCTTGCCCATGTTCAGCGAGTCGAGCAGCGCCAGTTCTTCGCGGTGGGTCATGATCAGTTCCGCCAGACGCAGCAACACGTGCTTGCGCTCGCTCGGCGAACGCGCCGACCAGGTGCCGGCTTCGAATACCCGCCGCGCATTGAGTACCGCCGCGTCCACCTCTTCATCACCGCAAGCGGTCACGTTCGCCAGACGCTGGCCAGTGGCGGGGTCGATTGCTGTGAAGGTCTGACCCGACTGCGCCGAACGGGGTTTGCCGTCGATCAGGGCCTGGTCGGGAAACCGCAGCGCGGCGGCTTTGTTTTGCCAATATGCAAGCTCGAACACGTTCAGATGCTCCATGGGCTTTTCTTGTGTCTGAATGGTGGCCCAGGCCCGAGTCCAGTAAAAATAGTAAAAAGGTCTTCGCAGACCATGAAAAAACTGGGCAGCCAATCTCCCCGGTGGCGCGGTATGTGGTTATTGTTCAGGCACAACAACACCGTCGTCAGAACGGATGCAGTCGGCGCGAAAATTGCCTGGATGTCGAGTCCATCCACCCCGAGGTTTGCCGTGGCTGCCTACAACCTGCGTCAATTGAAATACTTCATCACCACCGTCGAATGCGGCAGCGTCGCCGAGGCCTCGCGCAAGCTGTACATCGCCCAACCGGCGATCTCCACGGCGATCAAAGGCCTGGAAGACAGCTTCGGCGTGCAACTGCTGATCCGCCATCACGCTCAGGGCGTGTCCCTGACACCAAGCGGCGCACGCTTCTATCGCAAAGCCCAGGAACTGCTGCGCATGGCCAAGGAGTTCGAACAGAATGCCCTCGCCGACAACGACGTGGTGGCCGGGCAAATCGATATCGGCTGCTTCGAAACGGTCGCACCGCTGTACCTGCCGCAACTGATTGCCGGGTTTTCGGCGCTGTATCCGGGGGTGAAAATCCGCATCCGCGACGGCGAGCAGCAAGAGCTGGTGCAAGGCCTGACGTCGGGCACCTTCGACCTGGCGATCCTGTATGAGCACGAGCTCGACGCCACCATTCAGACCGAACCGCTGATGCCGGCGCAACGGCCATATGCGTTGCTGCCGGCGGACCATCGCTTCGCCCAGCTCAAGCAAGTGTCGCTACGTGATCTGTGCCTGGAACCGATGATTCTGCTGGACGTGCAACCGAGCCGGACCTACTTCGTCAGCCTGTTCGAAGAACTGAACCTGTCACCGAACATCGCCTTCAGCTCACCGTCGATCGAGATGGTGCGGGGGATGGTCGGGCAAGGGTTCGGCTTCTCGATCCTGGTGACGCGGCCGCATTCGGAATGCACTTACGACGGGAAGAAAGTGGTGTGCGTGGATATCGTCGAAGAGGTCACTGGTTCGGGATTGGTGGCGGCATGGTTGAAGCGCGGGCAACTGACCAAACCAGCGCAGTTGTTTGCCGATTATTGCCGGGAGCAACTCACTGCCAAGGCCGGGGCAAGCACATGAGCCAAGTGAAATCCTGTGGCGAGGGCGCTTGCTCCCGTTCGACTGCGCAGCAGTCGCATCTCCATTGCATGCGGTGTATCTGACACATTCAGGCGGCCTGATTATGGGGCCGCTTCGTGGCCCAACGGGAGCAAGCTCCCTCGCCACAGTTTTTGTGTTCTACCCCAAGAGTTACTTGCGGGGTTTGATCCGAGCGGTGGCTTCGGCCACCAACGGATCATCCGGCCAATAATGCTTCGGATACCGTCCCTTCAAATCCTTCTTCACCTCGGCGTAGGTACTGCGCCAGAAGTTCGCCAAGTCCTGAGTCACCTGCACCGGCCGCCGCGCCGGGGACAGCAGATGCAGCTTCACCACTTGCCGGCCCCCGGCAATGCGCGGGGTATCGGACAGGCCGAACAGCTCCTGTAAACGCACCGCCAGAATCGGCGGCTGTTCGCTGTAGTCCAGACGAATCGAAGAACCCGACGGCACACTCAGGTGATGCGGCGCCTGTTCATCCAGCCGTTGCGGCAGCGGCCAGGGCAGCAAGTTATGGACGATGCTCGACAGGTCCAGATTGGCGAAATGACTGAGGCGCGAGACTTTGCCCAGGTACGGCATCAGCCAGTGCTCAAGGTTTTTGAGCAGTGCGGCATCGCTGACATCCGGCCATTCACTTTCACCCTTACTGCCGAGGTCCAGCTGTCGCAGCAATGCCACGCGCGCCTGCCACTGACGCAGCTCCGGGGTCCACGGCAACAACTCCAGCCCCTTGCGGCGTACCAGATTGACCAGCGCCTGGCTGCGCGCTGTTTCGTCGAGGCCGGTCAGCGGTTCGCGGCTGAGGATCAACTCACCAACCTTGCGCTGACGCTCGGCGCGCAACACACCTTCGCGCTCATCCCAATCCAGTTGATCGACCACGCGCACTTGCTCGGCCAGTACGGAATCGAACAGCGCCGGATCAAAATCCGCCGCCAGATAAATCCGTTCCTCGCGCTGCCCCTGACGACTGCCCAGATCCGCAATCACCAACCACGCTTGCTTCATCAGACTGTCTGCTTCAGCGAACAACGCCGCACGGCCGTTGGCCAGGCGATATTCAGCGCCACCGGCGCGGCGTTGCTGGGCGACACGGTCTGGATAGGCCAACGCCAACAGGGCGCCGAGCCAGCGTGGATGATCCGGATCGCTGACCGGCTCCGTCGCTTTGCCACGCAGGTAACCGCGATACTGCCGCGCCAGTTGCCGGGCACGTTGCACGCCACCCTGAGCACCGCGAGCCGCACGCTCTTCGCCGGACAACAGCACCAATCGGCTGTGCAGATCCGCTCCGGCGCCACGCAAGATGTCCCGCTCACCGAGCAATGCCGCAACATCGCAGGCCATGTCGGCCAAACCGAGCGCCTGACCGCGCAACAACAAATGGGCGATGCGCGGATGCGCCGGCAATTCGGCCATGGCCTGACCGTGACGGGTCAGCGCGTCGCCGTCCAATGCGCCCAGACGATCAAGCAGATCCTGAGCCTGTGCATAAGCGGCGGCGGGCGGCACGTCGAGCCACACCAATTGCGTCGGTGTCACGCCCCAGCGCCCGAGCTGCAAGGCCAGACCGGCAAGGTCGGCCGAGAGAATCTCCGCGCTGGCATAGGCTGCCAATTGCTCGTGCTGATCCTGCGACCACAACCGATAACACACGCCCGGCTCCAGACGCCCTGCTCGTCCTGCGCGCTGAGTGGCACTGGCTTTTGAAATTCGTTGGGTATCGAGCCTGGTCATGCCGCTGCCGGGATCGAAACGCGGCACCCGCGCCAGCCCGGCATCAATCACCACACGCACGCCGTCGATGGTCAGGCTGGTCTCGGCGATGTTGGTCGCCAGCACCACTTTGCGCTTGCCCGCCGGTGCCGGATCGATTGCCGCTCGTTGGGCGGCGAGGTCCAGCTCACCGTGCAACGGGCAGAGCAAAACCTGTGTGCTCTCGCCCAGCGCATCCGCCAATTGTTGATGCACGCGACGGATTTCCGCCTGCCCCGGCAGGAACACCAGCACGCTGCCGGTCTCATCATTCAAGGCTTCGAGAATCGTCTGCACCAGGCGCGGCTCGATGAATTCGCCGGGCTGGAGCGGCCGACCCCAGCGCATCGCCACCGGGTACATACGGCCTTCACTGCGCAGGATCGGCGCGTCATCGAGCAACCCGGCCAGGCGTTCGCCTTCAAGCGTTGCAGACATCAAAAGGATTTTCAGCGGCTGGTCGTCGCGAAACAGCTCCCGGCCATTCAGGCTCAGGGCCAATGCCAGGTCCGCGTCGAGGCTGCGCTCGTGGAATTCGTCGAAAATCAGCAGGCCAACGCCGTCGAGTGCCGGGTCATCCTGCAAACGTCGGGTGAGAATGCCTTCAGTGACCACTTCAATACGGGTCTTGGGGCCGACTTTGCTGTCCAGCCGGATCCGGTAGCCAACGGTTTCACCGACCTTCTCGCCCAGCTCACTGGCCAAGCGCTCCGCCGCCGCCCGCGCTGCCAAACGGCGCGGCTCAAGCATCAGAATGGTCTGCCCGGCCAGCCACGGCTCGTTGAGCAAGGCCAGCGGAACACGGGTGGTTTTACCGGCGCCGGGCGGTGCTTCGAGCACGGCTTCGTGACGTGTAGCCAAGGCTTCACGCAGGGCGGGTAAAACTTCATCAATCGGCAAAGAAATCATGCTGGCTCCAAAACAGAGCGGCGAGTATAACGGCGAACTGCTCGGCGTTAATGACGGTCCTAATTCATACAGGCGTCCTTTCGTTTTGAAATTACCCAGGAGATTTCATATGCGTGTTCCCTTTCGCTTGATTGGCGGTGTATTGGTCGCGACGTTGCTGACCCAGGTGACCGCTTGCGGATCGATTTTCTATCCTGACCGTCGTGGTCAGATTGACGGCAAGATCGACCCGGCCATCGCCGCGCTCGATGCCGTGGGCCTGCTGTTCTACATCATCCCCGGCCTGATCGCGTTCGCCGTGGACTTCGCCACTGGCGCGATTTACTACGCGCCCGGTGAGACCGCACAGGTAGCCCCGGAAAAACTCAAGGAAGCGATCGGCGCCGACGGCAAAGTTGATAACCATAAGTTGCAGACTATTCTCGAAACCGAGTTGGGCCGTAGCTTCCCGCTGGATGACCCACGCCTGATTCAACACAAAGGCAGCACCCAGCAACTGGCCCTGTTAGGCCTGCAACCCGCCGCGTAATCCGTGCACGTAAAGGAATAGCCGCCCCTATGATTTCCAGCTCCGAACACGCCCGCCTGCTGCGGCTGGCGACTCGTGCCTCGGTGGCGGTGGCGTGTACGCTGATCGTCGCCAAAGCCATCGCCTGGTGGTTGAGCGGTTCGGTGAGCATGCTCGCCGGATTGACCGACTCGGCGCTCGACGGCGTCACCTCCCTGCTCAATCTGCTGGCGGTGCATTACGCGTTGCGCCCGGCCGATGACGATCACCGTTACGGGCACGGCAAGGCCGAGTCGCTGGCGGGCATGGCTCAAGCGTTGTTCATTGGCGGCAGTGCGGTGCTGATTTCTTTGCAGGCGATCGAGCGGCTGAAACATCCGGAACCAGTGGGCGCGCCGTGGATCAGCATCGGCGTGATTGTGTTCTCCCTGGCGCTGACCGTGGCGTTGCTGATGTTGCAACATCGGGTGGTCAAGGCCACCGGCTCCAACGCGGTGCGCGCCGACTCCCTGCACTACCGCTCGGACTTGCTGCTCAATGGCAGCATTCTGCTGGCGCTGGTGTTGGCCGGGTTTGGCTGGCATCAGGTCGACCCCTGGTTCGGCCTGGCAATCGCTGCGTACATCTTCTGGAGCGCGATTCAGATCGCCAAGGAAAGTTTTACGGTGCTGATGGATGAGGAACTGCCGCCGGAGGTGAGCCAGCACATGCTTGAGCTGGCCTGCGGCGTTCCGGGGGTGCTGGGCGCGCATGACCTGCGCACGCGGATTTCCGGCAACCAGTGGTTCGTGCAGTTGCACCTGGAATTGCCGGGGGACCTGACCCTGTCAGTCGCCCACGGCATCAGCGATCAGGCCGCCGATGCGATACACGCCGCTTACCCGCGAGCCGAAGTGCTGGTGCACGCCGACCCGCAGGAAGTGGTACTGGCGGCAAAGACTCAGAAAGAAACCTGATAGCCGCGACTGCTCAGGCAGTTACCTTGAGCCTGGCGGTAGGCTTGCACCACCGACGGGTCTGGCTGGTAGGTGGCCGTCCGCGGACTGAAGCCACTTTGCTGCACCGCGTATTGATAACACTCGTAACCGTCCTGGTTGACCTGCTCCGGCGACTGGCCGTTGGCCGGATAGGCCTCCACGTCGTAGCTGTTGCTGACCGGCTGCGGCTGCATTTGCACCGGCGGCTCGACCACCACGTAGTCCTGAGTGTTTTCCTGATAGGCGTAATACGAACCGGCCGCCAGGAACAGCAGCGCCCCACCGATCCACACCTCACGCGCGTAATCGGGCAAGTAACTGACTCGAATCCCGCGAGGCGGTTGAACCACCACATAACGCGGGCCTTGTGGGCGATACCAGTAGCCGCCGGAATAGAAATAATCCCGACCACCGTAAGGCACGCGGTAGTCACGGTCCGGGAAGCGGTCGATCACATGACCCGGGCGATATTGCGGGCCGGGGCCCCAGCCATTACCGTGCCCATCCGGACGACCCGCCCAACGACGATCATCGGGACGCGGACCGTTGTTCTGCCATTGCTGGTTGTAATTGTTGCGCTGTGGATTGTCCTGATAGTAACCACGCTGTGGCTGCTGGGTCTGGCGCACCGCGTCGGGGCGACCCTGGATCGGCAGGTCATTGGCCGGGAGCTGCGGGGGTGGCGGCGGTGAGCGAACAGGATTGTTGTAGTCGGGCTGCGGACGGTTCTGCCACTGGCCATTGTTCTGAGTCTGGCCGTTGTGCTCGAACTGGCGGCTGTTGTCGCCACGAATGATGTCGTTGTCCTGCGGGCGCGGCTGATTATTGCCGCCATGCCCCTGATTGTTGCCCTGATGGCCGTCCGATCCACGTTGCCCGCCATCGGGGCCACGGTTTTGCTGATCATCGGCCAGCGATTGCGCAGTGACACTCACACACAGCAAACCAACACCGGCCAAACGCCAGATGCGCGACTTCATGCTTTTCCTCACTGCGGGTTAGAGCCTGTACGTAAGACTTGGAAAGTACAGGGCGGTTCTGCAACAGGTTATCAGTCGCGCAACTTATTTATTGAGGGCCGCTCTCAAATTCCAGGCAAAAGAAAAGGGAGACCCGTCGGCCTCCCTTAGAGAACTTCGTCCGTGCTCGACGCTTATGACGTCGGCTCACCTCACGCCGTCTTCTGGACAGTGTGTAGCTCGGAGGCCGGCACATCCCCTGTGGGGGTGGCGGCCGCCGCCGGCCTGATTCGGCGAGCGGCTGTGGACTGTTTGTCCGAGCAGTGATTCTGGTGATAAGAATAGGCCGCGAGTGCCGGCAGAGGATTGCGAAGATTGCTCAATTAAACATCACTTGCGCAATTTTTAACCCTGGATAGATAATCTGCCGCAATAGTTATGACAAAGGCCTGATTGATGAGCAAACTCGACCGATACGACTTGAGCATTTTGGCGGAATTGCAGCGTGACGCGCGCATCTCCAACCAGGAGCTGGCCGAACGCATCGGCCTGTCGCCTTCGCCTTGCTCGCGCCGGGTCAAGCAACTGGAAGACGACGGCTACATCACCCGCCAGGTGGCGCTGCTGGACCGCAAGATGCTCGGCTTGAGCCTCACGGCTTACGTGCTGATCGGCATGGACCGCCATACGCCTGAGCGTTTCGAGAACTTTGAAGCCGCGATTCGAACGTTGCCCCAGGTGCTGGAATGCAGCTTGGTGACGGGGATGGATGCAGATTATCAACTCAAGGTTGTGGTGCCGGACATGGATCACTACCAGAAACTGCTGCTGGGGCATTTGACCCGGATTGAAGGGGTGACCAGCGTTCGTTCGAGTTTTGTGTTGAATCAGGTGCTCAATAGTACCGAGCTGCCGTTAACTCATCTGCGCAGCTGATGTCCCCATCGCGAGCAGGCTCACTCCTACAGTGGATCTCCTGAACACCGAAGATCCCTTGTAGGAGCCTGCTCGCGATAAGGCCGGCACAGGCGACGAATGACTGCGACACACTGCCGCAGGTCAATCCTCCAGCCCGTCCCCATGCCGTATACTCCAGCGCCTTTTAGCCCCGCCCGCGCTGGAGATATTCAATGGATCCTGCCGTACTCGAAGAGTGGATGATGACCGGACTGGTCAGCGTCCTGATCATTTTCATGGGTTTCATCGTCTGGGATCTGGCGAAAAAATCCAAGGCCGGACGTTTTGGCTCGTTCATTCTGTTCTTCGTACTGGGTCTGGGCGTGGCTGCGTTCGTGATCAAAAGCGTGGTCATCGGCCTGATCGAAACCGGCACGCTATAAGCGCGCCGGCACTTCCTTCCACTGGCCCTGATCGAGTCCTTCGATTGTCCAGTCGCCGATTCTGACCCGTACCAGGCGCAACGTCGGCAAGCCGACGGCCGCTGTCATGCGCCGCACCTGACGGTTGCGCCCCTCGCGAATCACCAACTCCAGCCAACTGGTCGGCACGCTTTTGCGAAAGCGCACCGGCGGGTTGCGTGGCCACAGCTCGGGCTCCTCCAATTGCCGCGCCTCGGCCGGCAAGGTCATGCCGTCATTCAGTTCGACGCCGTCACGCAAACGCTGCAACTGCTCAGCGCTCGGCTCACCCTCCACCTGCACCCAATAGGTCTTGGCCAATTTGTGTTTCGGGTCGGCGATTCGCGCTTGCAGCTGGCCATCGTTGGTCAGCAGCAGTAATCCTTCGCTGTCGCGGTCCAGCCGTCCTGCCGGATAGATCCCCGGAATCTCGATGTAATCCTTGAGCGTCGCCCGCCCTCCTTCGTCACTGAACTGGGTCAGCACATCGAAGGGTTTGTTGAACAGGATCAGCTTCGGCTCGGCCGGCGGCGCTTTGGCGACACGGCGCGGGGCTGGGGAGGATGGCGCAGGCTTCGCGCCAGGGCGGCGAGAAACGGGACGTTGTGGACGGGACATGGGAAAGAGGAGCATCTAACGGTCAGGGCTGCCAATGCTAGTGCCCTGACCGTCAAATGACCATCACGAATCAGCGGAACGGCGGCTCGTCGAAGCTGCGCAGTTTGCGCGAGTGCAACGAGTTGAGTTCGGTGCGCAACAGATCCACCGCCTCGATGCCGATCTTCAAGTGCTGGCTGACCGCGCGCTCATAGAAGGCGTTGGCCGAACCCGGCAGCTTGATTTCGCTGTGCAGCGGTTTGTCCGACACACAGAGCAACGTGCCATAGGGCACCCGCAGGCGATAGCCTTGGGCGGCGATGGTGCCGCTTTCCATGTCCACCGCCACGGCGCGGGACAAGTTGATCAGCGGACGCTCCTGCGCCCAGCGCAATTCCCAGTTACGGTCGTCGTAGGTCAACACGGTGCCGGTGCGCAGGCGTTTTTTCAGCTCGTCGCCCTTTTCGCCGGTAATGTTGGCGGCCGCTTGCTGCAAGGCCATCTGCACTTCGGCCAGGGCCGGGATCGGAATGTTCGGCGGCACCACCCGGTCGAGAATCCCGTCACGACGCATGTAAGCGTGCGCCAACACGTAGTCGCCAATGGTCTGCGACTGACGCAAACCGCCACAGTGGCCGATCATCAACCAGCAATGTGGACGCAACACCGCCAAATGGTCGGTGATGTTCTTGGCGTTGGATGGACCGACGCCGATGTTCACCAGGGTCACGCCATGGCCATCGCTGGCAATCAGGTGATAGGCCGGCATCTGATAGCGGTGCCACACCACGCCCGCAGCAATCGCCGAGGCTTCGCCGTGGTCCATGCTCTTTTCGATGATCACGTTGCCGGGCAATACCATGCGCACGAAACGCGGGTCACTGCGCAACTGCTCCAAACCATGGACGATGAATTGGTCAACGTACCGGTGGTAGTTGGTCAGCAGAATCCACGGCTGCACATGACGCCAGTCGCTGCCGGTGTAATGCACCAGTCGACGCAGGGAGAAATCCACCCGCGCGGCATCGAACAGGGCCAGTGGCAGCGGATCGGTGTTCTCCCAGTCGTACAAGCCATCGGCAATGCCGTCGGTCGCGGCGGACAAGTCGGTGCTTGGGAACACCCGCGCCAGCACGGCGGCGGTGACGCCGGAGCCGGCCAGTTCATCGCCCTGCTCGACCACGTAAGGATAAGGAATGTTTTGCTGGCTGATGCCGACTTCGACGGTCACGGTGAAGTCGTGCATCAACGGCACGAGTTGTTCCAGCAGGTATTTACGGAACGCCGCCGGATGGGTGACGGTGACACTGTAGGTCCCAGGCAACTGAACCTTGGCGTAAGCGCGGGTGGTCTGTGGGACTTCGCCCTGGCAGTGGTAGGTCAGACGCAGTTCGGGATAACGAAACATCGCACGCTGTTCAGCGTCCGGCTCGACTCGGTCCTTGAGATAACGCTTGAGCGCCTGGTTCAGCGCAGTGGTTGCACGATTGTGCAAGAGCGCAAGCCGGTCCACGGCTTGCTCGGCGGTTTGAACGACAATAAAAGCTTCGGTCACGATCAGCATCCTGTGTTCTGACTTGCAGAGCTTCATCTTGCCTGCATCGTCGCTTCACGGGAACAGTGGCGTGTTGGCTATATGTCACTGATAGCCCCTGTAGGAGTGAGCCTGCTCGCGATAACGGCTTGTCAGTCACATCGATGTTGGATGTGCCAACGCTATCGCGAGCAGGCTCACTCCTACAGGGGTTCTGTGTGGTTCATGCCATCGTGGTCAAAAACCCTGCGGAGTCGAGCGGGCGACGATCGCCTCAACATCCAGCCCACGCGGCAACGCGCCATACACCCGACCGGCCGAGCCGAGGCGACTGGCGATGAACGCATCGCTGACTGCCGAGTTGCCGGCTTCCAGCAACAGTTTGGCCTGAAGCCCCAGCGCAATGTCTTCAGTGAGCTGCCGCGCACGGTATTGAATGTCGCTGGTGTCCTTGAACGCCGTCTGCAACTGGCTGATGTGCGCAGCCAGGCGCTTATCGCCCTGACCATCACCCAACTCGCTGAACAACACATCAAGCACACCTGGCTCCTTCGATAGCGCCCGCAGCACGTCCAGGCACTGCACGTTACCGGAACCTTCCCACGTCGAATTGACCGGCGCCTCACGGTACAGGCGCGGGAGGATGCTTTCCTCGACATAGCCCGCACCGCCCATGCATTCGGCGGCTTCGTTGATCATTGCCGGGGCGCGCTTGCAGATCCAGTACTTGCCCACCGCCGTTACCAACCGGGCGAATTTGGCTTCGTGGCTGTCATCCAGATGATCCAGCGCCTTGCCCATGCGCAGGCTCAAGGCCAGGGCCGCTTCGCTTTCCAGCGCCAGATCGGCGAGTACGTTTTGCATCAACGGCTGTTCGCTGAGCAACTTGCCGCCGACCATGCGATGTGCGCAGTGATGGCTGGCCTGGGTCAGCGCCTGACGCATCAGCGAGCTGGAACCGACCATGCAATCGAAGCGAGTCATCGCCACCATCTCAATGATGGTCGGAACCCCGCGCCCTTCTTCACCGACCATCCACGCCAGCGCGCCACGGAACTCCACTTCGCTGGAGGCATTGGAGCAATTGCCGAGTTTGTTCTTCAGGCGCTGGATGTAGAACTGATTGCGCGTGTCGTCCGGGCGATGGCGTGGCAGCAGGAAACAGGTCAAGCCCTTGTCGGTCTGCGCCAACGTCAGGAAGGCATCGCACATCGGCGCGGAACAGAACCACTTGTGTCCGACCAATTCATAAGCCTGGCCCGGGCCACTGGCGCCGACCGGGTACGCCTTGGTGGTGTTGGCACGCACGTCGGTGCCGCCCTGTTTCTCGGTCATCGCCATGCCGATGGTGACACCGGCCTTGTGGGCCATGCCGACATTGCGCGGGTCGTATTCGGTCGAGAGGATTTTCGGCAGCCATTGCTTGGCCAAGTCCGGTTGCAGGCGCATCGCCGGGACGCTGGCGAAGGTCATGGTCAACGGGCAACCGCTGCCGGCTTCGGCCTGGCTGTGCAGGTACGTCATCGACGCGCGAGCCACATGGGCGCCAGGTTGCGGATGTGCCCAGGGTAATGAGGTCAAGCCGTGCTCGACCGCCGTGCGCATCAACTGGTGATACGCCGGGTGAAATTCCACCAGGTCGATGCGATGCCCGTATCGGTCATGGCTGACGAACATCGGTTTGTTCTGATTGGCCAGGAACCCTGCTTCCATCAGCGGCCCGCCGGCCAATGCACCATAAGCGTCGATCCGCGACTCGGCCCAACCCGCCCCGAAACGCCGAGACCATTCTTGCAAAGGCAGGTCGATGCGATAGAGGTTGACGCCGTCCAGCGACGGGGGCTGATTGGTGACTTCGTGGGTTTCGGCGAACTGATGCAGGTTCATGACGGGGCTCCTTTGGTCAGCCAAGGGATTCAGTTAAGCACCGCCTCTTGGCCGAACAAAGTGTCATACCCGCCTAAATGTCGGCGCTTTCGCCTTGCCCCGAACAGAGTACCCGGCGATAGAGCGCCGCTTGCAGATCCTCGAATTTCACCGGTTTGCTCAGGTGATCGATCAAGGCTCCCGTCGGGCAGCGCTCACGGTCGGCGCTCACGGCAATCACGAACACCGGCAAGTCGGCACAGCCCGGCAAGCCGCGGATCTGGCAGCAAAAGGCGGTGCCATCCAGCGTCGGCAACTGACCATCGAGCAGGACCGCATCGAAGCTTTCACGCTGCAAGAGGTCGAGCGCGGCAGCGCCGCTGTCGGTGGCGCGCACCCGGAACCCGAGCTTGAGCAACATGCCACGCATCACCAATTGATTGATGCTGTTGTCATCCACCAGCAGCACTGTGCAGTCCTGTGGCAATCGAAGACGCGGAAACTCGCGGGTCATCAAGGGCACTGCCGGCCGCTCGACCACAGGCAGTTCGAACTCGACGTCCAACTGGAAACGGCTGCCGCTGCCGGGCTCGGATCGATGGGTCAGGCGTCCGCCGAGCAATTCGACCAGTTGCCGACAGATCGCCAGGCCTACGCCCAGGCCGCCGTATTCACGGGTCATCGAGCCGTCGAGCTGGAAGAAGCGCTGATACAGCGTCGCCTCTCCCAGATCGGTAAAACCGATACCGGTGTCGATCACCGCAAACGACAGCGATATCCGACCGGTTTCCACCGGTTTGCCCGTCACGCGCAGTGCCAGCCCGCCGACCCGGGTGAACTTGATGGCGTTATCCAGCAGGCATTCCAGGCATTGCGCCAACTTGGCGCTGTCACCGTTCAAGCGATCCGGCAGGCCCGGCATCACTTCGACTTTGAAGTCCAGGGACTTGCCTGAAGCATTGCCCTCGAATTGGGTGCGCAAGGTGTCGACCACGCCACGCAGACTGAACGTTGCCGGGATGACTTTAAGCTTGCCGGCCTGCAACTCGGTGAGGGTCAGGATGCCGTTGACCATGCGCATCATGTCCCGTGCGGAGCCGGCGGCGGTTTGCTGGTATTGCTCCAGCTCCGGGTCCATCTCGACGGTTTGCATCAACTCCAGCGAACCGATCACACCGTTCATGGGCGTGCGCAATTCGTGGGTCAGGGTGGCGAGGAATTCATCCTTGAGCTTGTTACTGTGGGCCAGTTGCTGGTTCAGCACCTCGAGTTTCTGACCGGCATCGAACAGCGTCTGCGCTTGCTGCTCGCGCATGGCGTTGATGCGGTCGGCCAAGGCGAGGGACAGCAGCGCCACTTCGATGGCCGAACCGATCTGGCTGGAATACATGGTCAGGAACACGTTCGGCAGGTATCCCAACACCATGAGGGTGTTGACGATGCCGCCGAGCAGGAAGGCCGACCAGGCAATGATGAAATATCGGGCCACCCGCAAGCCACCGAGCCATGCGCATAGCCCGGCGATGAAAATCGCCACGGTGAAAACCAACGCCAAGGCTGTTGCCAGGCGCAAGGCCAAGGCGTAGCTGGTCATCAACGACAACCCGACCACGAGCGCACTGAACGCCACCAGCGCCAACAGTAAACGGTCGAGCCAGCGACTGTGGTTGGCCGTCTGCAAGAAGCTGCGGGCAAACTGGCTGCCGAACAGTCCAGCACAACCGATGAAGAATGGCGTCGCGGCGTTGGCCCACCACGGATTGTCCGGCCAGAAATACTCCACGGCTGCGCCGTTCACTGACAGTTGATACAGGCCGAAGGAAGCGATGTAGAAGATGTAATAGAGATAGCTGGTGTCGCGCACGCTGAGGTAGATGAACAGGTTGTAGACCAGCATCCCCAACAACACACCATAAATCAGCCCCAGCACATAAAGGCGGACCGGCTGTTCTTCGAGGTAAGCGGTGCTCGACCACAAGGTGACGGGCGCCTGGATCGACCCTTCGCTTTGCAGGCGCAAGTACACGGTTTGCGCCTGGTCAGGCAGGAAATCGAGATCGAACAGGTAGTTGTTCTGGCGGAACTCGCGACTGGCAAACGGCAACGCATCGCCTGTTTGCCGGGCCAATCGAAAGTCACCGCCAGCATCGGGCAAGTAGAGATCGAGGTGATCGAGGGGCGGATAGGCCAGTTCCAGCAGCCAGGTCCGTTGCGCCGCCGGGTTCGACGGACGGTAATGCAGATCGATTTTCAGCCAGAACACCGAACGCGAGTAACCGGCGTTGAGGGTGGCTTTATCGTGGGGCTTGAAGTTACCCGCCGCGGCTTGCGCACGGACATCGGCGATGGTCGCCTGACCGCCCGCGTCTTCGTAGACCTGCAGGGTTCGGCCCAGGGGAAGGCTCTGGGTGAATTCATCGAATTCGACGGCGCTCGCCATGAGGGGCAAGCACAACAGCAACATCAGCAAATAGCGCATTTAAGCCCCAGCGTGGCCTGTCCGGTTATCTCAGGAAGCCCCTCATTCCCTTTGAGTAGACGTAAAACCGGTATTACCTGTTATTGGTTTGGATCCACTCTAGCATAGCCGCTGATGGCCATTGAGCACCATTGAAATTTTTCCTGCAATGGCTCTAGTACGGGCGTTCCAGCGGCACACCTCAGGAAAATCTGTTTATACGGTCAGCTTATGGCTATGTGCAACACCTGAGGCGAGGGAGCTTGCTCACATGGAGGTGCGCAGCGCCCCACCCTTTGCATTCGGTCGGTAACATTGCGTCGCCAGATTCACCACGGCTTCGCAGCGGAACGGGGCAAGCCCTCTCACCACAATGTATCGGCAGACCTGGCGACCACTGCACCCGAAAATCGATGTTTGGTGGTAAGCTCGCGCACCATGAATATCTACAGCTCTCGCCCCGTTGTCCTCTGTCTCTCCGGCCACGACCCCAGTGGTGGCGCCGGCTTGCAGGCAGATATCGAAGCCCTGCTCGCCCAGGGTTGTCATGCGGCCCCGGCCGTCACCGCCCTGACCGTGCAAGACACGGTCAACGTCACTGACTTTCGCGTGCTCGACCGCGAGTGGGTGCTGGCCCAGGCCAACGCCGTGCTCAACGACTCCGAAGTCGCTGCCGTGAAACTGGGCATGCTCGGTTCCCTGGAGATGGTCGACACTGTCGTCGAACTGCTCTCGGCACACCCGCACTTGCCGGTGGTCTGCGACCCGGTGCTGCGCGCCGGTGGCGGCGGACGCCTGGGTAAGGATGAAGTCGGCTACGCCATGCGCGAACGCCTGCTGCCCCTGTCCATCATCGCCACCCCCAACCTGCCCGAAGCCCGGATCCTCGCCGAACTGCCCGAAGGCACCGCGGACGAGTGCGCTGAAAAACTCCTGCCGTTCGTCAAGCACCTGCTGATCACGGGCGGCCATGGCGACGAACACGAAATCCACAATCGCCTGTACAGCCGCGATGGTCACCGCGAAACCTTTACTTGCCAGCGCTTGCCCGGCAGTTATCACGGCTCCGGTTGCACCTTGGCCAGCGCCCTGGCCGGTCGTCTGGCCCAGGGTGAAAATCTCGTCAGTGCCGTGCAGACCGCGCTTAACTACACGTGGCGTACCCTGCGGGATGCCGAGCAGTTGGGCAAAGGCCAGTTCGTGCCGCGTCGCCTGCCGCTGGATTTCTGTTCGTAACTTTCTATTCGCACTGCGGTGAGGCTTGTCCGATGAAACTACGTGGCCTGTACGCCATTACCGACAGCCAGTTGCTGGCCGGTAAATTTCTTTCGTACGTGGAGGCGGCGCTGGAAGGCGGCGTCACCCTGCTGCAATACCGCGACAAAAGCAGCGACGAGGCCCGACGTTTGCGTGAGGCCGAAGCCCTGCGCAATCTGTGCGACCGCTACAAGACTCAGCTGATTATCAATGACGACGCCGAACTGGCCGCTCGCCTGAATGTCGGCGTACACCTGGGCCAGACCGATGGCCCGCTGTCGCCGACCCGTGCGCTGCTCGGTCGCCAGGCGATCATCGGTTCGACCTGTCACGCGCAACTCGAACTCGCCGAGCAAGCAGCCAAGGAAGGCGCCAGTTACGTCGCCTTCGGCCGCTTCTTCAATTCCAATACCAAACCCGGCGCACCGACCTGCAGCCTCGAATTGCTGGACCAGGCCCGCAGCAAACTGCACCTGCCGATCTGCGCGATCGGCGGCATCACCCTCGACAACGCCGCCCCGCTGGTGGCCCACGGGGTCGACTTGCTGGCGGTGGTGCATGGCCTGTTTGGCGCCGAGAGCACGGCTGAAGTGACACGCCGTGCCCGCGCCTTTAACGAATTACTGAAAATCTGATTTGAGAGCCCGATCATGTCTCGTTCCGAAACCCTGTTTGCCAACGCCCAGAAACACATCCCCGGTGGCGTGAACTCGCCTGTTCGCGCGTTCAAAAGTGTGGGCGGCACGCCGCTGTTCTTCAAACACGCCGAAGGCGCCTACGTCACCGATGAAGACGACAAGCGTTACGTTGACTACGTTGGTTCCTGGGGCCCGATGATTCTCGGTCACAGCCACCCGGACGTGCTGGACGCTGTGCGTAAACAACTGGAGCACGGCTTGTCCTACGGCGCCCCGACCGCGATGGAAACCGAGATGGCCGACCTGGTCTGCTCGATCGTGCCGTCGATGGAAATGGTGCGCATGGTCAGCTCCGGCACCGAAGCGACCATGAGTGCCATCCGTCTGGCCCGTGGTTTCACCGGTCGCGACAACATCATCAAGTTCGAAGGCTGCTATCACGGTCACTCCGACAGCCTGCTGGTCAAGGCCGGCTCCGGCGCGCTGACCCAAGGCGTGCCGAGCTCGGCCGGTGTGCCGGCGGATTTCGCCAAGCACACCCTGACTCTGCCGTTCAATGACATCGACGCGGTCGAAGCCATGCTCGCTGACGTCGGCCAGGACGTGGCCTGCATCATCGTCGAACCGGTGGCCGGCAACATGAACTGCGTTCCGCCGGCGCCAGGTTTCCTCGAAGGCCTGCGGACCCTGTGCGACAAACACGGCGTAGTGCTGATTTTCGACGAAGTGATGACCGGTTTCCGAGTTGCCCTCGGCGGTGCACAAGCGCACTTCGGCGTGACGCCGGACCTGAGCACATTTGGCAAGATCATCGGTGGCGGCATGCCGGTCGGCTGCTTCGGCGGCAAGCGCGAAATCATGTCGCACATCGCGCCACTGGGTCCGGTGTATCAGGCAGGCACCTTGTCGGGTAACCCATTGGCAATGGCGGCAGGCCTGACGACGTTGCGCCTGATCAGCCGTCCCGGTTTCCACGACGAGCTGACCGACTACACCAGCCGCTTGCTCGATGGCCTGCAACAGCGCGCCGATGCTGCTGGCATTCCGTTCGTGACCACGCAGGCTGGCGGTATGTTTGGCCTGTACTTCAGCGGTGCCGACGACATCGTGACTTTCGATGACGTGATGGCCAGCGACGCCAAGCTGTTCGGTCGTTTCTTCCACTTGATGCTCGAGGGCGGCGTGTACCTGGCGCCGAGCGCTTTCGAAGCCGGCTTCACCTCGATCGCTCATGGCGAAGCCGAGTTGAAACTGACGCTGGATGCCGCCGAGCGTGCCTTCGCCGCATTGAAATAACGCTGTGCCCGCTGACGTTGGCGATTGCCAGCGTCAGCTTTCACCTGGATTTACACCTTTATTCCTACGCTTCTGCTAATAATCCCCCGTCAATCGGGCGATATATTCCCCGTGCAGCAGAAAAACGAGTAAAGACTTTGTAAGGTTGGCCCTGCTTATTTCATAATGCGCGCTTATTGGATCCCCTCGATGGGTCCGCGCGCCCTTCAGAGGTAAGTCGATTCCCATGAACCGCACCGGCCGCGCCCTTGCACTGGGCTGCCTGTTGCTCCTTCAGCCCCTGCTCGCGCTCGCACAAGCAGGCGGCAACTCGTTGTTAATCCCAGCGATGGGTCGCTGCACCCTCAATACTCAGCCGCAAGACCTGACGCAAGCGCTCGCTGCCTGCCAGAAAGCGTCGGATGAAGGGGATGCACAAGCGCAATACGAGTTAGGTGAGTTCTACTACGACGGCAAAAACACCCCGCGCGACCTCAATAAGGCCCTGGGCTATTTTGAAAAAGCTTCGTTGCAAGGCCACGCCCAGGCGCAATTCAAACTCGGCACCATGTTCTTTCACGGCGAAGGCGTACCGGCCAATAACGTTCAGGCGTATATCGTGCTGAAAATGGCCGCGGTCAACGGTGCTGAAGAGGCACTGGATACGGCCGACGAAGTGGCCGAGAAGATGCCCCGCGAAGACCTTGAGATGGCGACTCAGGTGCTTGGGCAAATCTTCCGTAAATACCTGATGGAATTGCAGAGCGCCGATGGGCGTACGCCGTTTTCGCCGCTGCCCTGATTGACGCAGGCCCCTGTGGCGAGGGAGCTTGCTCCCGCTCGGCTGCGCAGCAGTCGTAACGTCAAACAATGCGGTGAATCAGAAAAACGGTGTTTGCAGAGTTTAGGGCCGCTTCGCGCCCCAGCGGGAGCAAGCTCCCTCGCCACAAACAACCCAGTTCATTTCAAAAGCTTTCCTGCTTACTTCTCAGGCATCGGCATCGGAAACGGCATGACATTGCCGACCGCGCCGCGGGCTTCGCTGATTTTCGGTGTGCCGAGGCGTTCCACTTCGTCGATGCGCACAATCGAATGCATCGGCACAAAACTGCGCACCACGCCTTCGAACTGAGCTTTCAACTTCTCTTCGCTCGGGTCGACGACCACTTGCGTGCGCTCGCCAAAGACGAACTCTTCCACTTCCAGGAAGCCCCACAGATCACTTTGATAGATCTGCTTGGCATACATTTCGTACACCTGGCCCTGGTTGAGGAAAATCACCTTGTAGATTGGGGCTTCACGTTTGGTCATGGTGGGCGGGCAACACATAGGGGATAAAAATGAGGGCGCGAACTATAGCATAGCCGCCGGACGCACAGCGGTAGGAACCTTGGGACATGTTCCCTATAATGCGCGGTTCTTTGAATCACGTGATGACACTGTCCATGGCCAAGAAGCTTTACATCGAAACCCACGGTTGCCAGATGAACGAGTACGACAGCTCGCGCATGGTCGATCTGCTGGGTGAACATCAGGCCCTGGAAGTGACCGCTCGCGCTGAAGACGCCGACGTGATCCTGCTCAACACCTGCTCCATTCGTGAACGCGCCCAGGACCGGGTGTACTCCCAGCTCGGCCGCTGGCGCGAACTGAAACTGGCCAACCCGGACATGGTGATCGCCGTCGGCGGCTGCGTGGCCAGCCAGGAAGGCGCGGCCATTCGCGATCGCGCGCCGTATGTGGACGTGGTGTTCGGCCCGCAAACCCTGCATCGCCTGCCGGAAATGATCGACGCCGCGCGCGCCACCAAGCTGCCGCAAGTCGACGTCTCGTTCCCGGAAATTGAAAAATTCGACCATCTGCCCGAGCCGCGCATCGATGGCCCGAGCGCTTATGTGTCGGTCATGGAAGGCTGCAGCAAATACTGCACCTTCTGCGTGGTGCCTTATACCCGCGGTGAAGAAGTCAGTCGGCCGTTTGATGACGTCATTGCCGAGATCATGCACCTGGCCGAAAACGGCGTGCGCGAAGTGACGCTGCTGGGCCAGAACGTCAACGGCTATCGCGGGACCACGCACGACGGACGTTTGGCCGATCTGGCCGAGCTGATTCGTGTGGTGGCCGCCGTCGATGGCATCGACCGGATTCGCTACACCACCTCGCACCCGCTGGAGTTCTCCGACAGCCTGATCCAGGCCCACGCCGACGTGCCGGAACTGGTAAAACACCTGCACTTGCCGGTGCAATCGGGCTCGGACCGCATTCTCTCGGCGATGAAACGCAACCACACCGCGCTGGAATACAAATCCAAACTGCGCAAGCTGCGGGCAGCTGTCCCAGGGATCTGCATCAGTTCGGACTTCATCGTCGGCTTCCCGGGCGAGACCGAGAAAGACTTCGAACAGACCATGAAGCTGATCGAAGACGTCGGTTTCGACTTCTCCTACTCGTTCGTCTACAGCCAGCGCCCTGGCACCCCGGCTGCGGATCTGGCCGACGAGACGCCGGAAGAACTGAAGAAAGAACGGTTGAACGCGCTACAACATCGCTTGAACCAGCAAGGTTTCGAGATCAGCCGACAAATGGTCGGTTCGATCCAGCGGATTCTGGTCACGGATTATTCGAAAAAAGACCCCGGCGAACTGCAAGGCCGGACCGAGAATAACCGGATCGTCAACTTCCGCTGCGACAATCCGACCTTGATCGGCCAGTTCGCCGACGTGCACATCGACGCCGCACAGCCGCACTCGCTGCGGGGCTCGCTGATTTCGTAACACCGTTAAACCTGTAGGAACGAGGCTTGCCCGCGAAGGCGGACTGACACTCACCACATGAGTCGTCTGAAATACCGCCTTCGCGGGCAAGCTTCGCTCCTACAGGGCCGGTGTTTGGCGCTGGATTATTTAAGAGCTTTCGCACCCAGCCCACTGGCGTTATCCTTGATTTCATCTTAATTGCCCCAGGGCGGCTAAATACGACCTTGAACGCACCCATAGAACCACATCGTTTTATCCTCGAGCCCTTTGAGGCCCGTCGCTTCGCCAATCTGTGCGGGCAATTCGACGAGCATCTGCGCTTGATCGAACAGCGCCTGACCATCGAGATCCGCAACCGCGGAAACCAGTTCGAGCTGATCGGCGAGCCCAAACACACCACCTCCGCGGAAAATCTGATTCGTCGTCTGTATCGGGAAACCAAAGGTACAGAGCTGTCGCCGGACACGGTTCACCTGTTCCTGCAGGAATCGGCCGTCGAAGAGCTGGACAACGTCTCCCCGTCCGAACCCTCCGTCGCCCTGCGCACCAAAAAAGGCATGATTCGCCCTCGCGGCTTGAATCAGCTGCGCTACGTGAAGGAAATCCTCGGTAACGACATCAATTTCGGCATCGGCCCGGCCGGTACCGGCAAGACCTATCTGGCCGTTGCCTGCGCGGTAGACGCGCTGGAACGCGAGCAGATTCGCCGCATCCTGCTGGTGCGTCCGGCGGTTGAAGCGGGCGAGAAGCTTGGCTTCCTGCCCGGCGACCTGTCGCAAAAGATCGACCCATACCTGCGCCCGCTCTACGACGCACTCTACGAGATGCTCGGCTTCGAACACGTCGCCAAGCTCATCGAACGCCAGGTGATCGAAGTTGCGCCACTGGCCTACATGCGCGGTCGTACGCTGAACAACAGTTTCATCATCCTCGACGAAAGCCAGAACACCACCGTCGAGCAGATGAAGATGTTCCTGACCCGAATCGGCTTCGGCTCCACGGCCGTCATCACCGGTGACATCACCCAGGTCGACCTGCCGAAAGGCACCAAGTCCGGGCTGCACCATGTGATTGAAGTACTCAAAGACGTGCCGGGTATCAGCTTCACCCATTTCATGCCCAAGGACGTTGTGCGCCATCCATTGGTGCAACGCATCGTCGAAGCCTACGAGCGCTTCGAGAATCGCGCGGCAGACGAAACACCAAAGGACAGTCGCCGCGATGCTTGAGCTTGATCTGCAACTGGCTACCCAGGCGCCTGCACCCAGCGAAGCCGAGTTCCGCCAATGGTGCGAACTGGCCCTGCGCCAGCGCACTGCCGACTCTGAAATGACCATTCGCCTGGTCGATGACGAAGAGGCCCGCGAGCTGAACCACACCTGGCGGCAAAAGAATTACGCCACCAACGTCCTGTCGTTTCCGGCCGATGTGCCTGACGAGTTTCTCGACATCCCGCTGCTGGGCGATCTGGTGATCTGCGTGGCCGTGGTCGAGCGCGAAGCCGCCGAACAGGGCAAGGAACTAAAGGCCCATTGGGCGCATCTGGTGATTCATGGCTGCTTGCATCTGCTGGGTTACGACCATATAGATGATGACGAAGCCGAAGAAATGGAAGCACTGGAACGAACGTTGCTTGCCGAGTTGGGCTTTCCCGACCCTTATGCGGACGACGAAACAGACACAACCCCTATCGTTACAACAAAGGATTCAGAGTAATCGCTATGAGCGAAGATCGATCGAGCAACGGGCAAAAGTCTTGGCTGGGTAAGCTCACCCAGGCTTTTGCCCACGAGCCGAAGAACCGCCAGGAGCTGCTGGAGCTGCTGCGCGACGCACACCAGAACAAACTGTTGGACAGCGAAGCGCTGGCCATCGTCGAAGGCGCCATCCAGGTCGCTGACCTGCAAGTACGGGACATCATGGTCCCGCGCTCGCAGATGATCAGCATCAAGGCGACCCAGACACCTCGCGAGTTCCTGCCTGCCGTGGTCGACTCGGCCCACTCCCGCTACCCGGTCATCGGCGAAAGCCACGATGATGTGATGGGCGTGTTGCTGGCCAAGGACTTGCTGCCGCTGATCCTCAAGGAGAACGGTGACAGCTTCAACATCAGGGACCTGCTGCGTCCGGCGACCTTCGTGCCCGAGTCCAAGCGCCTGAATGTGCTGCTGCGCGAGTTCCGCGCCAACCACAATCACATGGCCATCGTCATTGACGAATACGGCGGTGTGGCAGGCCTGGTGACCATTGAAGATGTGCTGGAACAGATCGTCGGCGACATCGAAGACGAGCACGACGTCGAAGAAGACAGCTACATCAAGCCGCTGCCCAGCGGTGACTTCCTGATCAAGGCCCTGACGCCGATCGAGAACTTCAACGAGTTCTTCGACAGCGAATTCTCCGACGACGAGTTCGACACCGTTGGCGGCCTGGTGATGAGCGCGTTCGGACACTTGCCAAAACGCAACGAAATCACTGAAATCGGTCCATATCGCTTCCGCATCCTGAACGCCGACAGCCGTCGGATTCACTTGCTGCGCCTGACCCCTATCGCCCGATAAATCCAAGGATTGAAATGCATCGTATGACCCGCCCCGGCTGGCCCGGTAACCTGCTGGCCGTGGCGGCCGGTGCACTCACCACCCTGGCCCTGGCGCCGTTCGATATCTGGCCGTTGGCATTGCTGGCGGTCGGGTTCTTCTATGCCGGCTTGCGCGAACTGAGTCCCCGCCAGGCCCTGGGCCGTGGCTGGTGTTTCGGTTTTGGCTTGTTTGGCGCGGGTACCAGCTGGATCTATTACAGCATTCACCACTTCGGCGGCGCGTCAGTGCTGCTGGCCGGTTTCCTGATGCTGATCTTCACGGCCGCGATTGCCTGGTTCTTCGCCCTGCCCGCCTGGATCTGGGCGCGCTGGCTGCGTCGTAACGAAGCGCCGCTGGCCGATGCCTTGGCGTTTGCCGCGCTGTGGGTTGGCCAGGAAGCTTTTCGTGGCTGGTTTCTCACCGGTTTCCCATGGCTCTATTCCGGTTACAGCCAGCTCGACGGCCCATTGGCGGGGCTCGCACCCGTCGGCGGAATGTGGCTGATTTCCTTCACCCTGGCCCTGACGGCGGCGCTGATCTATAACGCCATGCGCCTGGTGCGCACGGGCCGTAAAGGTTTCATCGCCGCCGGCGTATTGCTGCTGGTCGGCCCCTGGGTGGCCGGCATGGCGCTGAAGGAACACGCCTGGACCAGCCCGGCGGGCCCGGCGCTGAGCGTTGCCGCCCTTCAGGGCAATATCGAACAAAGCATGAAGTGGGACCCGGCGCAGCTCAACGCGCAGCTGGCGCTGTACCGCGACATGAGTTTCAGCTCCAAACGGGTCGACCTGCTGATCTGGCCGGAAACAGCCGTCCCGGTGCTCAAGGAGTCCGCCGAGGGATACCTGAACATGATGGGGAATTTCGCCGCCGAGCGTAAATCTGCGCTGATTACCGGCGTACCGATCCGTCAGGAAGTCCGACACGAGAAGCGCTTCTTCAACGGCATCACCGTCCTCGGTGAAGGCGACGGCACTTATCTCAAGCAGAAGCTGGTGCCGTTTGGCGAATATGTTCCGTTGCAGGAAGTACTGCGTGGGCTGATCGCGTTCTTCGACCTGCCGATGTCCGACTTTGCCCGTGGCCCGGCTGACCAGCCGATGCTGCAAGCCAAGGGTTATCAGATCGCGCCGTTCATCTGCTACGAAGTGGTCTACCCGGAATTCGCCGCCAGCCTGGCGGCCCGCAGTGAATTGCTGCTGACCATCAGCAACGACACCTGGTTCGGCACCTCCATCGGCCCACTGCAACATTTGCAGATGGCGCAGATGCGCGCACTGGAGGCAGGCCGCTGGATGATCCGCGCCACCAACAACGGCGTCACCGGCCTGATCAACCCGTTCGGGCAGATCACGGTGCAGATCCCGCAGTTCGAACGCGGCATCCTGTACGGCGAAGTCGTGCCAATGCATAACCTGACGCCTTACCTGCAATGGCGCTCGTGGCCGCTGATCATCGTTTGTGTGTTGTTGTTTGGCTGGGCACTGGTGGCGAGCCGGATGGCCAAGACCGTCTGACTCTGGCGAGGGAGCATGCTCCCGCTCGGCTGCGCAGCAGCCGCAATACCGGTTAATGCGCTTTGTCAGCCAGAAATGGATTAGCCGGACTCAGGGCTGCTTCGCAGCCCGGCGGGAGCATGCTCCCTCGCCACAGGTCATCAGTAAAACATTGAATACCCGATCTGCCCCACCGCCTCATTCAACAATTGCCCGCTCTGCCAGATCGACTTGAACTCCGGCATCCAGCCGCCCAGTGGCCGGGCGTTGTCCACGCCTAAAAAGCCCACCGGTGCCGGCACCACTTCAAATCCCGCCTGCTGAAAGCTCCAGACTGATCGCGGCATGTGCCAGGCCTGCGTCACCACCACCACCCGTTTGATTCCCTGCGGCAGCAACACCTCGGCGCTGAACTGCGCGTTCTCCCACGTCGTGCGGCTGCGCCCTTCCTGCCAGCGCACGGTGACGCCAAAATCATCAAGCAATGAATCCGCCATCAACTTCGCTTCGGTCGGCGGCGTACCGTAATGCAGGCCACCGCTGGTAAGAATGGGCAACCCGGAGGCCTTGGCCAGGCGTGCCGCATACCGTTCGCGCTCAAGACCTACGCCCGTCGGCTGATCAGCCCCCCAGGCAATATCGCCCCGCTCACGCCCCGAACCCAACACCACAATCGCATCCGCACGCTGACTCAGGGTGGCCCATTCCTCGCGCGCCAGTGGCGGCTCACTTTCCAGGGCCTTGGCGCCCCACTGCACCACCACCGGCAAACTCATTAACAGGAAGCCGCCGAACCCCAAGGCAAAGCACACACCCGCAAGCCGCGGCCTTGAGCGGCGCAACCACCACGCGAGCATCAACAGCAGCAAAAGAATGCCGGGAGGCAACAGAAGTTGTTTCACGAAATAACGAAAAGGCATCGAGCATCTCCATAAGATGCCCGAAGCCTAAGTGGGTTGACGCAATGCGACAACAAATGCGGAAGGACTATGCTTTAAAAAACATGGGTAATGGCTTGCAGCCGTTATTTGAATTGCAGAGACCGGACCTTTTCCGCGTCCCTGCCAGGTGCCTTGTCCTTGAGCCAGATGATCTTGGCCGAACGTGGTGCGTCGAGTTGCTTCACTGCTGCAGACAAGCATCCGTGCGTCTCACGTTCACTGCGATCCAGATAGGCTTTGACCAGTGCAAACTCTGCGGGGCTCAAACCACGCAGTTCCAGCTCCAGGGGACGCTCATCGCGTAGCCGGTCAGCGGTTTTTGCAGCGTCCAGGGCCATCCCCAGACGATCGATCAGTCTTTCGTACAGCTGCGGTTTCGTGACTTTTTGCTGTGACTCAACCATCCCTCACCTCATTGAAGATAAGACTCGCTCCCCATTTAGAGCTTAGCTTCCATGAACAAACCGGCTGGATGCCGCGACCAACGGCCCTCGCGGCAGTTTTCGCAAGACGCGCGGCAGTAATCAGGGTTTCCCTCGGTAGAGTGCGGTCATGTATGCTACGGCGCTTCCTGTAACTCCACTTCCAGCTCGTTCGGGCACTGAAACGTCGATTTGGCGTCGTCACCGTCCAGCGTTGCATTGAAGAGGATTAGGCCACCCCTATTCAGTTCAAAAGTAGCCATGCACGAACAATATCAGCCCCGTGAAATCGAAGCCGCCGCCCAATCGTTCTGGGACGAGCAAAAGTCCTTTGAAGTCAGTGAACAGCCAGGCAAGGAGACGTTCTACTGCCTGTCGATGTTCCCTTACCCCAGCGGCAAGCTACACATGGGGCACGTGCGCAACTACACCATCGGCGACGTGATCTCCCGCTACCAGCGCATGCAAGGCAAGAACGTCCTGCAACCCATGGGTTGGGACGCCTTCGGCATGCCGGCGGAAAACGCCGCGATGAAGAACAACGTAGCGCCCGCCAAGTGGACCTACGAAAACATCGCCTACATGAAAACCCAGCTGCGCAGCCTGGGCCTCGCGGTGGACTGGTCTCGCGAAGTCACCACCTGCAAGCCTGATTACTACCGCTGGGAACAATGGCTGTTCACTCGCCTGTTCGAAAAAGGCGTGATCTACAAGAAAAGCGGCACCGTGAACTGGGACCCGGTCGACCAGACCGTCCTGGCCAACGAACAGGTGATCGACGGTCGCGGCTGGCGTTCCGGCGCGCTGATCGAAAAGCGCGAAATCCCGATGTACTACTTCAAGATCACCGCCTACGCGGATGAGCTGCTGGAGAGCCTCGACGAACTGACGGGCTGGCCTGAACAGGTCAAGACCATGCAGCGCAACTGGATCGGCAAATCCCGCGGCATGGAAGTGCAGTTCCCGTACCACGTCGATTCCATCGGTGAAACCGGCGCGCTGAAAGTCTTCACCACCCGTCCAGACACCCTGATGGGCGCGACTTACGTCGCCGTGGCCGCCGAACACCCGCTGGCCACCCTGGCCGCGCAGAACAACCCTGAGCTGCAAGCGTTCATCGCTGAATGCAAAGGCGGCAGCGTTGCCGAAGCCGACGTCGCCACCCAAGAGAAAAAAGGCCTGCCGACCTCGCTGTTCGTCGAGCACCCGCTGACCGGTGAGAAGCTCCCGGTGTGGGTCGCCAACTATGTGCTGATGCACTACGGCGATGGCGCGGTGATGGCGGTTCCGGCTCACGACGAACGTGATTTCGAGTTCGCCACCAAGTACAACCTGCCGATCAAGTCCGTGGTGCGCACAAGTGCAGGTGATACCAACCCGGCTCCATGGCAGGACGCTTACGGCGAGCACGGCACGCTGATCAACTCCGGCGAGTTCGACGGCCTCGACTTCGCTGGCGCGTTCGACGCCATTGAAGTGGCGCTGATCAAGAAAAACCTCGGTGCCTCGCGCACCCAGTTCCGCCTGCGCGACTGGGGCATCAGCCGTCAGCGCTACTGGGGCTGCCCGATTCCGATCATCCACTGCACCACCTGCGGTGATGTGCCGGTCCCGGAAGATCAACTGCCTGTGGTACTGCCGGAAGACGTGGTGCCGGACGGCGCGGGCTCGCCATTGGCGCGCATGCCTGAGTTCTACGAGTGCGCTTGCCCGAAATGTGGCGCACCGGCCAAGCGTGAAACCGACACCATGGACACCTTCGTCGAGTCCTCGTGGTACTACGCCCGTTACGCCTCGCCACACTATGAAGGCGGTCTGGTTGAAAAATCGGCGGCTGACCACTGGTTGCCGGTGGATCAGTACATCGGCGGTATCGAACATGCCATTCTTCACCTGCTGTACGCGCGTTTCTTCCACAAGTTGATGCGCGACGAAGGCCTGGTGAGCTCCAACGAGCCGTTCAAGAACCTGCTGACCCAGGGGATGGTGATCGCCGAGACTTACTACCGTCGTGAAGCCAACGGCGCCTACACCTGGTTCAACCCGGCGGACGTCGAACTTGAACGCGACAGCAAGGCCAAGGTCATCAGCGCCAAGCTGATTGCAGACGGTCTGCCGGTGGAAATCGGCGGCACCGAGAAGATGGCCAAGTCGAAGAACAACGGCGTCGACCCACAGTCGATGATCGACCAGTTCGGCGCCGACACCTGCCGTCTGTTCATGATGTTCGCCTCGCCCCCTGACATGAGCGCGGAATGGTCCGACTCTGGCGTCGAGGGTTCGCACCGTTTCCTCAAGCGCGTCTGGCGCCTGGCTCAAGCCCATGTCACTCAGGGTTTGCCGGGCAAACTGGACGTCGCCAGCCTGAACGACGAGCAGAAAGCCATTCGTCGTTCGATCCACCTGGCCATCAAGCAGGCCAGCCACGACGTCGGCCAGAACCACAAATTCAACACCGCCATCGCCCAGGTGATGACGCTGATGAACGTGCTGGAAAAAGCCGCACAAGGCACCGAACAGGATCGCGCACTGGTTCACGAAGGTCTGGAAGCCGTGACGTTGCTGCTGGCTCCGATCACCCCGCACATCAGCCACGAGCTGTGGCATCAACTGGGTCACGCTGGCCCGGTGATCGACGCCGGTTGGCCGGTGGTGGACGAAACCGCGCTGGTGCAGGACAGCCTGACGCTGGTCATCCAGGTCAACGGCAAGCTGCGCGGCCAGATCGAAATGCCGGCGACCGCGACTCGCGAAGAAGTCGAAGCCGCTGCCCGGGTCAACGAGAACGTGCTGCGCTTCGTCGACGGCCTGACTATTCGTAAAGTGATTGTAGTGCCCGGGAAACTGGTCAATATCGTCGCCAGCTAAAATTGGATCAGGCGCCAGGTGAGCCTGGCGCCGAGTAAAACCTTTCGGGCCGCACGATCGGCCCACATGGTTTCAAGGGGAGCAACAAGATGATCAAACGCAATTTGCTGGTGATGGGCCTCGCGGTCCTGTTGAGCGCCTGCGGGTTCCAGCTGCGCGGCACCGGCACCAATGAAATGGCGATCAGGGAGCTCGATCTGAGCGCCCGCAACGCCTACGGCGAAACCGTGACGCAATTGCGTCAGGTACTGCAAAGCAGCGGCGTCAAGGTTTACGCCGGAGCGCCGTACAAGCTTGTGTTGACGGATGAGCAGGAAAGCCAGCGCATCCTCAGCTACGCCGGTGCCGGCCGTACTGGCGAGTATCAGGTGAGCACCGTGCTGAGCTACGACATCCGGGGTGCGCAAGGCCTGCCGCTGCTGAGCGACAAGCTCGAAGTGCAGAAGATGTTCATCCACGACGGCAACAACCTGGTGGGTTCCGACCAGGAAGCCAATACGGCTCGCACAGAAACCCGTCGCGAGTTGGTTCAACGCATGATGCTGCGCCTGTCACAACTCACGCCGACTCAGTTGGATCAGTTGCAACAGACCGCCGACGCCAAGGCAAAAGCCGAAGCCCAGGCACTGGAAGCGGCGCAGAAAGCTGAAGCGGAAACCCCGCGTCAGTCGCCTATCGAAATCCCGCAGCAATAAGACTTACGGGGCGCCCAGGCGCCCCGTTCGCCCTTTCTTATGAAACTCGCCCCCGCCCAACTCGCCAAACACCTGCAAGGTGCCCTCGCGCCGGTCTACGTCATCAGCGGCGATGACCCGTTGCTGTGCCAGGAAGCCGCCGACGCCATTCGTGCCGCCGCTCGCCAACAGGGTTTCGACGAACGCCAGGTCTTCGCCGCCGACGCCAGTTTCGACTGGGGGACGTTGCTGCAAGCCGGTGCAAGCATGTCGCTGTTCGCTGAAAAGCGCCTGCTGGAGCTGCGGTTGCCATCCGGCAAACCCGGTGACAAAGGCGCCGCTGCCTTCATCGAGTACTGCTCGCGCCCGGCCGAAGACACGGTGCTGCTGATCAGCCTGCCCAAGCTGGATGGCAGTGCACAGAAGACCAAGTGGGGCAAGGCGCTGGTCGAAGGGCAGCAGACGCAGTTCGTGCAGATCTGGCCGGTGGATGCCAACCAGTTGCCCAGCTGGATTCGTCAACGGTTGTCCCAGGCCGGGCTTTCCGCCAGCCAGGACGCCGTGGAACTGATTGCCGCGCGGGTCGAGGGCAACCTGCTGGCCGCCGCCCAGGAAATCGAAAAACTCAAGCTGATGGCCGAAGGTGGACAGATCACCGTCGAAACCGTGCAAGCAGCAGTGGCCGACAGTGCGCGCTTCGATGTGTTTGGCCTGACCGACGCGATTCTCAACGGCGAAGCCGCCCATGCCCTGCGCATCCTCGAAGGGTTGCGGGGTGAAGGCGTCGAGCCACCGGTGATTCTCTGGGCGCTGGCCCGGGAGCTGCGTCTGCTGGCCAACCTTTCGCTGCAATACAGCCAGGGTGTGCCGCTGGACAAAGCCTTCAGCCAGGCTCGACCGCCGGTCTGGGACAAGCGCAAACCGCTGATGAGCAAAGCCCTGCAACGCTATCCGGCGCAACGCTGGGCGCAGTTGTTGCTGGAAGCGCAGCGGATTGATGCGCAGATCAAGGGTCAGGCTGCCGGGTCGCCTTGGATGAGTTTGAGTCGGTTGTCGTTGTTGATGGCAGGCCAGAGATTGTCGCTACCCGCCGAGTGAGCTTTCCGAACGCATAACGGCCATTCGCGGGCAAGCCCCGCTCCTACAGGCCTCAGTCGGCCCATCATTATGTGTACGACTCCAACCTGTAGGAGCGAGGCTTGCCCGCGAACGCATCCGAAAGGTCCTACGCAATGTGGGGACTAGACAGAACCCCAACTTCAGCAGATTATTTCCCCCGCAAAACCCACTCAATCGAGAGATCTGATCATGAGCAAAAAGCCATCCAAGCATGGCCCCAACAAGGCCAAATCCATCATCGCCCAGCCACTGTTCCGCAGCCGTCAGGAACGAGCCGGCAAGGGCAAAGGCAGCTACCGCCGCGAAGCCTTCCAGTCTAATAGCTGGGAGGCTTCTTACTTTCTGGCGGCCTGAAAGGCAAGCCATCGCTCAACATGTTAAGGTCTGCACCTGATTCGTATTCCCTGGACCTGTGCATGCCCCTTTGTATTTCCCGTCGTTGGCCCCTGCGCCAACTGATCGCTGCCTCCAGCCTCATTTTGCTTGTCGCCTGCGCGGAAAAACCGACCGCCGCCGACGCCCAGCCGCTTCAGACCCTTCCCGTATCGACAGCCCCTGCGGTCATTCCGCCCGTGGTGCCGACCGGTGAAAACCTCGACCTCCAGCCCACCCAGACCTTCGCCGAATGGCAGGCGGGTTTCCGCAAAGACGCGCTAACCGCCGGCATCCGCGCCGATCTGTTCGACCGCGCCTTCGCCAATGTCAGCCTCGACACCAGCGTGATCCGTGCCGATCGCAGCCAACCCGAGTTCTCCCGCCCGGTGTGGGAATACCTCGATGGCGCCCTGTCGCCGCTGCGGGTACGCAAAGGTCAGGCGCTGGTCGGCCAATACGCTGACATTCTGCAAAGCATCGAGCAGCGCTACGGCGTTGATCGCCAGGCCTTGGTGTCGGTGTGGGGCATGGAGAGTAATTTCGGGCAGTTCCAGGGCAACAAGTCAGTGATCAACTCCCTGGCGACCCTGGCCTACGAAGGCCGGCGTCCGGGCTTTGCTCATGCGCAACTGATCGCCGCCCTGCAAATCCTGCAACAAGGCGATATCGAACCGGAGAAAATGCTCGGTTCCTGGGCCGGCGCCATGGGTCAGACCCAGTTCATCCCGACCACCTACAACACCCACGCCGTGGATTTCGACGGTGACGGCCGCCGCGACATCTGGGGCAGCCCGGCCGATGCGCTGGCCTCGACGGCGCACTATCTGCAAAGCTCCGGCTGGCAGAAAGGTCAACCGTGGGGCTTTGAAGTGCAGCTACCAGGCAGTTTCAACTACGTCCTGGCCGACGGCACGATTCGCAAGAGCGTCGCCGAATGGCAACAGTTGGGGGTCTCGCTGCCTAATGGCGCCCAGGTTCCGGCAGGTTCCGAACACCTGTCCGCCGCCCTGCTGCTGCCGGCCGGTTATCGTGGCCCGGCGTTCCTGGTGCTCGACAACTTCCGCGCAATCCTCAAGTACAACAACTCGTCGTCTTATGCATTGGCGGTGAGCCTGTTGTCCGAGCGCTTCAGTGGTGGCGGCCTGATCAACGGCACCTGGCCAAAAGATGACTTGCCGTTGAGCCGCACTGAGCGAATCGAACTGCAAAGCCTGCTGAGTGCGCAGAATTACGATGCGGGCACTGCTGACGGGATCATCGGCGCGAACACTCGCAAAGCGATCCGCAGTGCACAACAGTCGTTTGGCTGGCCGGCGGATGGGTATCCGACGCACAAGTTGCTTGAAGGCCTGCGTAACCGCTAAAAAGCTTCGCGGGCAAGCCTCGCTCCTACGGGATCACACTATCCTGTAGGAGAGAGATTTGCCCGCGAAGACTTACTGACAGGCGCTATCGCACTACCGCTTGACGACCACATCCTGTTCCAACACCAATTCCTTCTTCCCCGCATCCAGCCGAACCAGCGCGCCCATCGGCAACGTCAGGTTCGGATCGCAATGCCCGCTGCGCCACCCTGCCAACACCGGTATCCGCAACGGCTCGAACGTCTGCTTGAGCAACCGCTCCAGCGCAACCGTATCAACCCCCGCCACATCGCCCACCAGCACGCCGCGCAACTTGCCCAGCGTGCCGGCCAGGCGCAGATGAGTCAGCAAGCGGTCGATGCGATACAGCGGTTCGTTGATGTCCTCAATGAAAAGAATGACGCCTTCAGCCTCCATCTCAAATGGCGTGCCCATGGTTGCGGCAATCATCGACAGATTGCCCCCCAGCAACCGCCCGTGAGCGATGCCGGGCTCGATCGTGGTCAGCGGCCAGGCCACCGGGTGCGAAAGCACACTGCCCGCCTTCACCTGCCCTCTGAGTATGTTGAAAAACGAAGACTCGGTCGGTTTTTGCTTTTCGCCCAGCAAATCGGCATTAAGCAGCGGACCATGAAAGGTCACAAAACCGGCGTAACGGCTGATCGCCAGGTGCAGCGCAGTGATGTCGCTGTAGCCGATAAACGGCTTGGCGTTGTTTTGCAGCAATTCGAAATCGATGCGATCGAGCAGACGCGGCGTACCGTAACCGCCCCGCAGGCAAATGATCGCGTCGACTTCCGTGTCGGCGAACGCGGCGTGCAAGTCATTGAGCCGCACGTCGTCGCTGCCGGCCAGGTAGCCATCCTGTTCGTACACCCCGGGAAATATCCGCAGCGCATAACCGCGAGCGCGCATCCAGGCAACGGCTTTATCGGTGTCCAGCCCGGCAGGCCCGGCGGGCGCAATCACGCCGATCAGCCCTTCCGAGGGCAAGGCCGGAACGGCTGAGTGAGGAAACAGCGTGTGGGTCGGTCGAACAGTCATCCATGAATCTCCCTGCGTGAAAAGCTTCAGCACACAGTAGTCAGGAACGGGGACAAACAGAAGAGGATCAATCGCCCCGCAGGTTGCAGGAAAAGACGGTTGCGGCCGTAGGCACGGCCAACAAAAACGCCCGCAAGGCTGAAAAGCCTTGCGGGCGCTTTATTACAGAGACAACATCAATTCAGCTTTGACCAGCTTCGCCTGCTCGTCGGCGTGGTACGAGGAACGCACCAACGGGCCGGAAGCGACGTTTTTGAAGCCCATTTTGTAGCCTTCCTCGGCGAACCAGGCGAAGGTATCCGGATGCACAAAACGCTCCACCGGCAAGTGACTGCGCGACGGTTGCAGGTATTGGCCCAGTGTCAGCATGTCGATGTCGTGTTCGCGCATGCGCTTCATGACTTCGATGACTTCTTCGTCGGTTTCGCCCAGACCCAGCATCAGGCCGGACTTGGTCGGAATGTGCGGCATCATCTGCTTGAAGCGTTGCAGCAGGGTCAGCGACCACTGGTAATCCGAACCCGGACGCGCAGCCTTGTACAGGCGCGGCACGGTTTCCAGGTTGTGGTTGAACACATCCGGTGGCTCGGCGGCGGTGATTTCCAGCGCAACGTCCATGCGGCCACGGTAGTCCGGGACCAGAGTTTCGAGCTGCACGTTCGGCGACAGTTTGCGGATCTCGCGGATGCAGTCGGCAAAGTGCTGGGCACCGCCGTCACGCAGGTCGTCGCGGTCGACCGAGGTGATCACCACGTACTTGAGTTTCAGGTCGGCGATGGCGATGGCCAGGCTTTCCGGCTCATTGACGTCCAGAGGCTTCGGACGACCGTGGCCAACGTCACAGAACGGGCAGCGACGGGTGCAGATGTCGCCCATGATCATGAAGGTCGCAGTGCCGCCGGAGAAGCACTCGCCGAGGTTCGGGCAGGACGCCTCTTCGCACACGCTGTGCAGCTTGTGTTTGCGAAGCAGGGCCTTGATGCGGTCGACTTCCGGCGAAACCGGGATGCGCACGCGGATCCAGTCAGGTTTTTTCGGCAGTTCGGTGGTCGGAATGATCTTTACCGGGATACGTGCAACCTTCTCGGCGCCGCGCAGCTTGACGCCGGCTTCAACCTTGGCACGCGGGGCCGGACGCTCGGTAACATCCAGCGTCGGGATCATGGTTTGCACTGCATCAGTAGTCATATCAGTCGATTCCGCCCGTTAGGGTCGTCTGCTCAGCATAGTCGAGGTGTTTGACGAGCTGCGCGCGCAGCCGGGCACTTACCTCGGCAAATTCAATCGATCCTGCGTGATCGCTCAGCTGGGTCATCGCCAGCCCAGCGTAGCCGCAGGGATTAATCCGTCGAAACGGTTCCAGGTTCATGTCCACGTTCAGGGCCAGGCCATGAAAGGAACAACCGTGGCGGATCCGCAGACCCAGGGAGGCGATTTTCGCCCCATTGACATAGACACCCGGCGCATCAGGCTTGGCCGCTGCGGTCACGCCATAGCTGGCCAGCAGCTCGATCAGGCAGTGTTCCATGCGGGTGACCAGGTCACGCACGCCGAAACCCAGTTTGCGCACGTCGAGCAACAGGTAGGCCACCAACTGGCCGGGACCGTGGTAAGTCACCTGACCACCGCGATCGACCTGCACCACCGGGATATCCCCCGGCAGCAGCAAGTGCTCGGCCTTGCCGGCCTGGCCCTGGGTGAACACCGGCGGGTGTTCGACCAGCCAGATCTCGTCCGCGGCATTGCTGCCGCGTTCGTTGGTGAAGCGTTGCATGGCATGCCAGACCGGCTCGTAAGCCATCTGGCCGAGCTCGCGAAAGCCCAGCGTGCCAGACATCACAGCACCATGTGCACGAAACCGGTAGCCCGCAGTTCGCTGTTGATGTCGTACAGCTGGTCTTGACCGGTGGCGATGATGTGCAACTGGATGGTGGTGTACTTGCCGTTGCTGCTCTGGCGTTCGTCCACCCTTTCATCGTTGATCGTTGCGTGCTTCTTAACGATATCGATGATCTTTTGCTTGATGTCCACAATGGTGTCGCCGATCACTTTGATCGGGTAATCATTGGAAGGAAATTCGATCTTTGGCGCCTTTACTTCGGTATCTGTCATGGCGTAACGGCCTCGTAAGCCGTGGCAACGGACATGGCCCCGCTCCGGATTGGAACGGGGCCATGCAAGTCCACACTAATTCAGTTGAACAAGCCGTAGAAGAATAGACGGATGCTATCCCACATGCGGCGGAAGATACCACCCTCCTCGACAGCGTCCAGGGCGATCAGGTCGGCGCTATGCACCACTTTGTCGTCCAGTTTCACTTCGACTTTACCGATTACGTCGCCCTTGGCGATAGGCGCAACCAGTTGCGGGTTCATGGTCATGCTGGCGGCGAGCTTTTTCAGCTGGCCTTTTGGCAGGGTCATGGTCAGGTCTTCAGCCAGGCCGGCCTTGACTTGATTGGTGCTGCCTTTCCAGACAGGGGCCTGAGCCAGCTCGGCGCCTTTCTGATAGAAGGTCTGGGTTTCGAAGAAGCGGAAACCGTAGGTCAGCAGCTTCTGGGTTTCAGAAGCACGGGCCACTTCGCTGTTGGTGCCGAACACCACGGCGATCAGGCGCATGCCATCACGTACGGCCGAAGACACCATGCAGTAGCCGGCTTCGTCGGTGTGACCGGTTTTCAGACCGTCGACGGTCTTGTCACGCCACAGCAGCAGGTTGCGGTTAGGCTGCTTGATGCCGTTCCAGAAGAACTCTTTCTGCGAGTAGATCGCATAGTGAGCCGGGTCTTCGTGGATGATCGCGCGAGCCAGCACCGCCATGTCGTGAGCCGACGAGTAGTGCTCAGGGTTCGGCAGACCGGTCGGGTTCATGAAGTGGCTGTTGGTCATGCCCAGATCGGCCACGGTTTTGTTCATCATGTCGGCGAACGCGTCTTCGCTGCCGGCGATGTGCTCGGCGAGCGCAACACTGGCGTCGTTACCCGACTGGATGATGATGCCGTGCAGCAGGTCGCTGACAGTGACTTGCGAACCCACCTTGATGAACATCCGCGAACCGCCGGTACGCCAGGCGTTTTCGCTGACGGTCACCGGATCGTTTTCACCGATCTGGCCACGACGGATTTCCAGGGTCGCGATGTACGCGGTCATCAGCTTGGTCAGGCTGGCCGGTGGCAGACGCTGGTCACCGTTGTTCTCGACCAGCACGTTGCCGCTGCTGGCGTCCATGAGTACGTAGGATTTAGCGGCCAGTTGTGGTGGCGACGGCATCATCTCGACCGCGAACGCGGCAGGCGAGAGGAGCAGCGGGACTAGCAGACACAGGCGTTTGGCAAAGGTGGTGATGTTCATCCGTCTCTCGAAATCGCTAATGGAAACTGCCCGAAGGCAAAACTAATCAGATGGCCTTCTAACGGGCCATCGCGTGTTCAGTTGCTCACTCAGAACCCTTGCCGGGCTTTTGTTCTTCAACGAGCCAACAACCAGGTCCACCCCCCAAACCGCAAGCGAACCGTCAATCAAGTACTACGTATTATTCGGCGGTGACCACGCTCGGCGAACCGAGATTGGCCAGGCGCACACTGTTCTGCACTTGCTGGATTTCACCCGGCGAACCGATCGGCCCCAGGCGCACCCGATGCAGCGTCTGTTGATTACGCACGATCGAGCTGATGAACACCGGAGCGCTCACCATCCCGCTGAGCTTCGATCTCAGGAGTTCGGCAGCGTCCGGGTTGGCGAACGCGCCCACCTGCAGATACTGGCCAGAGGCTGGTACAGAAGCGTTTTTTTTTGCATCAATCTGCACGGGCACCACGGCTGCCGCGTGTTGCTGCGGCGGTGGCGTCCATTGCTCGACGGTGCCCGCCGAAGCGGTAATCGTCGGCGCGGCATTTTGCGCTACCTGCGGTTCGTTGAGCATCAAAGGCGCCGGACGGCCCTTTTGTGCCCACCACTGTTGCGGATCGATACCCTCGACTTTCACCCGTGCGGTGCCGGTTTCGGCGTAACCGAGTTTTTTCGCGGCGGCGTAGGACAAGTCGATGATGCGGTCCGAGTAGAACGGCCCGCGGTCGTTGACCCGCAGGATCACGGTCTTGTGGTTGTCCAGGTTGGTCACCCGGACGTAACTTGGCAGTGGCAATGTCTTGTGGGCGGCACTCATGCCGTACAGGTCGTACACCTCGCCATTGGCGGTGTTCTGACCGTGGAATTTGGTGCCGTACCAGGACGCCGTGCCCGAGGCGACGTAGGTCTTGGATTCTTGCAGCGGAAAGTAAGTCTTGCCCAGCACGGTGTAAGGATTGGCTTTGTAAGGACCGGAGTGCAGGGTCGGCGTGGCATCCGGGATGCGCGATACGTCGACGTCCCACCATGGCGCGCCGTCTTTGTGCGCCCGGTTGATGTCCAGGCCAGGCGTTGCGCGCACGGCCGTTGAAGGCTTTTGCGTCGGCGCGCGGCTGGTCGAACAACTGGCGACCAGCACCGCCAACGCGGCGAATGCCATCAGCTTCAGGGGTTTATTCATAGGCAATGCCCGCATTACTTGACGCCCCGTGCTTGGACCAGCTGTTCAGACAGTTGATGTACCGCCATGGCGTACATCACGCTGCGGTTATATCGCGTGATTGCGTAAAAATTCTTCAGGCCCATCCAGTACTCCGGGCCATTGTCACCTTCCAGGCGGAAAGCCGTGACCGGCATATCATCGCGCAGCGCATCATGACTCGACCAGCCCAAGGCTCGCAACTCCCCGACCGTTTTAGTCGGCTCGATGCCCGTCGTCAAACCTTCATCCACTTGCTCGCCACGCACATCCGCGCGACTGACCACCGGCTCGCCGGCGACCCAGCCGTGACGCTTGAAATAACTGGCGACGCTGCCGATGGCATCGTCCGGGTTGGTCCAGATATTAATGTGGCCGTCACCGTCGAAGTCCACCGCATAGGCGCGAAAGCTGCTCGGCATGAACTGCGGCAAACCCATGGCGCCGGCGTAAGAGCCTTTGAGGGTCAGCGGATCGACCTGCTCCTCACGGGCCAGCAACAGGAACTCACGCAACTCCTTGCGGAAGAATTCGGCACGGGGAGGATAGTCGAAACCCAGGGTCGACAAAGCGTCGATTACCCGGAAATTGCCGGTATTGCGGCCGAAAAAGGTCTCAACCCCGATGATCGAGACGATAACCTGAGCCGGCACGCCATATTCCTGCTCGGCACGGGCCAGTACCGCTTCGTGCTGACGCCAGAAGTCCACACCACGGGCGATGCGCGCGTCGGTGATGAACATCGGGCGATATTCGTTCCACTGCTTGACCCGCTCGGCGGGTTTCGAGATCGCGTCCAGAATCGACTGCTTGCGCTCGGCTTCGCGGAACACGCCCATCAGCTGTTCACCGGCAAAACCGTAGTCGCGGGTCATTTCACCGACGAATTCGGCCACCTGGGGTGAACCTTCGTAATCGCCGGCCAACGCGTCCTGCGTTGTGCCAAGGATGCTTACCAGGCCGACCCATGGCGCGTATCGAGTCGCCCAGCCGCGCATTACTTGCATTGACATCTTCACCTTATTCAAACCTGTGCGATCCACTTACGATGGGTATGGATCGACATCAAAACCCCAAACGCTGACAGCAGCGTCACCAGCGAAGTTCCTCCGTAGCTAATGAACGGCAACGGCACCCCCACGACCGGCAACAGGCCACTGACCATACCGATGTTGACGAAAACGTAAACAAAAAACGTCATGGTCAGGCTGCCCGCGAGCAATTTGCCGAACAATGTCTGGGCCTGGGCGGTTATCACCAGCCCACGACCGATCAACAACAGGTAAATCAACAGCAGTGCGCAGATGCCCACCAGGCCGAATTCTTCGCCCATCACCGCAATAATGAAGTCGGTGTGGCTTTCCGGCAGGAAGTCCAAGTGCGACTGAGTACCGAGCAGCCAGCCTTTGCCGAACACGCCGCCGGAACCGATGGCGGCTTTCGACTGAATGATGTTCCAGCCGGTGCCGAGCGGATCGCTCTCGGGATCAAGGAACGTCAGGACGCGCTGCTTCTGGTAGTCGTGCATCACGAAGTACCACATGGCCACAGACACCGGCACGGCGGCAGCAATCACGCTGAGAATCCAGCGCCAGCGCAACCCGCCCATGAACAAGACGAAGGCGCCACCGGCGAGAATCAGCAGCGAAGTGCCGAGGTCCGGCTGACGCACGATCAGGATGAAGGGCAAGCCGATCAGGAACAGACTGACCCCCACATGCTTGAGCTGCGGCGGCAAGGTGCGTTTGGACAAGTACCAGGCGATGGTCGCCGGCATCAGGATCTTCATGAACTCCGAAGGCTGGAAACGGATCACCCCCGGGATGTTGATCCAGCGCGTGGCGCCCATGGCGTTGTGGCCCATGACGTCCACCACCACCAGCAACAGCACGCCGATCACGTAACCGACCGGCACCCAACGCGCCATGAATCGCGGCTCGAACTGGGCGATGACGATCATCGACACCAGGCCGATGCCGAACGAAGTGGCTTGCTTGGCCAGCAGGTCCCAGCTCTTGCCACTGGCCGAATACAGCACGAACAGACTGCCGGCGGCGAGGGTCAGCAACAGGATCAGCAACGGGCCGTCGATGTGCATGCGTTGCAACAGCGTCGCACGGCGACGCATCACATCCTCACTGGAGAGAATGCGATCGAAATTACTCTTCACGGGCCGTAGCCTCCGCACTGATAGGGCTGGCGTATTCGGCCTTCAACCGACCGTCCTGGTCCAGAAGCCAGGCGTCCATGATCTGACGCACCACAGGCGCTGCGACGCCGGAACCGGACTCGCCGTTCTCGACCATCACCGACACCACGATTTGCGGGTTGTCAGCCGGTGCGAAGCCGACGAACAAGGCGTGGTCACGATGGCGCTCCTGAACCTTGGAGCGGTCGTACTTCTCACCCTGCTTGATCGCGACCACCTGGGCCGTACCACTTTTGCCCGCGATGCGGTATTGCGCACCGATCGCCGCTTTGCGCGCCGTACCCCGGGCACCGTGCATCACCTGCTGCATGCCATGGTTGACCTTGGTCCAGTCGGACGGGTCGCGCAGGATGATGTCCGGCATCGGGTTGTCATCCTTCGGCCGCTCGCCTTCGACGGTCTTGGCCAGGTGCGGACGGTTCCAGACACCCTTGCTCGCGACCAGCGCTGTGGCTTGGGCCAATTGCAAGGGCGTTGATTGCATGTAGCCCTGACCAATCCCGAGAATCAGCGTTTCGCCCGGGAACCAGGCCTGACGCCGGGTTGCACGCTTCCACTCACGTGTTGGCATCAGCCCCGGCGACTCCTCGAACATGTCCAGCGAAACCTTCTGGCCGATACCGAACTTGCTCATATACGCCGACAGCCGATCGATCCCCAGTTTGTGAGCCAGATCGTAGAAATAGGTGTCGTTGGACCGCATGATCGCCGTGTCGAGGTCCACGTAGCCGTCACCGGTACGGTTCCAGTTACGGTATTTGTGGTCATAGTTGGGCAGCTGGTAGTAGCCGGGGTCGTACACCCGACTTGATGCAGTCACGACACCGGCATCCAGGCCGGCAATCGCCACCGCCGGCTTGATGGTCGAACCCGGCGGGTACAAACCGCGCAGCACGCGGTTGAACAGCGGCCGGTCGATGGAATCGCGCAGTTCGGCATAGGCCTTGAAGCTGATGCCGGTGACGAACAGGTTCGGATCGAAACTCGGCGCACTGACCATCGCCAGCACCTCGCCGGTTTTCGGATCGAGCGCCACCACGGCGCCACGACGACCGCCAAGTGCGGCTTCGGCGGCTTCTTGCAATTTGATGTCCAGGCTCAGGACGATGTCCTTGCCGGGAATCGGATCGGTACGCTTGAGTACGCGCAATACGCGGCCGCGAGCGTTGGTTTCGACTTCTTCGTAGCCCACCTGACCGTGCAGCTCCGGCTCGTAGAAACGCTCGATGCCGGTTTTGCCGATGTGATGCGTGCCGCTGTAATTGACCGGATCGAGAGACTTCAGCTCTTTCTCGTTGATCCGCCCCATGTAACCCACCGAGTGCGCAAAGTGCGGGCCCTGCGGGTAGTGACGCACCAACTGCGCGACCACTTCCACGCCCGGCAGACGGAACTGATTCACCGCGATACGGGCGATCTGTTCCTCAGACAGCTCGAACAGGATCGGCACCGGCTCGAAAGGACGACGCCCCTGACGCATGCGCTTCTCGAAAATCACCCGGTCCTCGGGCGTCAGCTCCAGCACTTCGACGATCACGTCGAGCACTTGCTGCCAGTCACCGGACCGTTCGCGGGTCATGCTCAGGCTGAAGCTGGGCCGGTTATCGGCCACCACCACGCCATTGCGGTCGAAGATCAACCCGCGGGTCGGCGGAATCGGCTGTACGTGGACGCGGTTGTTTTCCGACAGGGTCGAGTGGTACTCGTACTGAATCACCTGGAGGAAATACAGCCGCGCGATCAGCACGCAGATCAGCAACACCACCGCAATAGCCCCGAACACGACGCGGCCACGCACCAGACGGGCGTCTTTTTCGTGGTCCTTGATGCGGATCGGCTGGGGCATGAGGGCAGAACTACTTGTGGTAAGGGTGGCCGGACAGAACTGTCCAGGCACGATACAGCTGTTCACCGATCAGAATCCGCACCAGCGGGTGCGGCAACGTCAACGGCGACAACGACCAGCGCTGATCGGCCCGCGCACAGACTTCCGGCGCCAGCCCTTCGGGGCCGCCGACCATGAAGTTCACCGTGCGCGAGTCCAGCCGCCAGCGATCGAGCTCGACCGCCAACTGCTCGGTGCTCCAAGGCTTGCCGTGGACTTCCAGGGTCACAACACGCTCATTCGGCCCGACCTTGGCCAGCATGGCTTCGCCTTCCTGACGGATGAAGCGCGCCACGTCGGCGTTCTTGCCACGGGTGTTGAGCGGTATTTCCACCAGTTCCAGCGCCAGCTCGGACGGAAGACGCTTGGCATATTCATGCCAGCCTTCTTCCACCCACTTGGGCATGCGGGAGCCGACGGCGATCAGTCGCAGTCGCACAGCGGTCCCTTATTGCTGGTCTTTGTTGAGCTTGACGAAGTGCTCATGGGTGTTTTCCGGGCTGTGGTGAGCCGCGTTCAGAGCACGGCTCTGCTCTGCACCGGACCACAGACGCTCGAGGTCGTAAAACTGACGAGCCGAGGCGGTCATCATGTGCACGATGACATCATCCATATCCAGCAGCACCCAGTCGCTGTCGCCCTTGCCTTCTTCACCCAGTGGCTTGACGCCCAGGGCTTTGACGGCTTCGCGAACCTTGTCCAGCATCGCGCCGATCTGGCGGTTGGAGGTACCGGTCGCGATGATCATGTAGTCAGTGATGCTCTGCTTTTCACGAACGTCGATGACCTGGATGTCCTGGCCCTTCACGTCTTCCAGGGCGGCTACGGCCACCTTGACCAGCTCGTCACCTTTCAGAGGTTCAGTGGTGAGAACCGGCTCAGGCAGCGGGGCGCTTTTGAACGTGCCTTTGCGCTTTACTTTAGTTACGTCTTTGTTCGTCATATAAAACTCGTTTTGCTCGTATGTTCGGGCGCTTCAATACACGTCATTACGTGCCTGGAAGCGTGCCCTCTTTTCAGTTCGACGCACGGTAGAGACCGTGCGCATCGATGTAGGCCAGGACCGCGTCGGGCACCAGGAAACGTACCGACTTACCGCTGGCCAGCAGTTGACGGATCTGGGTGGCGGATACCGCGAGCGGCGTCTGCCAGACGAATGCAATCTGTCCGCTCGGCCCTTTGAGGGCCAGCGGGTCGCTCACCGAGCGTGCCGCCAACAGATTGCGCAAGGCATCCGGCGGTTCGCTGTCGGCATCCGGGCGTTGCAGCACCAGGATGTGGCAATGCTGGAGCAACTCTTCCCAGCGGTGCCAAGTGGGCAGGCCGCAAAATGCGTCCCAGCCCAAAAGTAGAAAAACCTGGTCAGAGGCGGCCAGTTCGGCGCGCATCAGTTCCAGGGTGTCGATGGTGTAGGACGGTTTGTCCCGCTGCAATTCGCGGGCGTCCACCACCAACGGCGCCACACCGGCCACCGCGCACTCGACCATCGCCAGACGGTCCTTTGCCGACACCTGCGGCGTACCGCGATGCGGCGGCCTGGCACTGGGTGTCAGGCGTAACTCATCGAGCGACAGCGACTCGGCGACTTCCAGCGCACCGCGCAAATGGCCGATATGCACCGGGTCGAACGTCCCGCCCAGCACGCCAATGCGTCTTGGCGCAGGCTCGCTGGCAGTTTGCGGTGCTGACGGTTTGAGGTCGCCCAAGTCAGACCGACGCCTGGCCGCGCAACTGGCCATCACCGACCACGATGTACTTCTCGCAGGTCAGACCTTCGAGACCCACCGGGCCGCGGGCGTGCAGCTTATCAGTAGAAATGCCAATCTCGGCACCCAATCCGTATTCAAAGCCATCGGCGAAGCAGGTCGGCGTGTTGATCATCACCGATGACGAATCGACCTCCGCCACAAAACGCCGGGTGTCGGCGAGGTTTTCGCTGACGATCGAGTCGGTGTGATGCGAACCGTACTGATTGATGTGTTCGATCGCCTGGTCCAGCCCGTCAACGACGCGGATCGAAAGAATCGGCGCCAGGTATTCGGTGCTCCAGTCTTCTTCGCTGGCCGCCACGGCATCGATGATCGCCCGGGTACGTTCGCAACCGCGCAGTTCGACGCCTTTTTCGCGGAACTGTGCAGCCATCGACGGCAGGAAATCCTTGGCAACGGCTTGATCCACCAGCAGCGTCTCCATCGCACCGCAGATGCCGTAACGGTAAGTCTTGGCATTGAAGGCGATGCGCTGGGCTTTCGGCAGATCGGCGTGGGCGCTGACGTAGACGTGGCAGATGCCGTCCAGATGTTTGATCACCGGCACGCGGGCATCGCGGCTGACGCGTTCGATCAGGCCACGGCCACCACGGGGCACGATGACGTCGACGTATTCCGGCATGGTGATCAACGCGCCAACGGCCGCACGATCGGTGGTTTCGACCACTTGCACCACGGCAGCCGGCAGCTCGGCTTCGGCCAGGCCGCGCTGGATGCAGGCGGCAATGGCGCGATTGGAATTGATTGCCTCGGAACCGCCACGCAGGATCGTCGCATTGCCCGACTTCAGGCAAAGGCTCGCGGCGTCGATGGTTACGTTCGGCCGGGATTCGTAGATGATCCCGATCACGCCCAACGGCACGCGCATCTTGCCGACCTGGATGCCCGACGGCCGGAAACTCATGTCGCGAATCGCGCCAACCGGGTCCGGAAGTGCCGCCACCTGACGCAAACCGACGATCATGCCGTCGATGCGCTCCGGGGTCAGCGCCAGACGCTCAAGCAATGCCGGTTCAAGACCATTGGCGCGGCCTGCGGCCAAATCCAGTTCATTGGCAGCCGTCAGCTCGGCGCGTGCAGCGTCCAGCGCATTGGCAGCCGCCTGCAACGCGCGGTTCTTCTGCGCAGTGCTGGCACGGCCAATGACGCGAGAAGCCTCGCGGGCGGCGCGACCCAGGCGGGTCATATAGTCAAGAACGGACTCAGTCATGGTCTGTGGGGGTCTTTGCTAAGGTCTTGGTAAAGAGTAAAGCGGCAGATTATAGCTGTCGCGTCCCGGGACTAACAGCGGTGACGGGCGGATGGTCGAAATGGAGGGCAATTTGCCGACGTTCAGCCGGGATTAAGCTGCACATTGTTATCATCACGACTCAATCAGCCTTGATAAACACCGTTCATCATGTCCAACCTGACTGTTCGAGCGTCCGCTGCACGCCTGCCCATGGGGCTCCCGGACGCATTTTTTGACCGCGATGCGCAAACCCTGGCCCGGGATTTACTGGGCAAGGTCATCCGTCATAGGGTCGGCGACCTGTGGCTGAGCGCCCGGATTATCGAAACCGAAGCCTATTACTGCGAAGAAAAAGGCAGCCACGCGTCCCTCGGCTACACAGAAAAGCGTAAGGCTTTGTTTCTGGATGGCGGGCACATCTATATGTATTACGCCCGCGGCGGTGATTCCCTGAACTTCAGCGCCCATGGGCCGGGCAACGCGGTGCTGATCAAATCTGCCTATCCGTGGGTCGACGAGCTAAGCGGGCCGGCGAGCCTGGCGCAGATGCTGTTGAACAATCCCGACGCCCAGGGTCGTCCTCGCCCGACGCAAAAGCTCTGCGCCGGGCAGACGTTGTTGTGCAAGTCGCTGGGGTTGAAGGTGCCCGTCTGGGATGCCAAGCGTTTTGACCATGATGTGTTGCTGGTCGAAGACGTCGGCCCGGCGCCTGCTCACATCATCCAGACCACGCGCTTGGGCATTCCCCACGGACGCGACGAACATTTGATGTATCGCTTCGTCGATGCGGCTTACGCGCCATATTGCACGCGGAACCCGCTGCGACGGGGACAGGTCGAAGGTCGCGATTATTTTTTGCTGACTTGAAGATGGAAAATCCCTGTGGGAGCGAGCCTGATCGCGATAGCAAGTATCAGGCGACATCGGTTTCGAATGTCCGTCCGCTATCGCGAGCAGGCTCGCTCCTACAGGGGACTTGTGGTGCCTGGAAGGTTGCGTGCGCGCCTTTCGAGCCCAATTGAACATCAGAGGGAGTTGTTTTTATGGGCCCATGGCTCGATAGCGTGACCGGTTGGCTGGCGGCTAACCCGCAATGGCTGGCCGCGGCGGTGTTCATCGTGGCATTCGTGGAGTGCCTGGCGATTGCCGGGCTGATTGTGCCCGGCACAGTGTTGCTGTTCGCCGTGGCGGTACTGGCCGGCAGCGGGGCGCTGTCATTGAGCGAAACGCTATTGCTGGGATTTACCGCTGGCGTTCTGGGCGACATCGTTTCGTACTTCATCGGTCGACATTTCCACCAGAATATCCGGCGCCTGCCGGGGTTACGCCACCATCCGGAATGGATCGCCGGCGCCGAGGCGTATTTCCAGCGATACGGTATTGCCAGCCTGTTGGTCGGACGTTTTATCGGCCCGCTACGCCCGATGCTGCCGATGGTTGCCGGGATGTTCGACATGCCGTTCCCGCGTTTCGCCGCTGTCAGTTTGCTGGCCGCCGCGGGCTGGAGCGTCGCGTACTTGCTGCCTGGCTGGGCCACGGGCGCAGCGATTCGCTTGCCATTGCCCGACGGGTTCTGGCCTGAGGCAGGGATCGTCGCCGGCAGCATTGCGGTAATGATCGGCTTGAGCGTAACCAGCAGCCTGCGCCGCCATCGCCACGCCACCGCCTATATAGCCGGCCTCGGCCTGTTAATTCTGGCAGGGCTGTTTATCGGCTACCCGCACCTGACCGCGCTCGACCAAGGCGTGATGACCCTGGTGCAGGAACATCGCAGCCCGATGCTCGATGAACTGGCCGTCACCTTCACGCTGATCGGCGAATTCCGCAACATGCTGGTGTTCAGCGCCCTGCTGACCGGCTTGCTGTTGCTCACCCGGCAGTGGCGCCAGGCGATTTTCGCCGGTGGCACCCTGCTCTTCACCGCGCTCGGCAACACGTTCACCAAACAATTTTTCGCCCGCGTGCGCCCGGAAGTACTGAGCGATCCACTGACCAGCTACAGCATGCCCAGCGGCCATGCATCGGGCGCCTTCGCGTTGTTCCTGACCCTCGCCGTGCTGGCCGGTCGCGGTCAGCCGCCGCGGATGCGCCTGACCTGGTTGCTGCTGGGTTGTTTGCCGGCCCTGACAATCGCCCTGTCCCGGGTGTACCTGGGCGCACATTGGCCAACGGATATATTGGCCGGCGCGATGCTGGCGGCGTGCGTGTGTGCCGCCAGCTTGTGGCTGAGCCAGCGCCAGACACCGCTCAATGCCATGCCACCCAAGATCTGGTGGCTGGTATTGCCGGCGATGGTGGCGTTGTTCGGGTTCTTTGCATTGCGACATTTGCCGAATGCAATGTTGAGATATGCGTATTAGGCTGTTGCCTGATGAGGTACACGCCATCAGCTTGCAAAACTGATGGCGTTTTTTTATTTGCGCTCCTCACCCGGCTTATCAACAATCTTGATCACGAAGTTGACGGGATCATTGTTGAACGCATCATGCTTGGAGGTATTAGGATCAACATCTTTAAAATGCACTTTCCCCTTGTCGTTTGCCAGATAGAGCGGCCGACCATTAAGCTCACTCACGAGCTGCACATACCCTGGACCGGCAGCAAAATCATCAAAACTCGCTTGGTCCACCCCATGCTTACGTATCGAAAACCTGGCACCTTCCGAACCGCTATTCATATATAGATGACGGGTTCCGACATTAACCGTCAAATGACCACCTTCATAGGCGCCTCGAATAACGGCCAGCACTTCATACTTGCCAGCCTTGGGCACAAACTTCAACAATAGAGGCTTGTCATCCTCATGATCGGCGAGCGTCAGAATACTTGTGCTGTCGTCACTCGCCAATGCCACCTCCACGTCCAGGCGTTCGCGCCGGGTGATTCGCGGGTCACGCAGCCTAAGCTTCAGGCGCTGCTGGTTAAGCACCACCGGCGTGCCGTTGACGTAAAGGTTAGCGGTAAATGCACTGCTTTGATTTTCCAGGGACATCAATCACCTCAAGATGCTGTTCACTCAATTTTTTTCAGCAAGACGCGCAAAACCCAGTCCGTTGCCGAATAGTTTATAAGTCGTGTACTAAAGAGCCGTCGGAGCGTTTGAAGTATCGACAGCAGTACCGGAGACTGGAAGTTTTACGCGCTTGCGCTTACGTCGAGCGACAACCATTGAATCGGCATAGTAAGCAGCGGCATCAATAATATTAGCCGTATTCGGATCGTTGCTCGCGTGCTTTAAAATATAGCGCCCGGCAATATCATCCCAGAACATCCATTCATCTTCATATAGCGTCATAACCACATCCATATAGTTAACCGTTATCCGCTCCATGCGAATAACTGCAAACTACTGACTGAGCTTTACGAAGACAATAGTGGCGAACCGAAGAACTTAATACAAAGTACAACTAGGCAAACAACTCACCCTGCAACTCGTCCAACAGCGCCTGGATCGCATCCAGCCGCTGCTGGGGATCATCGAGTTGCAGCAGGTCGATCTTGTCCACTTCGGCAAACGGCAGCAGATAGGCCAGCTGATTGGCCAGTGACTGTTGCCCGGTCGCTTCGGTGCCCATGTTCAAGGCTTCGACCATCGGGTGTTCGGCCAATGCCTTGAGCAGGGCGACCAGGTCCGCATCCTCATCCTGCAGCGGCTGTTCAGGTTCGTCTTCCAGCCACTCGACCTCAGCGACGGTCAATTGATCGCGCTGTACCTCGGTGCGCAACACATGAAAACGCCGCCCGCCCTGCACGCGAATGCCCAGCAGGCCATTGTCCTGTTGTTTGAAATCAGTGATCAACGCTTCGCAGCCGACCAGCGCATAGCCCGCAGGTGCGATGCCCACTTCTTCGCCGTCGAGAATGCACACAACGCCGAAGCCGACGCCCTTTTTCATGCAACTGCCGATCATGTCCAGGTAGCGCGCCTCGAAGATCTGCAAGTCGAGGATGCAGCCAGGAAACAGCACAGTGTTCAGCGGAAAAAGCGGCAAGCTCATAGACATATCCTTAAACCACCATCGACACCGCCAACGGCAGGAACACCGCCGTGGCCACGCCCATCAGACTCATCGCCAGCGCCGCGAAAGCGCCGCATTCTTCACTTTCCTGCAAGGCCACCGAGGTGCCGACCGCATGGGCGGTCATGCCCAGCGCCATGCCCCGGGCTTCAGGGCTGTGCACGCCCAGCCGGGTCAGCATACTCGGACCGAAGATCGCACCGATCACGCCGGTGATCAACACGAACACAGCGGCCAACGCCGCGACACCACCGATCTGCTCAGCCACCAACATGGCAATCGGCGACGTCACTGACTTCGGCGCCATCGTCATCAGGATCATGTGTTCGGCGCCAAACCACCAACCCAGCAACACGCCCATGCCCGTGGCAACCACGCCGCCTATCACCAGCGTAGTAAAAATCGGCCAGAACAACTGCCGAATGCGTCGCAGATTGAGATACAGCGGCACTGCCAGCGCAACGGTCGCAGGTCCGAGCAAGATGCTGAGGATCTCGGTGCTCTTGCGGTACTCGACAAACGTGATCCCACAGACCGTCAGCACACCGATCACCAACAGCATGGAGACCAGCACCGGTTGCAGAAAGATCCAGCGGGTTTTTTCAAAGGCTGCCAGCACCAGTTGATAAGCGCCCAACGTAATGCCGAGGCCGAACAACGGGTGATGAATCACCGAGTCCAGCGCACCCTGCCAATCGAGGATCATGAGCGATCTCCGCGATGGGCATGACGCTTGACCATGCGCTGCATCAGCACCCCGACAAACGCCATGGACAGCACCAGCGACAACACCAGCGCGCCGGCAATGGCCCAGAAGTCTGCGGCGATGTCCTTGGCGTAAACCATCACGCCCACGGCCGGCGGCACCAACAGCAAAGGCAAATAGCGCAGCAGGCTGCTGGCGGCCAGGTTCAACGGCTCGCCGACTTGCCCGCGCGAAATCAGGTACACCAGCAACAGCAGCAGGCCGACAATCGGCCCGGGCAGTACCGGTAAAAACAAATGGTTGATGGCTGTGCCCAGCAATTGGAACAGCACCAGCCAGGTCAGGCCACGTAACAACATCCAGCATCTCCCGCACGCGCGCCCCACCAAAAAGGGGCCGGGCATTATAAGCACGTCAACGCTATGGATCGGCATTCGCCAAAAGCATGGTCAGTTGACCGGAGCAATTTGCCATGTTGATCTAAAGTGGTTCACAGGGAGGCCAAATCCCCCCACTCGAAAAACTATAAATCCGATGAAACCCAAGGAGAGTCTCAATGCCCTATGTTCCCGTTGCAGAGCTCAAAGATTATGTCGGCAAGGAACTCGGACGTTCCGAATGGCTCACCATCGATCAGGAGCGCATCAACCTGTTCGCAGAAGCCACAGGCGATTATCAGTTTATTCACGTCGACCCGGTCAAAGCCGCGCAAACGCCATTTGGCAGCACCATTGCACACGGATTCCTGTCACTGTCGCTGATCCCGAAACTGATGGAAGACATCCTGATCCTCCCTCAAGGGGCGAAGATGGTGGTCAACTATGGCCTGGACAGCGTGCGCTTCATCCAGCCAGTAAAGGTCAACTCCAGGGTTCGGCTCAAGGTCGACATGAACGAAGTCATCGAGAAAAAACCCGGCCAATGGCTGCTCAAAGCCACCGCCACGCTTGAAATCGAAGGCTCGGACAAACCGGCGTATATCGCCGAGCCGCTGTCCCTCTGTTTCGTCTGACACAGGTCTGATTGCGAAACAGCTCACGCTGTTTCGCGCCGTGTCTCTGCCGTGTCTCTATAAATGCGACACATAGCTGCGGCATACTCCGTCGCATAATTGCCCGGATCCCGCTATGCGCTCACTTGCACTCCTCGCCCTGACCCTGTTACTCACCGCTTGCGGCGATGGCGAATCGCTGCTGCCCCCGGACGCCCGCTTGCCGGACGGCGGGCGCTATCGCGGTGATCTGGTCAACGGCTTGTTGCAAGGCCAGGGCCGCATCGACTACCCCAACGGCAGTTGGTACGCCGGCGAGTTCGACAAGGGGCAATGGCATGGCCAGGGCGAGTGGCATGGCAGCAACGGCGAAGTCTATCGGGGCCAATTCAATCAAGGCCTGTTTGACGGCAAGGGCACACTGACCACCAGCGGCAGCAGCTACACCGGCGGATTCAAACTCGGCCGCCGTGACGGTGAAGGCACGCTAAAAGAAAACGCGATGACCTATCGCGGTGAATTCAGGGCCGATCAATATTCAGGGCTCGGGCGTCTCGAACTCGACGACGGCAGTTCCTACCAGGGCCAGTTCGCCAATGGCAAACCCAACGGTGAAGGGCAGCGCGGCGACGCCAGCGGCAATCAGTTCACCGGGCACTTCAAGGACGGTCAGCTGGAAGGCAACGGGACCTTCAACAGCGCCGACGGCGACATCTATGTCGGCGGCTTCAAGAACAATCAACTGCACGGCAAGGGCCGCTACGAAAACGCCGACGGCGATGTCTGGCTGGGCCAGTTCAAGGAAGGCTCGCTGAACGGCAAGGGCGAGTTGATCGGCGCTGACGGCAGTCATTACATCGGCCAGTTCAGCGACTGGCGCTTTACCGGCCAGGGTCGATTGAACCTGCCCGACGGCAGCTTCTACATCGGCCAGTTCGACAATGACAGCTACTCGGGGCGCGGCACCCTGGTGCTCACCGACGGCACGGTGCAAAGCGGAACGTGGGTCAATGGCCAGCGTGTTCGCGATGCCGACGGCAAGTTGCTGCCCGACACCCTGGAGCTCGGCTTGCTGGCCCAGGGCCGGTTACTCGATGACGCTCTGTCCAACGTGCCAGCCTCGACCCCGATGGTCGAGCTGTACACCTTGACCCTGGGCGGCGACGGCAAGCAGAGTGTGTTCCTGCGCGAGTCCGATTACGTCAGCAACATGCTCAGCAGCCGCTTCGGCGCCTTCGGCCAGATCCGCCTGGTGAACCATCGCGATCACCTCGTCGACCGGCCGATGGCCACCCGGGAAAACCTGCGCCGCGCCGCGATGACCCTGGCCGAACGCAGTGGCCCGGAAGACTTGATCTTCATCTACCTGACCAGCCATGGCAGCAGCGAACATGAACTGGTGCTCGACCAGCCGCGCATGGAACTGGCCGACCTGCCGGCCGACGAACTCGCCGCCGTGCTCGCGCCCTTGAAGAACCGCGACAAGATCGTGGTGATTTCGTCCTGCTATTCCGGCGGCTTCATCCCCGCGCTCAAGGATGAACGCACGCTGATCATGACCGCCTCGCGCGCTGATCGGGTGTCCTTCGGTTGCTCGGAAGAAGCCAATTTCACCTACTTCGGCGACGCGCTGTTCGCCCAGGCGCTGAACCAGACCGACGACCTGGAGCATGCCTTCAAGCTGGCCAAGGCCACGGTGGCAGAGCGTGAACTCGCTGACGGCTTCGAGGCCTCTGAACCGCAGCTCTGGGCGCCGAAAACGGTCCTCTCGCACTGGCAACTCTTGCGCAAACAGCAGGCACGAAAAGCGCTACAAAGTGTCTCTATCAGCAGCAAGGATGCAAAGAGCAACTAAGCTGAACAGTATCAAGGGGGAAACACTATGTACTTGACGCCTCAGCATGTACTGCTTGCCGGAGCTACCGGGTTGACCGGCGAACATCTGCTTGATCGCCTGCTCAATGAGCCAACGATTTCAAGGGTACTGGCCCCCTCACGCCGGCCACTGGCCGAGCATCCCCATCTGGAAAACCCGGTCGGCGACGCGGCGGCGTTTCTGCCGCAACTGAACGGTCGCGTCGACATCGCCTACTGCTGCCTCGGCACCACAATCAAGCAGGCTGGCTCCGAACAAGCCTTTCGTGCGGTCGACCTGGACATGGTGGTGGCGTTCGCCAAACGTGCACGGGAAATGGGTGCCCGGCACCTGATCGTGATCAGTGCCCTGGGGGCCGATCGCAGATCCTCGATTTTCTACAACCGGGTCAAAGGCGAGATGGAGTACGCATTGCGCGCGCAGGACTGGCCGCAGCTGACCATTTGCCGACCTTCGTTGTTGCTGGGCGATCGACTGGAACCGCGCACGGCCGAGCAACTCGTCGGGCCGTTGTCGCGCTTGATCCCTGGCAAGTACCGCGGCATCGAAGCCTGCCAACTGGCTCGCGCCATGTGGAGACTGGCGCTGGAAGAGCAGGATGGGGTACGGATTGTCGAATCGGATGAACTGCGCAAGCTAGGCAAATAATCCTTTGGTGTCTGAGAGGGCGCCTTCGCGGGCAAACCTCGCTCCTACACAGGCAACGGAGAACCCGTAGGAGCGAGGCTTGCCCGCGAAGGGCGCACACCGATTCAAAGCCGAACGCTACAACCCGCCCGTCGCCTGGAAACTCACCCCGATCACCGTCAGCAATGACAACGGCAATAACAGCGTGTCGAGCAACGCGCTGGCCGGCAGGTCGACGCCGGGGTAGCTCGGCGCTTCGGCGCCAAACCGGTCCATGGCGCAGCAACCGCCATTCAGGGCATACAAATCCAGGCGCGTCCCCGCGTACACCACTGGCGCCCCAGGCTTGGCCGCGTCCAGCGTGCGCGCCGTGGCGCAGCCCCCCAATTGCAGGGCCAACAGAACAATCAGCAGCTTATTCATCGCTGCTCAAATGGTGTTCGCCCCAGCGCGGCAGCATGTCTTGCGGGATGTTCAGCAGATTGAGAATCCGCGCCACGACAAAGTCGATCAAGTCATCGATCGTCTGCGGCTGATGATAAAAGCCCGGTGACGCCGGCAATATCGTCACGCCCATGTTCGACAGCTTGAGCATATGCTCCAGATGAATGCTCGAATACGGCGCTTCACGCGGCACCAGAATCAGCTGGCGACGCTCTTTCAACGTCACGTCGGCAGCCCGCTCGATCAGGTTGTTGCAGGCACCGGTCGCGATCGCGGACAAGGTTCCGGTGGAACACGGCACCACCACCATCGCCGCGGGCGCACCAGACCCCGAGGCCACTGGCGACATCCAGTCTTCCTTGCCGTACACCTTGATCTGCCCGGCGGCCGCACCGGTGTACTCAGTGAGGAAGGCCTGCATCGTCTGCGGTTTGGCCGGCAGCGTGACGTCAGTCTCGGTGGCCATCACCAGTTGCGCCGCCTTGGAGATCAGGAAATGCACCTCGCGGTCTTCGCGGATCAGGCAGTCGAGCAGACGTAAACCGTACTGGGCGCCCGAAGCGCCCGTCATCGCGAGGGTGATGCGTTCCGGGCCGTTGTTCATTGCAGCGCCTCGGCGAGTTTGCCGTGCAGGCCGCCGAAGCCGCCGTTGCTCATGATCACCACGTGGGTGCCGGGCTGGGCCTGGCTCTTCACGCGCTCGATGATGCCTTCCAGGGAGTCGCTGACGATCGACGGCACCGTGCACAACGCGGCGGTCGCGCCCAGGTCCCAACCGAGGTTGGCGGGGGCATACCAGATCACTTGATCGGCATCGACCACGCTTTCCGGCAAGCCGTCGCGGTGAGCGCCGAGCTTCATGGAGTTGGAGCGCGGCTCGATGATCGCAATCAACGGCGCATCACCGATGCGTTTGCGCAGGCCGTCGAGGGTCGTCGCAATGGCCGTCGGGTGGTGAGCGAAGTCGTCGTAGATGGTAATGCCGCGAACCTCGGCGACTTTCTCCATCCGGCGTTTCACGCTTTTAAAGACGCTCAATGCAGCGATGCCCATCGACGGTACAACGCCGACGTGGCGAGCAGCCGCCAGGGTGGCCAGGGCGTTGGCGACGTTGTGCTGGCCGGTCATGTCCCAATCGACGACGCCTTGGGCGACGCCTTCGAACATCACTTCGAACCTGGAGCCGTCTTCGCTCAGCAGCTTGACCTGCCACTGACCGCCGGCACCGGTGGTTTGCACCGGGGTCCAGCAGCCCATCTCGATGACGCGCTGCAACGCTGGCTCGGTGGTCGGGTGAATCACCAGGCCTTCGCTCGGGATGGTTCGCACCAAGTGGTGGAACTGCCGCTCAATGGCGGGCAAATCCGGGAAGATGTCGGCGTGATCGTATTCCAGGTTGTTCAGAATGGCCGTGCGCGGGCGGTAGTGAACGAACTTGGAGCGCTTGTCGAAGAACGCGCTGTCGTACTCGTCGGCTTCGATGACGAAGAACGGTGTGTCACCCAGACGCGCCGACACCGAGAAGTTCTGCGGCACGCCGCCGATCAGGAAGCCCGGGCTCATGCCCGCGTGCTCCAGGACCCAGGCAAGCATGCTGCTGGTGGTGGTTTTGCCATGGGTGCCGGCGACGGCCAGGACCCAGCGACCTTGCAGCACGTGGTCGGCCAGCCATTGCGGGCCGGAGACGTAGGGCAGGCCTTTGTTCAACACGTATTCGACGGCCGGGTTGCCGCGCGACATGGCGTTGCCGATCACCACCAGATCCGGCGCCGGATCGAGTTGGGTGGGGTCGTAGCCTTGGGTCAACTCAATGCCCTGCGCTTCAAGCTGAGTGCTCATCGGCGGATAGACGTTGGCATCGGAGCCCGTCACGTGATGGCCCAGCTCTTTGGCGAGAACCGCCATCGAACCCATGAAAGTGCCGCAGATACCAAGAATATGAATATGCATAGTCGACCTCGTAAAACATGGCCGCAGGTTAGCGTAGGGTGGGAAAATTCGCACCTTTGTTTCGGGTCAACGCAAAACCCGCAGCAGCGAGGCTTGCCCGCGAAGGCCATAACACGATTCCGCCAGTACACCGCGTAATCGTTCTTCGCGGGCAAGCCTCGCTCCTACAGTGTGACGGCGTGCCTAGCGGGCGATGCCGTGTTTGCGCAGTTTTCGATAGAGGGTGTTACGGCTGACGCCGAGCTGCTCGGCGGTATGGGTCATGTGCCAACGGGTCTGCTCCAGCGCATTCAGCAACGCCAGCCGCTCGGCATCGTCCAGCGGATGTTCGGAAGTCTCTTCAACGGCCACAACCGGCACCGGTCGAACCTGACGAATCATCACCGGCAAATCCTCCAGCCCGATCCGCCCGTCGTCACACAACGCCGCCAAGGTGCGCAGCACATTGCGCAACTGCCGCACGTTCCCCGGCCAGGCGAAACCCAGCAAGGCTTGCCGGGCCGGCTCATCGATCAGCACCGTCTCTGCGCCCGCTTCCTCGGCCAGCAGAAAATCAAGCAACTGCGATTTATCACTTCGCTCACGCAACGCCGGCAATGCGATCTCCAGCCCATTGAGCCGGTAATACAAATCCTCGCGGAAGCTGCCGTCCTGCACCCGCTCCAGTAAATGGCGGTGAGTGGCGCTGATGATCCGCACATTGACCGACTCCGGCTCGCCGCCAATCGGCACCACCTGACGATCTTCCAGCACCCTTAATAGCCGGGTTTGCAACGCCAACGGCATGTCGCCGATTTCATCGAGGAACAGTGTGCCGCCGTCCGCCTGCTGCAACTTGCCGCGCATGCCTTCCTTGCGCGCGCCGGTAAAGCTGCCGCCGCGATAACCAAACAGTTCGCTCTCGATCAGGCTTTCAGGGATCGCCGCGCAGTTCAGGGCGACGAAGGCCTTGTCGGCCCGCTGGCTGGCCTGATGCACGGCTTTGGCAAAGGCTTCTTTGCCGGAACCGGTTTCGCCATTGATCAACAGCGGCACGTCTCGCTCGAAAACTCTCAAGGATTTTCGGAAATCTTCCTGCAACGCGGCGTCGCCCAGGCAGATGCCCGACAGGCGCGGACGCTCGGCAATTGTCGGACCTGGCACCACCGGCACCGGAATGCTGCGCGGCTGCCCGCGCAACACGGCAAACAGACTCCGCCCATCACGGGTGCGCAACGGCCAACTGGCGCTGGCGTTGACACTGGCGCGGCCGAGCAAGTCATCCAGCGAGCAATCGAAAAACGCCTCCACCGGCTTGCCCAGCAATCCACCGCGAATATGCCCCAGCAAGTTCAGCGCACTCTGGTTGACCGCGCTGATCCGCCCTTCCCCGTCGAACGCCAGCAAGCCTTCGCTGAACAGCCCGACGGATTCGGCTTGCAGGTGAAAGCGCAGCAACCATTGATTGTCGAAGTAGCGCAGGAAATAGCAGCTCTCGATCATCTTCGCCGAGAGATTGACCAAGGCCATGGTGTGGAACTGGCTTTGACGTGAGACTTCGTGACGCGCCGAGGACACATCGAGAACCGCCAGCAGCTCGCCGTGAGGGTCGAACACCGGGCTCGCCGAGCACGTCAGGCCGGTGTGGCGGCCGCGAAAGTGTTCATCCTGGTGAATGGTCAGCGACTGGCGCTCCACCAGGCAGGTGCCGATGCCGTTGGTGCCTTCGCAGGCTTCGCTCCAGTCGGCGCCAAGCCACAGGCCGGCGCGCTCGAAGATTTTCCGTTCGGCCGGTGCGGTGACGCAGTTGAGGATCACCCCACGGGCGTCGGTGAGTAGCACGGCGTGGCCGGCGCCGGAAAGTTGCTGATGCAGACTGGTCATTTCGCTGCCGGCGATGTGCAGCACTTGCTGCAAGCGTTCGCGGCTTTCCAGCACCCGACCGTGTTCCAGCACCGTCGGTGCCATCGTCAGGGCCGGGTCGAGGTGATAATCCTCAAGGCAGCGCAGCCATGAACGGGCGATGGACGGGTCGCTGCCAGGACCGTGCAGGTGGGATTTGCCCTGGGTGACGGTCAAGACTTGTTGGGCATGGCGACTCAAATGGTTGTCGTGCATTTCTTATTGTTCTCTCCGAGAGCTGTGCTGAACCCCATCAAGGGCTGACACACATCTTGTGGCCCAGCATCCTCCAGCCATCGGCGCATTGCAATGCTGGCAAGACCGCCCGGTCACAAGCTGTGCCACAAGCGGTACAAAGTGTCACGAGGGCTGTACCGGAATCGTCACAGGCGCCGCCCGCCCGTCCGACAAAAAACGCGCAAGACCTTGATTTGCCTGACCTGCAGGGCAGTGGCCCGACCTTTGCTCTACGCTTATAGCAAGCGCACATGCGCTCTCCCTTATAAGCACAAAAAGCCAAGGAGAAATCACCATGCGTTACGCTCACCCCGGTACTGAAGGCGCTATCGTTTCGTTCAAGAGCAAATACGGTAACTACATCGGCGGCGAGTTCGTCGCGCCTGTCAAAGGTCAGTACTTCACCAATACCTCGCCAGTGAATGGCCAACCGATTGCCGAATTCCCGCGCTCCACGGCCGAAGACATCGACAAAGCCCTGGACGCCGCCCACGCCGCCGCCGATGCCTGGGGCGCCACGTCCGCCCAGGCGCGTTCGCTGGTGCTGCTGAAAATCGCCGACCGCATTGAACAGAACCTGGAAGTCCTGGCAATCACCGAATCCTGGGACAACGGCAAAGCCGTGCGTGAAACCCTCAACGCCGACATCCCGCTGGCCGCCGACCATTTCCGCTACTTCGCCGGTTGCATCCGCGCCCAGGAAGGCAGCGCCGCCGAGATCGATGGCAACACCGTGGCCTATCACATCCACGAACCGCTGGGCGTGGTCGGGCAAATCATCCCCTGGAACTTCCCGATCCTGATGGCCGCCTGGAAACTCGCCCCGGCCCTGGCCGCCGGTAACTGCGTGGTGCTCAAGCCTGCCGAGCAAACCCCGCTGGGCATTACCGTGCTGATGGAGCTGATCGGCGACCTGCTGCCGCCGGGCGTGCTGAACGTCGTTCAAGGCTTCGGCAAAGAAGCCGGCGAAGCCCTGGCCACCAGCAAACGCATCGCCAAGATCGCCTTCACCGGCTCGACCCCGGTCGGCTCGCACATCATGAAATGCGCCGCCGAAAACATCATTCCGTCCACCGTGGAGCTGGGTGGCAAGTCGCCGAACATCTTCTTCGAAGACATCATGAAGGCCGAACCTTCCTTCATCGAAAAAGCCGCCGAAGGCCTGGTGCTGGCGTTCTTCAACCAGGGCGAAGTCTGCACCTGCCCTTCCCGCGCGCTGGTGCAGGAGTCGATCTACGACGACTTCATGAAAGTGGTGATGAAAAAAGTCCTGTCGATCAAACGTGGCGACCCGCTGGACACCGACACCATGGTTGGCGCCCAGGCGTCCGAGCAGCAATTCGACAAAATCCTGTCGTACCTGGAAATCGCCAAGGGCGAAGGCGCCGAGCTGCTGACCGGCGGCAAGGTGGAAAAACTCGAGGGCAACCTGGCGACCGGGTATTACATCCAGCCGACCCTGCTCAAGGGCACCAACAAAATGCGCGTGTTCCAGGAAGAAATCTTTGGCCCGGTGGTGAGCATCACCACCTTCAAGGACGAAGCCGAAGCCCTGGCCATCGCCAACGACACCGAGTTCGGCCTGGGTGCCGGCCTCTGGACCCGCGACATCAACCGCGCCTACCGCATGGGCCGAGCGATCAAGGCCGGTCGTGTGTGGACCAACTGCTACCACCTGTACCCGGCGCATGCCGCGTTCGGTGGTTACAAGAAGTCCGGCGTCGGCCGTGAAACTCACAAGATGATGCTCGATCACTATCAGCAGACCAAAAACCTGCTGGTGAGCTACGACATCAATCCGTTGGGCTTCTTCTAAACCGACTGTCGCAGGCAAGCCACTCTCCTTGGGAGTGGGCTTGCCTGCACATTGGGCCTTCGCTCCCACCCGGCAACCACGCCGGTCAAAAACAATAAGAACAGGTGAAACCTATGCCTAGCGATCAAGCCAGCGTGCAGCCGGCTACCTCCTCGGTCGACTTTGAAAAAGTCGGCTCCGACTATTTCCAACAACGGGAACTGAAAAAAGGTGCAGCAGGCTGGGTCCTGCTGGTGGGTCTGGGCGTGGCCTACGTCATCTCCGGCGATTACGCGGGTTGGAACTTCGGCCTGGCCCAGGGTGGCTGGGGCGGCATGTTTCTCGCTACGTTACTGATGGCGACCATGTACCTGTGCATGTGCTTCTCCTTGGCGGAACTGTCGTCGATGATCCCTACCGCGGGTGGCGGCTATGGTTTTGCCCGTAGCGCATTCGGACCGTGGGGCGGTTTTCTGACCGGCACCGCGATCCTGATCGAATACGCCATCGCTCCGGCGGCGATCGCGGTGTTTATCGGCGCCTATTGCGAGTCACTGTTCGGCATTGGTGGCTGGATGATTTACCTGGCGTTCTACATCATCTTTATCGCCATTCACATTTTCGGGGTCGGCGAAGCCCTGAAACTGATGTTCGTTATCACCGCCATCGCCGCGCTGGCATTGGGCGTGTTCCTGGTGTCGATGGTGCCGCACTTCGACGTCGCCAATCTCCTCGACATCCCAGTGACTGACGCCAAGGGCGCCAGCAGCTTCCTGCCTTTCGGCTACGTCGGCGTTTGGGCGGCAATTCCTTACGCGATCTGGTTCTTCCTCGCTGTCGAAGGCGTGCCGTTGGCAGCAGAAGAAACCAAAAACCCGAAACGCGACCTGCCTCGCGGCTTGATCGGCGCCATGCTGGTGCTGGTGAGCTTTGCCCTGCTGATTCTGGTCATCGGCCCGGGCGGTGCGGGCGCCAATGCACTGCTGACCTCGGGCAATCCGTTGGTCGAAGCATTGAGCAAGGCCTATGGCGGCTCGACCTGGATGGGCCACTTCGTCAATCTGGTGGGCCTGGCCGGGCTGATTGCCAGTTTCTTCTCGATCATCTACGCCTATTCGCGACAGATCTTCGCGCTGTCCCGCGCCGGCTACCTGCCGCGCAAACTGTCAGAAACCAACAAGAGCAAGGCGCCCGTACTGGCTCTGATTATCCCCGGCATCATCGGATTCGGCTTGTCACTGACCGGTCAGGGTGACTTGCTGATTCTGGTAGCGGTGTTCGGTGCGACCATTTCCTACGTCCTGATGATGGCGGCGCACATCACACTGCGCATTCGACGCCCCAAAATGGATCGGCCCTATCGCACGCCCGGCGGTATTTTCACCTCCGGTGTAGCGTTGGTGCTGGCTTGCATCGCCGTAGTAGCGGGTTTTCTGGTAGACCCACGCGTAGTGATTGGCGCTGCGATCATCTATGGAGTGTTAATTGCTTACTTTGCTTTCTACAGTCGGCATCACTTGGTAGCAGGCACGCCCGAAGAAGAATTCGCGGCCATTCAGAACGCTGAAAAAGCCCTGCACTAACGGCCAGAAATTACGGCGCAGGCCCTGTCTGCGCCGTCACGGAGAATCTGTATGGCAAGTTTTGCTCACACGGTCGGCGCCCTGACCTTCCGTTTCGACAGCCTCAAGGACGTCATGGCCAAGGCCAGTCCGGCGCGCTCCGGGGATTTTCTGGCCGGCGTCGCCGCCCTCAACGATGGCGAGCGCGTAGCGGCGCAAATGGCCCTGGCTGACATTCCGCTGACTCACTTCCTGCAGGAAGTACTGATTCCCTATGAGGCTGATGAGGTCACCCGACTGATCATCGACACTCACGACAAACATGCGTTCATGGCCGTCAGCCACCTCACCGTCGGCGGCTTCCGCGACTGGCTGCTGAGCGACGCGGCCGACGAACAGAGCCTGCGCGCCCTGGCGCCCGGGCTGACCCCGGAGATGGTCGCCGCTGTCTCCAAGATCATGCGTGTGCAGGATCTGGTGCTGGTGGCGCAAAAGATTCGCGTGGTCACGAAATTCCGCGGCACGATGGGCTTGCGCGGGCGTTTATCCACGCGCCTGCAACCCAACCACCCCACCGACGAACCGGCCGGCATTGCGGCGAGCATTCTCGACGGCCTGCTGTATGGAAACGGGGACGCGATGATCGGCATCAATCCGGCCACCGACAACATCGCGTCGATCTGCGCCATGCTGGAAATGCTCGATGCAATCATTCAGCGCTACGAAATCCCGACCCAGGCCTGTGTGCTGACCCACGTCACCACCTCCATCGAGGCGATCAATCGCGGGGTTCCGCTGGACCTGGTGTTCCAGTCGATCGCCGGCACCGAAGCGGCCAACGCCAGTTTCGGCATCAACCTGAATGTCCTGCAGGAAGGTTACGACGCCGGGCTGAGCCTGAATCGCGGCACCCTGGGCCAGAACCTGATGTATTTCGAGACCGGCCAGGGCAGTGCCCTGTCAGCCAACGCCCACCACGGCATCGATCAACAGACCTGCGAGACCCGTGCCTACGCTGTGGCGCGTCATTTCAAGCCGTTTTTGGTCAACACCGTCGTAGGATTCATCGGCCCGGAATACCTCTACAACGGTAAACAGATCATCCGCGCCGGCCTTGAAGATCACTTCTGCGGCAAGCTGCTCGGCGTACCGATGGGCTGCGACATCTGCTACACCAACCACGCCGAAGCCGATCAGGACGACATGGACACGTTGCTGACCCTGCTGGGCGTCGCCGGGATCAACTTCATCATGGGCATCCCCGGCTCCGATGACATCATGCTCAACTACCAGACCACCTCGTTCCACGACGCCCTTTACGCCCGCCAGACCCTGGGCCTGAAACCGGCGCCGGAGTTCGAACAATGGCTGGCGAGAATGGGCATCCTGACCCAGGCGGATGGCAAGATTCAATTCGGCGACAGCCTGCCGCCGGCCTTCCGTCAAGCCATGGCGCAATTGGGATGAGCGTTGAAATGGATAAACCACCTGTTGACCCAGAGAATCCGTTGCTGGAGCTGCGTCGCCTGACCCCGGCGCGGATTGCCCTGGGCCGCACCGGCACCAGCATGCCGACCAGCGCGCAACTGGATTTCCAGTACGCCCACGCACAAGCCCGGGACGCGGTGCACTTGCCGTTCGATCATGCCGGGCTCAGCTCGCAACTGGCCGAGGTCGGGCGCGAGAGTTTGCTGCTGCACAGCGCCGCCACGAACCGGGACAGTTACTTGCAGCGGCCTGATCTGGGGCGAAAGTTGAGCGATGAATCGGCGCAGACCCTGCGCGAATACGCGCAGGCGAACCCGGGTGGCGTGGATCTGGTGATCGTGGTCGCCGATGGCTTGTCGGCGCTGGCCGTTCATCGCCATACCTTGCCGTTTCTGGCGCGGATGCAGGAGCAAATCGAGGCTGAAGGCTGGTCCGTTTCACCGGTGGTGCTGGTGGAACAAGGGCGGGTCGCGGTGGCCGACGAGATTGGCGAACTGCTCGGCGCAAAAATGGTGGTGATCCTGATCGGTGAACGCCCGGGTCTCAGTTCGCCGGACAGCCTGGGGTTATATTTCACCTACAATCCAAAGGTCGGGCTGACGGACGCCTGCCGCAACTGCATCTCCAATGTCCGGCTCGAGGGCCTGAGCTACGCAATGGCGGCACACCGCTTGCTGTACCTGATGCGCGAGGCTTGCCGCCGCCAGCTGTCGGGGGTCAATCTGAAGGACGAAGCCCAGGTTCAGACGCTGGAGTCGGACGCAGGTGCGGACATGAAAGGTAATTTCCTACTGAGCCCGCCGAATGCCTGAACCGTTTCCGCATTGCGTTTCTGTTCCGGTTTCAGGCAGGATCGATGCACGGCTGCCCGAGTGAAGAACCGTTCGCCGTCAGAGCACGTGAAGACAGCCACTTGAAGACGAGACCTATCGATGCGGATTATTCAAGCGACCCTCGAACACCTGGACCTGCTGACCCCGTTGTTCGTCAAATATCGCGAGTTTTATGGCTCATTGGCTTATCCAGACTCCTCCCGGGCATTCCTTGAAAAACGTCTGCGCCGCAAGGAATCGGTGATCTATCTGGCGCTGGCCGATGACAAAGACAAGCTGATGGGTTTCTGTCAGTTGTACCCGAGCTTTTCATCCCTTTCGCTCAAGCGCGTGTGGATCCTCAACGACATCTATGTCGCCGAAGACGCCCGCCGTCAGCTGGTGGCCGATAACCTGATTCGCACCGCGAAGAAAATGGCCAAGGAAACCAATGCCGTGCGCATGCGCGTTTCCACCAGCAGCAACAACGAAGTGGCGCAGAAAACCTACGAATCCATCGGGTTCAAGGAAGACACCGAGTTCAAGAACTACGTATTGCCGATCAGCGACGAGCTCTGATCCTGACTTCTGTGATGAGGGAGCGCGCTCGTTCATCACAGAAAGGGTTATTTATTGTCACCAGACTTCCGGCCGCGCCATAGACATCCCCCGCTACAATCTCGACGCGCGCTTCATCACTCAGCCCGTATAATGCCGGCCTTTTCGGCTTGTAAGAAAAACTACACTCGTCTGTAGGCTTTCGCGAAGTCATCCGCACAGGCCTGCTGAGTCCGGCCGTCACCACAGGTGCCCCTCCATGGATTTCAACCCGATCGACCTTATCCTGCATCTCGATGTTTACCTCGATTTGCTGGTGAACAACTACGGGCCATGGATCTACGCCATCCTGTTTCTGGTGATCTTCTGCGAAACCGGTCTGGTGGTGATGCCCTTCCTGCCGGGCGACTCCCTGCTGTTCATCGCGGGCGCCGTTGCGGCCGGCGGCGGCATGGACCCGGTGTTGCTGGGCGGTTTGCTGATGCTCGCAGCGATCCTCGGTGACAGCACCAACTATGTCATCGGCCGAACAGCGGGCGAACGCCTGTTCAGCAACCCGAACTCGAAAATCTTCCGTCGCGACTACCTGCAACAGACCCACGATTTCTATGACAAGCACGGTGGCAAGACCGTGACCCTGGCGCGCTTCCTGCCGATCATCCGCACCTTTGCGCCGTTCGTCGCCGGCGTCGCCAAAATGCCTTACCCGCGTTTCTTTGCCTTCAGTGTGCTCGGCACCATTCTGTGGGTCGGCGGTCTGGTGACCCTGGGTTACTTCTTCGGCAACGTGCCGTTCATCAAGAAAAACCTTTCGCTGCTGGTGGTGGCCATCATCCTGCTGTCGCTGGTACCGATGATCATCGGCGTGGTCCGCAGCCGTTTCGGCAACGCCGCGTCCAAAACCCAATCGCGCTGACCCGCGATGTGGTCCCTGAGCGCCTGGCGTCGCCGGCGCATCCTGGCCAGACACCCGATTGCCGACGACGTGTGGCAGCGGGTGCGCCATCACTTGAGTTTTCTTGACGGCATCAGCGCCGCCGAAGACCAATGGCTGCGTGAAGCCTGCGTGCTGTTCCTGGAAGATAAACACCTGACCGCCCTGCCCGGCGTCGAACTCCATCAGGAACAACGCCTGTTGCTCGCCGCTCAAGCGCAACTGCCACTGCTGCACTTGGGCGATCTGAACTGGTATCAGGGTTTCCACGAAATCGTCCTCTACCCCGACGACTTCCTCAGCCCCCAACGGCATCGCGATGCCAGCGGTGTCGAACACGAGTGGGACGGCGAACACAGCGGCGAAGCCTGGCAGCAAGGCCCGATCATCCTGGCCTGGCCCGGCGTGATGGCCAGCGGTGGCTGGGAAGGCTACAACCTGGTGATCCACGAGCTCGCGCACAAACTCGACATGCTCAACGGCGACGCCAACGGCTTGCCGCCGCTGCACCCCGACATGCGGGTCAGCGAGTGGGCAAAGGTCATGCAACACGCCTACGACGACCTCAATCGGCACCTTGACCGCAATCCGGACGCCGAAACGGCCATCGATCCCTATGCGGCGGAAAACCCCGCCGAATTCTTCGCCGTCACCAGCGAATACTTCTTCAGCGCTCCGGATTTGCTGCACGAGGCGTATCCTCAGGTCTACGAGCAACTGAAGCTGTTTTACCGCCAGGACCCGCTGGCCCGGCTACGGCAACTTCTGGCCGAGAACCCGGTCTATCAGGCACACGACTAGTGCCCAGCCTCACCGATACGTTGCTCTTTTGACGAGTGGTCGTTGTGGTCAGGCAAGGCGCCGCGACGAGTCATAGCTGGCTATGGCGAGGAGCGGCAACGCAGCATGACCGCAACGGACGCCGTCAAAAAGCAACAGTATCGGTGAGGCTGGGCACTCGGGTCTACACGACCTCTGGCACATAGCAACGGTGGCGGAATATGCCTATAATCGCCGCCACTTTTTGGTCAATCCGGCCAAGTGTTTTTGGTCAACTAACGGGGGCACCGCCCAATGAGCTACAGCAAGATTCCGGCTGGCAAAGACCTGCCGAACGACATCTACGTCGCGATCGAGATCCCGGCCAACCACGCGCCGATCAAATACGAAATCGACAAAGACAGCGATTGCCTGTTCGTTGACCGTTTCATGGCCACCCCGATGTTCTACCCGGCCAACTACGGTTACATCCCGAACACCCTGGCCGACGACGGTGACCCCCTCGACGTGCTGGTCGTTACCCCTTACCCGGTAGCGCCAGGCTCGGTGATCCGCGCTCGTCCGGTCGGCATCCTGAACATGACCGACGACGGCGGCGGCGATGCCAAAGTCATCGCAGTCCCACACGACAAGCTGTCCCAGCTGTACGTCGACGTGAAGGAATACACCGACCTGCCACCCCTGCTGATTCAGCAGATCGAGCACTTCTTCGCGAACTACAAAGATCTCGAAAAAGGCAAATGGGTGAAGATCGAAGGCTGGGCCGGTGCAGATGCCGCTCGCGACGCCATCACCAAGTCGGTTGCTGCCTACAAAGGCTGAGACGCCACTGGCCTCGCGCCTGTGACGACTTGAAAAAAAACCCCGGTTGATCCGGGGTTTTTTGTGGGCGTCTATCAAGGGCCTTTTAAACGCAGCGTTTAATTTCAGAACGCTACGTTTTTTCTTGTTTAATTTGTTCCAAATACGTCTTACATCCGGTCGTAAATTTCCCTCGAAATTTGAACGGCTCGTTTATTCAAAGCCCGGCGCAGCAGCCGTAGACTCGTGTTTATGAAAAAGAACACTAGCGGCCCACGGTTTAAAGCGCTCCTCGAAAAAGCGAAAATAACGACGACAGGTTTTGCCGCTTTCTTCGACACGGAGCCGCAAAATATCCATAACTGGTACACCCGCGGCGTGCCCGCCTACCGCATGGAAGAGGTCTCCAGATTACTCTCGGTAAACAGTGACTGGCTCAAAACAGGTGAAGGCCCACAAGACTCCAAACACCTGCGCCTTCTCGACGAGGCCGGCAACACCTTCGACGCCCAGGCCATTCGCGGCATCTACACGGTGGTCGAGCCCTCCGACGTCAAACTGCCCCTCTTCAAGGAAATCCCCATCGCCCCGGGGTCCTGTAAAACCCACGTCGCCGAAGACCCCGGCCAATTCATCCGTCTGCCCAAAAGCCACCTCGACTCCCTGGAAATCAAATACACGGATGTCTTCTGCGTCCACATGATCGGCAACGGCATGGGCGAGCGCATTGAGGACGGCTCGACCCTCGCCATCGACCGAGGACTGACCAAAGTGATTGACGGGGAAATCTATGCCATCGAGCACGACGGGATGCTGCGGATCAAATACCTGCACCGGATGCCGGGCAACGCCCTGCGGCTGCGCAGCTACAACAAAGCTGAACACCCGGATGAAATCTTCAATGCCGAGCAGATTGATAAGCAGAACATCAGGGTGCTGGGGTGGGTGTTCTGGTGGTCGACCCTGAACAAACGGCGGCCGGCGGTGCCATTTTTGTAGCACCGCGCCGTACTCGCGAGCGCTCCCACAGGTACTGCGCAATCCATGTGGGAGCGAGCCTGCTCGCGATGAGGGCGGAACATTCACGCTAAAATTCCGGGTGGGTCACTTAATCCCGAGCTCCGATAGCTCTAAGACGCACACCGCACTGGGAATTCCCCAAAAAAATCAGTATGCTGCGCCCCACATTTGCGCATCACCCCGCCCCGCGGCTCTGATCGCACCGACAAGGCAGATGACTTTCTCGCCGAGTCCCACAGCCGGACGCAAGATCCGGGTGTACGTTTTGAAGGCTGGTGAGGTTTACCAAAAATGAACCAAGCCAGTCCCCGAGAAGCCGGCCACAAGCCGGCTTTTTAATGCCCGGAAAAAGTAAATAGTGCAGCAAGCTGCTGCACAATTCCTCACGGATAACTAAACCCCTTAACCAACGTCAACTCCCCCACCGCCCGCATCGGCACCAGAAAAGTCTCCATCTTCTCGTTCGGCGTCCCTTCCTCCGTAATCACCGTCACCTGCGCCGTCGTCAGCGCTTGAACCGCCTCTTCCTGCCCGTCCTCATCACTCCGATACCCACCCCCGAAGTAATTCACATAGACGAGGTATTGGCCTTTGATTGGCGCCGGCATGGCGAAGATTTCCGGGCCGTATCCCGTCGTCACGTCGACATCGAGCGCAGCGCCATTGGGAACAGCGCGGTCGCCGTACCAGATGTGGGCGCCATCAGGCGTGATGAGGTGCAGGTCCAGATCCGTCCCATCGCTGTCCCACGCCAGCAGCACGCGCAACTTGGCCGGCGTAGCCCCACCACTGACATTAAGAAACTGCGTCCGAGACCGTTGCTGCCCATCAGGGCTGCGAACTTCAACGCTGTTGCTGCCATTGGGAAACGAGAACGGTCGATCAAAACGCCCAGACGGATCAATCTTCAGCGGCATGCTGACGCCGTTGACGATCAACCGCCCAGGTTCACTGGACTTTGGCGTGGCGTTGATCTGCCCGGTGATACGGGCGGTATTGGCTTGGCCGACCGGCGTGTTCACCGAGGAGGCTGGATAGTTAACGGTTTGACGAAAGTTTTCACCTTCACCTTCGGACGCGCCAGTGCGCCAGCCACCAACGGGCGTATTGAGTTTCACGCCACTCTCAGCCGCAAAAACTGCGGGCAATACACAAAAAGAACAAAGGAACAGGAAGACCTGTGGATAACGGAGTTTCATGGCCTATTCCAGCAAGAGGTGGCGGGCGAGCCCTTCGATGTAGGTTTCATCCTGGCCGTTGGGGTGTGCTTCGAAGGCCAGGTGCAGGTATTCGTGGGTCAGGTCGAGACGGTCTTGCAGTGACAGCACGCCGCGCACGTAGATGCGCTGGCGTTCGCGGTCGACGTAGGGGCGGCCGAAGGCCAGGCGGCAGACGGCGAAAGTGCTGACGTCGTTGTAGCCGACCTCGCTTTCCAACTGCGCACGCCAGCCGCGGCGTTGCTTTAGTAGCCAATCTTGCGCGGCGGGCAGAGCTTCGCAGGAGGCGACGGGGTTGTCCCAGCGGCTGAGGCTGGCGCGTGGGTAGGCGTGCAGCAGGATGGCGTCGTAGCGCTGGCCAGCGTTGGCTTGTTCGATGGCGTGCTGCCAGGACAGTTTGTCCGGGCCGGGTTGGTCGGAGTGATAGGTGACGCTGGTGCCGGCGAGGACGAGGTCGCTGGTCCAGGCGGCGATGTGGCGTGATTCAGCGGTGGCCGGGCGTGGGGCGACGCGTTGGCGGTTGCTGCTGTCGTCGATGCTCAGGCAGTCGCCATGACGGGTGGCGTTTTGCAGCAGGTAGGTTCTGATCGCGACAGCCAGGGCTTTGGCGGCTTCAATGGGTTCGGGTTTGGCTTCCCTTTGCAGGACGCGGGCGACGTATTCTTCACGGTCGAGTCGAGCGACGAGTTTGCCCTTCAGCAAAAACAGTTCGCCGTCGCTGTGGATATCCAGTTGATTGCCATTGGCGAATTCGACGCGATAGTCGCCCTGCAGAGGCCCGGAAGAAACAACCCGATCCCCCGCAAGAACACGCCCGATCGGATAACGGGAAAACAGACCGACTTCGACGCAACGTCCCGCATCCAAAGGCCACTCAACCGGCAACACAGAAGCCAACACCCCACCGTAGTGACGCAAGACCATTTGACTGGTCCCCCGGCCACCCGCCCAGATCGGCGTACCGTCCGCCATCCATCCGGCAAACCCGCCCTGACGCGACGCAGGGTCCTGATCGCCCAACCAGCTCCAGGTTTTCACCCGCAACCGGCCACCGAGTTCGCCCACGACATTGCCGTCAGCGGCGCTTAGCACCACATCGAGCAACACCCGCCGCGCCTGATCCTGCGCCGGCATCACGGCCAGCACTTTCAGCAATTCAGCCACGGAAACTCGCGTAGAAGGCTGTAACGAAGGCAGGTTCAGCAACCATTCCGGCGCCTGCCGTGCTTGCCAATATTCCCGCCAGCCAGCCTCAGAAATACCCAACCGCGCAGGCTCAAAGTACAAGCCACATGACTTCACCAACGCCTGATCGCGCTCGATCTTGCCGCCAGCAGCGCAGCAATACACTTCCTCTTTCGACTGCCCGCGACACTCGTAAGCGGGCTCACGAGCGCCGGTGTCCACCAGCCAGCCGTACACAAACAACTTCCACAAACTGCCGAGCGGTGTCTGCACATCAGCAGGCAATGGCTCACGTGAAATCACTTGAGTCTGGCTTAACGAAATCAATTCACCCTTGAAGCCCAGACGCAGCGGCTCCTCCTGCGCTGTCGCCAGCGCAGGGATCAAACACAGCAGCCACCAGACCAGCGGTCGGGTCATGTCAGTTGACCGTGACCTGGCCGAGGGCCGGTTTCTGTTCCTGGGCTTGATGCTGCGGCGCGTAGACCTGAGTGAAACGCACCGGCGGCAGGTTGAATTGGCCTTTCTGCGAGAAGCGGACCAGATGACGCAGGCGCAGCTCGCCGCTCAAGGCATCGACTGGAATCGCATAAGCCATCTGGCCCGGCTCGAAACGCGCTTTCTCCAGCGCGGTCGGCTCGGTGCCGGCCTTGCCCATGAGCTTGATGCCCCACGTCGTGCGTTCGACATCGGCGCCCGGTGGCAGCGGCACTTCGAGCATGCCGTAGCGCAGCGGTTTGGCGGCTTTACTGGTGATGATCACTTCGTCCAGGTACAGGCTGTCGCTGGACAACGGCTGGGTGCCGACGGCTTCCAGTTTGAAGGTGAAGGCTTCGTCACCCGGCACCAGACGCGACAGGCGACGGGTGATGGTCACGGCCATCGGATCGACCGGTGGTTGTTTGCTCTGGAAGCTCAATGCCGCTCGCAACGGACGTTCTTGCGTCCCGGTCAGCGACAACACCGCCGGTACGGGTGAAGCGCCCTGCCACGTCCAGTACATTTCACCGGTAGCACCGTGTTGTTTTTTCCAGCCTTCACCCGGCGCCAGTGCGATGGTGGGCGAGGCCTGCTCGATGCTGCGTTGCAACCAGGTCAGCGCCAGAGCGCGCTCCAGGGTCGATTGCTGCGGCAGCAAACGCTGCAACAACGCTTGCGCACGAGCCTGATCGAAGGGCTGTAGCGACAGGTTCAAGGCTTCGGCAAATGGCTGAGAACTGACCGCCAATCGCTGCTGGGCATCCGGCAGTTGACGATTGAATGCGTCCGGCAGAGTCACCTTCGATTGTTTCGCCAACGAGGCAGTCAGCGCACGAGCAGTCGCCAAGCCAAGCGCCGAATCAGGATCGCTCATGACAAGGCTGTCCTCGCCATCTTCCATCAGATTCGCCGCGCTGCCCTCGCCTGCTTTCGCCAGGTCATCCATCAACCCACTGAGCAAGGTGTTGACCGGCAATTGCATCTGCCTGGCGAACGAAAGAATCAGCGCCCGCTGCAGCAACGGCGTGTTTTTCGCCTGCTTGGAATACACCTCCAGCACCCGCTGCCAATGCTCCGGCGGCAGGCTCAGTTCCAGCGCTTTGCTGGCGTGCCAGTCGGCGTAATAGGCGTAGGCAGTGAGGAACGCATCCGGCTCGCCGGCCATGCCCCACCAGGTGAAACTCGCCGACGGCCCGGCCATTTGCACCAGGCGCAGACGGCTGTTTTGCATGATCAGGCGCAAGCGATCGCGGATCTGCGGGTTCGACGACAAGGTCGGGTACGCAATGCTCAATGGCAGCAAACGGCTGGCGGTTTGTTCGACGCCACCGTACGGATAGCTCAGCAGATCATCGAGCGCCGAGCGGAACAGCGCTTGCGGACTGTCATCCAGACGCAGGCGAATATCCGTCGCGTCCGCCGGCAAGGTCAGCGGCGTGTCACCGCTGGCCACGTCCAGGCTTTGGCTTTGCGTGACCTGCCAGCCTTCGCCGGTCGCGGTCAGGCGCACGGCGAGGGCGTCGGCGGTTTTGCCGTCCTGCACCAGTTCGGCGGTCCACTCGCCGGAGGTCAACGCGAACGCCGGCAGCGCGATGTAGTTGATGCCGTTGTTCAGGGTCACCGGCACGCGCTGTTCGGCGCCGCCGTAATGGATCACCAACTCGGCCTTGACCGGTTTTTCCGCCTGGCTGAAGGCGAACACACCGAGATCCGGTTTGTCACCATTGCGGAATTGGGTCGGGCCGCTCCATTTCAGGTACAGCGGTTTCTCCGAGCGCAGGAATTGCTTCTTCTGCCCGACCTGGCCGTCATCGGCAATGGCTCGGGCAGTGATGCGCCAGCGGGTCAGCGAGTCCGGCATCTTGAAGGTGAAGCGGGTTTTGCCGTTGGCGTCGGTGATCAACTCAGGTTCCCACGCGGCGGTGTCGACGTCTTCCCGGCGCGGCCGTTCCAGCACTTTCACGCCACGCTCGCTGCGGTTGGCTTTACCCGGTGCACCGGGGCTGCCCGGCAACGCAACGTCGTAGCTGATGAACGACAAGCTGGCGCTGGTACGCACGTTGTTGCGGCGTGGGTGGTAGAAGAATTGGTCGATGGTCGGCGCGACTTCCGGTTGCAGCGCGTAGACCATTTCATCGACCACGCTGACCGTCAGGTGTGCCGGAATCGGCTTGCCGGCGAACTGGGTAGTCAGGTCCACCGACACGGTATCGCCCGGCTGATATGCCTCTTTATCAGTGGCAATGGCCACGTCGATCTGCGGCGCGATCACCTTGATGCCGGCGTTCTGGAAGCTGTACTGACCGCCCTTGGTGTACAGCACCGAGAAGGTCAGGTTCGGCGCGAAAGTGTCCTTCACCGGGATGCGCGCGCGGTATTGGGTGTCGCTGAGTTTTTCCATCTTCAGCCAGTCGCCGCCCTTGGACAGCAACGCTGTGGACTCGACCTTGTCACGCTCCAGCGACAGCAATGCATCGCTGACTGGCTCAGGGAAAGTGATCAGCGCCAAGGCTTCGTCGCCCGCCTTGTACTCGGGCTTGTCGAGGACGATTTCCACAGTGCCGGGCACGGCTTTGACGCCATCGCCGGTCACCGAATGGCCGGTGGCGCCGACGACTCGGCCATGGTCATCCTTCAACGTCAGGTTGTAGGTGCCTGGACGGTCGAAGGCCAAGGTGAAGCTTTTATCCGTCGTGGCGAGTTTGCCTTCGCCAGTGCTCTGATCCTCCAGACGTACCCAAACGTAGCTGCCCGGCGTGACGGCTTTGGCCTGCTCGCTGCCACCCTCATTCAAATAGCTGAACGCAACCTTGTCACCCACTGCGCTGAAGCGCTGCGGTGCACTCAAGCGGAAACTCGCGGCGCCACGGTCGATGAGGATTTCCTTGGTGGTCTTGACCCGGTACGCCGCGCCATCGCTGGCAAACACGGTGAGCATGTATCGGCTCGGTTTCTCGGCGGCCGGCAGGTCGAGGGTCGCGTTGCCTTTGCTGTCGGTGGTCAGTTCGGTGCTGGTCAGCTCCACCGGGAATTGCCCGAGGTATTGCAGTTCGTTGTCGACCATCGACAGTTGCTGGGCGCGCAGACTCAGGCTCAATTTTGCGTTCGCCACCGGTTTGCCGTCCGGGTACAGCAGCACCAGGCTGCCCTTGACCGGTTCGCCGGTGCGGTAATCCTGCTTGGCCAGGTTCAGCGAGATTTCGAAATGCGGCTTGATGTATTCGGCCACGCGGAAGGCGCTGCTGTAGGCCTGGTCCTTGTAGCTGAAACGCAGTTCATAACCGCCGGCCATGGCGTTATCCGGCAACTGGAATCGGCCTTGGGTGCCAGCCTTGGAATCAAGCTTCAGCGCCAGCGATTGCAGCGCCGTGCCGGTGGCATCGAGTACCGTCACGTTGACGTCGGCAGCGGTCGGTGCCACGGAATCCCGGGCGTTCTTGAACTCGCGACCGACGATTTTCAGCGACACCCAATCCCCCGGCCGATACAGCGGCCGGTCGGTGAAGGCATAGAGTTTGGTGTCGTAGATTTCGCTGTCGTAATAGAAGTTCTCGGAGACAAACACCCCACCCTCTTCGTCCTCGCCAATCACGAACGAACGCTCGGGGCTGACGTGTTTCAGGCGCAGCAAACCATCGGCATCGGTGGCGCCGCTGCTCATCACGCCGAGGCCATCGGTCCACAGCACATTGACCTTCGGCACCGAACTGCCTTCGTGCTTGCGCGCAGCCCAGACCACCAGTTCATCACCGGCAATCTTGCTCACGGCCACAGTGTTGGAAACGAACACCATGGTGGTCGCACGGTACTTGCCGATCAGCGCTTCCACCAGGTACAGACCGGGTTTCAAATTGCCCAGCGGAATGTAAACGTTGCCCGGCGCGACGCTGACGAACTCACTGGAAGAACCGGCCAGATTCACACCGGTAGGTGGCTGGATCGGTTTGGCTTGCCACAGCGGATAACGGAACTGGCTGACCACCGGCAAACCCGGAATCAGCGCGAATTGCGGCTGAGCGTCGTAAGGCGTGGGCGCGGCAATCGCGCTGCCCATCTTCAGCTCCGGCACTTCCTCGGTGACTTGTTTGCGTGACTCGTAGGAAAACGCCCGCTGCATCACCCGACGGGATTTTCGATACCAGTTGTCCCACAGGTACGCGAGCGTATTCGACAGGCCTTCACCCTTGAACTGACCGTCGCTGACCACGCGGTGCAGGTTCTTCTGGCGCTTGAGGAAATCCAGCGGTTTGTCGATGCGGTACACGCGAATGTCGGCGCCGCCGTAAGGCTCCATGCGGAACCGACGGTAATCGCGTCCCGGCGCTTCGAGGCGGACCATCGCCTGTTCGTCACTGGCGAAACTGCTGTCCGCCAGCAGGAAAAAGCTTTCACCGGCCACCGGCGTGTAGCCGCTCGGCTCGACGGTGTCTTCGGCGTTGACCGCCGAAAACGGCAGCACCAAAACCAACAGCAGAGGCAGGAAACGCAACATGCGGGCACCGATCATTGGGAGAGAAAGTTCAGTCGATAGACGCCGATGAAGTTGGGGTTGGCTGCGTCGGGTATCCATCGGGTGTCCTTCCATGTCATGAGTTGCTGCAGGCTCGCGGAACGCATGCCGTTGTCAGTGGGGGTGGTGGTGCCGGTGTGATAGGCAATGAAGCGGCCCATCCAGATCATCAGGTGCTGGTCGTCGCCCTGATCGAAAAACATCAGGTCGCCGGGTCGGGCTTGCGCCAGATCGCGACCGACCAGATGGCTGTTGAACTGAATCAACTTGATCGCGTTGACGTAGGGCCCGACCTTGCCGCCGCCCTGCTGCCACTGCTGGGCGAGGCTGCGTTGAGCCTCGCTCAATTGCAGTTCCGGCGGCAGGTAGCGGTTGCTCAGGCCATTGCTGCGCAGCCATTTGTCGTCATGGACTTTCAGCGCTTCGTTGGCGGCGAAGCGCACCAGCCCGGCGCAGTCCTGCTGATACCAGCGCGGGCTGGGGCCTTGGGTCAGTTGCTCTTGGGCGATGCGCACGAACCAGGCGCGGAACACCTGGGATTGCTGCGGATCCAGCGCTGCGGCTTCTCCCGCAAACGCGCGACTGCCCAGCAACATCGCCAGCAGGCCGAGGCCTCGGATAAGTGCGGTCACAGCGCTTTCCACTCCAGCGGCAGCCACTGCCAATGGCCGTCAGGCTCGCTGCCTTCGGGCAAAGTCAGGGCGTACTTGCCATAGCCGCCAAGCTTGCGCAGTTTCGGGATCAGGTAGGTTTGCGCGGCGTTGTAGAACACCGGCTCCATGTCCTGCGGCAGGCTGTCGAGGGTTTCCTGCTGCATCAGTTGCGCCATGGATTCCGGGCCGAAGTAGACCGGCATCAGCAGGTCTTTCGGCACCACATCAGCCATCGGCGGGAAACGTTTGTCGAGGGTGCCGAGGGCCTTGTCCACGAGCTTGTCATCGAGGGAGAACAGCAACGTCGAACCGTGACGCGCCAGGCTGACTTTCATGAACGCCTTGCCGGTGATCGCCTCAGGGTTCTCGGCGTCCTTGGCTTTGTAGGGACCGAAGTTGGAGCTGACCTGGCGCTGCCACTGATGGCTTTGGCCTTCCTGTTTCTCGACCACCGGGAACGCGTGTTCTTCGACGTTGCCTTCATAGGCGCCAACCATCGAGCCGAACAGGTTGCCCAAGTCACCGTCGAGTTTGGCGCTGTCGTCGTCATTCAGGCTGGCCACCAGCAACGGCGTGTACAACCGCGAATCGGCGTACCAGCACAGTCCGGCGGCCCCGGCCATGTGTTCGGTCAGCGCCTGGGCGACGGATTCTTCGGCACCGAGTTTCACCAGCAGCGGTTTCTGCTGTTCGGCGGCGAGCGGCAGGGCCACGCAAGCGCTGGCGCCCATTGGCATGGCTTGCCAGATCGGTTTGAAATCGAAGTCCGGCTGGTTGTCCAGTTCGTCCATGGCGAGGAAGCTGTGCCAGCCCTTGTCGTCCATGTCGAAGCGCAGGCCGGCGAAATTCGGGATGAAACGCTGGTAACCCATGGCCAGGACGCTCGCGTTGACCGACAGGCGTTGTTTCACCTCGCGCGCGCGCGGTGGCAGGCCGAAGGCTTCGGGGAACAGTTTGTCACCGTTGAGCAACGCGGCGATGGACTGGGTCGAGACGCTGCCCGGTTCTTCCGAAGCTCCGCCTTCTGAATCGTAGAGTTTGGTCGGGTTGGACAGCACCACCAGTTTGTCGCCATGGGAGGCGAACAGCAGCGCCTTGCTGGCGTTGTAAGTGAGTTGATAAAGCGTCACATCGTCGGTGCCGACTTTCACTGTGGCGACGGTGGTCAGCTGCGAATCATCCAGCGCCACTTTCGCCAGCGGCTCCAGCAGCTTGGCCAGGCCCCCTCGGTCCATCACCAACAGAAAGTCTTTCAAGCGACCGTCCGCCCCGCGCCACAACGCCACATCCGCCGGTTGATCGAAGAGCTGCTCGATCAAACTGTCCTGCAACTTCAGGTCATGTTCGTAAATGATCCGCCGCAGACTGCCGATCAGGCCGAGGCGATCCGCATGCGCTTCGTAATAGAAGACGAAATCCTCGGTCAGGGTTTCCTTGAGGAACGGCACCGCCAGCAAGTCTTTGGGCAATTGGCTCAGGGAATGGGTTTCGAGCAGACCGTCCGGGCGGCTCATGCCCAGCTTGTCGCTGGCCAGTTCGGCCGGTGGCGTCTTGGGTTTGTGCATGAACCAGCCTAAGCCGGCCGCGACGCCAGCCACCAGGATCAGCCCGACCAGTAGCGCCGGCCAGCGGCGAGGAGTTTTGGCAGCTGGCGTTTCGGCGGCCGGAGAAACAGTGTTATCGCTCATGTTCACAAAACCCGATGTCATCCGTAGAGCGGGATGCTTAATAGTTGAAAGTCTTGACCAGCAGCAGATCACCGATGGCCCGCAGGGGCACGATGAAGGTCTCGCGTTTTTCGTCGACGGTGTTTTCGTTGAGCACCAGGTTGATCTGCGAGGTGATCACCTCGTTCTGGTTGCTGGTCTCCTCGAAGTTATAGCCGCCGCTGCCGAAGTTGCCCCAATAGTTCACGTAAACCAGATAGGTGCCATGCATCGGCGCGGTCATGGTGAACATTTCCGGGCCGGGGCCATCGACGCCGTCCGGATCCAACCCGCCGCCATTGCTCATCGCCGGGCGAGCCCAGAACGCGTGTTGGCCGTCGGGGGTAATGATGTGCAGATCGAGTTCGGCTTTCGGGTCATCCCAACCCAGCACCACGCGAATCCGCGCCGGGGTGCGCAGGTTGTTGGCTTCATAGAATTGAACGCGCTTGAGCGATTTGCCTTCAGAGCTGCGCACTTCGACGCTGTTGGAACCGGCGCCGAACGCATACGGCCGGGCGAATCGCCCCTGGTCGTCGGTGTACAGATTCAGGGGATTGCCGTTGACGGCCAGCGTATGAGGCCCGCGTTGCGTGCCGATGGCCTTGAGCTGGCCTTGGATCATCGTGCGATTGCGCTGCACGCCCCGGTCGATGGGCGGCGTCGGATAGGCGACTTGAGGATATTCGCTGCGGTCCAGCAGGCCGTTGAAGCGCCAGCCGCCCACCGGCTCCGACAACTCAGCCGTCGGCTCGGCCCAGGCAGCGGTCGCGAAGACCAACGCCATCAGCACCAGAAGAAATGAACGCATGTGACGCCTCCTGCCATGCATAACGAAACCTTGCACCCGATCCTCGGCGCGTTACAGATCCTAAAACTGCGTTTCGTCAGAAAGACCCGTGACTATTGGGTCGTAGAAGGCGCGAAGGTTAGCCATTTGGCGGTTTTTTAACAATCGGATACATCTATATTTGCGGTAGGAATCACGCTCATTTGAGTCCGTGAGCCGAATAGCGCGTTTATTCGGCTCACGAAATGAGCCGAATAATCCCCATCACTCACGGAAGCGACATTCCTTTGCGGCGAGGGGCTTGCCCCCGCTCGGCTGCGCAGCAGTCGTAAATGGCTGAATGCGGTATTCCTGAAAACCCTGGGCAAATGGTTTTTGGGCTGCTGCGCGACCCAGCGGGAGCAAGCTCCCTCGCCACAAGGGGTGTTTTCAACTTGGGATCAAGGCTCAAAAACCCGCCCTCATTTGCCCATACCCCCCATGTCTGCTAGTGTCGCGCCGGTTTAACGTCAACCGGAAATAGCCGCCATGGCCCGCAAAAAAGCTGCACTGGATTTCGAACAATCCCTCGCTGACCTGCAAACGCTGGTTGAGCGACTGGAGAACGGCGAATTGTCGCTGGAAGACTCGCTGACGGCTTTCGAGCAAGGCATCGGTCTGACCCGCGATTGCCAGGCGGCGCTGGCCCAGGCCGAGCAAAAGGTTCAAGTGCTGCTCGAGCGTGATGGCGAGCTGGCCGAGGAACCCTTCGACGCGGATCAGCCGGAATGATTGCTGCGTATTCGGCGACCAGCCAGGCCCGCGTCAACGCTGCACTGGAAACCCTGTTCAACGCGCCGAGCCCTGAGCTCGCGCGGTTGTACGAAGCCATGCGCTACAGCGTGATGAATGGTGGCAAACGGGTTCGCCCGCTCCTGGCCTACGCCGCGTGCGAAGCGCTCGGTGGCAAGGCTGAGCAAGCCAACGGCGCGGCCTGCGCGGTGGAGCTGATTCACGCGTATTCCCTGGTACACGACGACCTGCCAGCCATGGACGACGACGATCTGCGTCGCGGCCAGCCGACCACTCACAAAAAATTCGATGAAGCCTGCGCGATCCTTGCCGGTGATGGCTTGCAGAGCCTGGCGTTCAGTGCCCTGCTCGACCCGCGCCTGAGCACGTCGGACGCTGCTCTCACCTCCGACCACCTCCGCCTGCAGATGGTCAGCGCCCTGGCATTGGCGGCAGGCCCGGCCGGCATGGTCGGCGGTCAGGCCATCGACCTTGGTTCGGTCGGTCTGAAACTTGACCAAAAAGCCCTCGAAACCATGCACCGGCACAAGACCGGCGCGCTGATCGAGGTCAGCGTCAAACTCGGCGCCCTGGCCAGCGGCCGTGCCGAGAAGGACGAACTGAAGTCCTTGCAGACTTATGCACAGGCCATCGGCCTGGCGTTCCAGGTGCAGGACGACATTCTCGACGTCGAAAGCGATACCGAAACCCTCGGCAAACGCCAGGGTGCCGACATCGCGCGCGACAAACCGACCTACCCGGCCCTGCTCGGCCTCGACGCGGCCAAGGCCTACGCCCTGGAACTGCGCGATCAGGCCCTGCACGCACTGCGACCGTTTGACGCGGCAGCCGAGCCATTGCGCGATCTGGCCCGCTACATCGTCGAGCGACGCAGCTGACGGCGTATCCGCCAAGTTAAAAGCAACGCGTGGGCAGGGGGCGATGCATCAGGTAAACTGCCGCATCTTTTATACCTATAACGATTCGCCTGATGCCCACGACGTTTCATGAGATTCCCCGCAAGCGCCCGACCACGCCCCTGCTCGACCGTGCCAACACGCCGGACGGCCTGCGCCGGTTAGGCGAAGCCGAGCTGGAAACCCTGGCCGATGAGTTGCGCCTGGAATTGCTCTACACGGTCGGTCAGACCGGCGGGCATTTCGGTGCCGGCCTGGGCGTCATCGAGCTGACCATCGCGTTGCATTACGTCTTCGACACCCCGGACGACCGGCTGGTGTGGGACGTGGGTCATCAGGCCTATCCGCACAAAATCCTCACCGGCCGTCGCGAGCGCATGGCCACCCTGCGCCAAAAGGACGGCGTCGCCGCCTTCCCGCGTCGTTCCGAGAGCGAGTACGACACCTTTGGCGTCGGCCACTCCAGCACTTCGATCAGCGCAGCGCTGGGCATGGCCATTGCCGCCCGCCTGCAGAACAGTGATCGCAAGGCCATTGCCGTGATCGGCGACGGCGCACTGACCGCGGGCATGGCCTTCGAGGCGCTGAACCATGCGCCGGAAGTGAACGCCAACATGCTGGTGATCCTCAACGACAACGACATGTCGATCTCGCGCAACGTCGGCGGGCTGTCGAACTACCTGGCGAAGATCCTTTCCAGCCGCACTTACGCCAGCATGCGTGAAGGCAGCAAAAAGGTCCTGTCGCGCCTGCCCGGCGCCTGGGAAATCGCCCGTCGCACCGAAGAATACGCCAAAGGCATGCTGGTTCCCGGCACGCTGTTCGAAGAGCTGGGCTGGAACTACATCGGCCCGATCGATGGCCACGACCTGCCGACCCTGATCGCCACCCTGCGTAACATGCGCGATCTGAAAGGCCCGCAATTCCTGCACGTCGTCACCAAGAAAGGCAAAGGCTTTGCCCCGGCGGAAATCGACCCGATCGGTTACCACGCCATCACCAAGCTTGAGCCCGTTGATGCGCCGGCCGCTGCACCGAAGAAATCCGGTGGGCCGAAGTATTCCGGTGTGTTCGGCGAATGGCTATGCGACATGGCCGCCTCTGATCCGCGTTTGGTGGGCATCACCCCGGCGATGAAAGAAGGCTCCGACCTGGTGGCGTTCAGCGAGCGTTTCCCGCTGCGTTACTTCGACGTGGCGATTGCCGAGCAACACGCCGTGACCCTCGCCGCCGGCATGGCCTGCGAAGGCGCGAAACCTGTTGTGGCGATTTATTCGACCTTCCTGCAACGCGGTTACGATCAACTGATCCATGACGTCGCGGTACAAAACCTCGACGTGCTGTTCGCCATCGACCGCGCAGGGCTGGTGGGTGAAGACGGCCCGACCCATGCGGGCAGCTTCGACCTGTCGTTCCTGCGTTGCATCCCCGGCATGCTGGTGATGACCCCGAGCGACGAAAACGAATTGCGCAAAATGCTCACCACCGGTCACCTGTTCAACGGCCCGGCGGCGGTGCGTTATCCGCGCGGCACCGGCCCGAATGCAACGATCGAGAAAGACTTGCAGCCGATTGAAATCGGCAAAGGCGTGGTTCGTCGCCAGGGCAGCAAAGTCGCCCTGCTGGTGTTCGGCGTGCAACTGGCCGAGGCGCTGAAAGTCGCCGAGACGCTGGATGCAACCGTGGTCGACATGCGTTTCGTCAAACCGCTGGATGAAGACCTGGTTCGCGACATTGCCGGCAGCCATGAGTTACTGGTGACGATCGAAGAGAACGCGATCATGGGCGGCGCCGGTGGCGCGGTCAGCGAGTTCCTGGCGCGTGAAAACATCCTCAAGTCGATGCTGCATCTGGGCTTGCCGGACAGTTACGTCGAGCACGCGAAGCCTGCGCAGATGCTGGCCGAGTGCGGGCTGGATGAGGCCGGGATCGAGGCTTCGGTTCGCCAGCGCCTGCAACTACTCAACATCTGAACAAATGCAAAACCCCTTGTGGGAGCGAGCCTGCTCGCGATAGCGGTCTGCCAGTCACCTCTTCTTTGACTGACACACCCTCATCGCGAGCAGGCTCGCTCCCACATTGGTTTTCTGTGCCTTTCAAAATTTGTGTTCGCTTTAAAGCGCCAACGGATTACCGATGAAACTCTCCCCCCTCGCCCTGACGCTGACCCTGCTGCCGGCCGGCCAACTCCTGGCCGACACCTTCGAACGCGATCAAGCCCTGAAACTCCCTGAAGTGCTGATCAGCGCCAACCGTCAGGTCGAAGCGCGTAACGACAGCAGCGCCGCCAACACCGTTTTCACCCGCGACGACATCGACCGCCTGCAACCGGGCAGCGTCACGGACTTGCTGAGTCGTGTACCCGGTGTGCAAGTCGTGCAAACCGGCGGGCGCGGCAGTCTGCCGGGGATCTACATTCGCGGCACCCAGTCAGCGCAGAGCCTGGTGCTGGTGGACGGCCAACGCATCGGCAACTCAACCTCCGGCGACAGCAACCTGCAACACATCAACATCGACCAGGTCGAGCGCGTGGAAGTGCTGCGCGGCTCCCGTTCGGTGATTTATGGCAGTGATGCGATTGGCGGCGTGATCCAGATTTTCACTCGCCGTGGTGGCGAACAAGGCCTGCAACCCCGTATGCACATGGGGTTTGGCAGCCATCAGACCTGGGAGCGCAGCCTCGGATTATCCGGTGGCGATGAGAAAACCCGCTTCAACCTCGGCGCCAGCCTCGATGAAACCGCCGGGATCAACCGCACCCACGAGTCCTATCCCAGCGACGGCGATCATGACGAATACCGCAACAAATCGGTCAGTCTGAGCCTGAGCCATGCCCTCACCGACGACATCGAAATCGGCGCCAACCTGCTGGATAACCGCGGCAAAAGCGAGTTCGACAATCCATTCGGGCGCTTTGACACGACGACCTTCGAATCGCTCCAGCAGCAGCCTTACAGCGACTTTGCCGTGAGCAGCATCAGCAGCTATGTCGATGCCCGGGTCAACGACATCTGGAAAACCCGCGTCGAATTCGGTCACAGCGAAAACCGCGAGAAGACCCTCGACAAACTCAGCGATGAACGCAGCGTGTTCAACACGTACCGTGATTCGGTGAACTGGCAGAACGACCTGACGCTCAATGAGCGCAACAGCCTGATTCTCGGCGGCGACTGGTACGAAGACCGGATCAACAGCAGCACCCCGTTCGACGAGGACAGCCGTTGGAACCGCGCAGCGTTTATCCAGCATCGCTACCAGGCGGACAGTTTCTCCACGGAACTGGGTCTGCGCCGGGACCAGAACCAGCAGTTTGGCGGCCAGAACAGCTGGAGCGGCACCTTCACCCTGCCGCTGAACCCGGACAACGACGTATTACTGACCTACAGCGAAGGTTTCCGCGCACCGACCTTCAATGACTTGTACTACCCGGATTTCAGCAACCCGGACCTCAAGCCTGAAACCTCGAAAAGCTACGAGCTGCAATGGCGCAGTCAGTTGACCGAGACTAGTCGTCTCGAAACGTCGCTTTATCGCACGGACCTTGAAGACGCGATTATTTTTGGCAGCAACTCACGGCCACAGAACGTGGCTTCGGCTCGGATCAACGGGTTCGAAGCGGCTCTGAAACAAGAACTGTTCGGCTGGCAGAGCAACCTCGGCGTGGCGATCATCGACCCGAGGGATCGCGACAGCGGCCATACCCTGGCCCGTCGTGCGCGGCGCACCTTGAGCCTGGACCTGGATCGTCAGTTCGACCGGTTCGGTCTCGGCGCCAGCTGGCAAGCGGTGAGCAGCAGCTATGACGACTTGAACAATCAACAGCCGTTGGGTGGCTATGCCCTGCTGGGGTTGCGCAGCAGCTGGGAATTGAATCGCGAGGTCAAGCTTGAGCTGAAAGTCGATAACCTGCTGGACAAGGGCTATAGCCGGGCGCTGTACACCCATGATGGCAGTCAGTATGGGTATCGCGAGGAAGGTCGGGCGTGGATGTTTGGGGTGACCTGGACGCCTGGACTCTGAATGTGCGGTGTTCGGGCGGGCCTCTTCGCGGGCAAGCCTCGCTCCTACAAGGATCACCCCGGACCTGTAGGAGCGAGGCTTGCCCGCGAAGGACGCACCTTGGTCTTAGCGGTCGGGCGCGATGACCTGGCAAAGTTTGGACGTCGCCTCGATCATCTGCCCACTCGGCCGCTCCAACCCCTTGTCCGTCACCAACAGCAACCGCCCCTGCGCCACCGCCGCCACCTGCGGCCAGGCTTTCCACGCCTCCAGCTGCGCCTGATCACTGGCCAGAATCACGTCGGGATTACGCTGCAACACCGCCTCGACGCTGACCTGCGGCGCCGGCAATGTCAGGTCGGCGAATACATTGCGCGCCCCGCACAACTCCAGCGCATCACTGATGATCTGCCCGCCGCCAACGGTGTACAGCGGCCGATCCCAAACCTGATAAAACACCCGCAACGGTTGATCCCGGCGATATCGCTGGCGCAGCACATCCAGGCGCTGGCGTAATTGCGCGGCCAATGAAACGCCACGCTCAGGCCGACCGAGTTGCGTGGCAATCGCTTCGATCTGCGCAGTCAGTTGTTCGAGGTTGTGGGGTTCGGCGACATACGTAGGGATGTTCAGGCGCTTGAGTTGTTCACGCTGGGCCGGGCCAACGCTGCCGGGCCAGAGCAGAAGTAAATCGGGTTTCAGGCTGAGCAACTGCTCCATATCCAACTGGCCATAGCGGCCAACCGATGGAAGCCCGTTGAGTTCGGCAGGACGTTCACCGGCATCCAGCACGCCGACCAGAAGGTCCGCGGAGCCCAGTTCGACAACGATTTCAGACAGAGACGGCGCCAGGCTGACAACGCGCTCAACAGCGCAGGCCATGCCGCTGCCGGCCAGCAGCATCAGCGCCAGCCAGAAGCGATACATCAGCCGAGTTGACGCGGGATACGGTAGAGGTAGAACAGCACGGTGGTCGACAGCGCCAGCAGCACCAACGGCACCGCTTCAAGGCCGACGAACACCGCCAACGCGCCGATCCAGGCCGGCAGGCTCGCAACCAGCAACGCCGTGCGGCGCTTGGCGGCCAGGGTAATCCAGGCGGCGGGTTCTTCCGGGGTGTCGAGGGCTTTCTGGGTGGAGATCAATGCGTGCTTGTAGCCACCAAAAAACTTCAGGCTGACAAACATCGAGGCGACACCAGCGATGAAAAACGGCATCGCCAGCACCGGCAGGAGCGCCTCGCCCTGGCCGAACACGCCATTGATCACGAACAGGGGCAGCAGGGCCAGAGCCAGGTATTGCCACCAGTTGAAGGACAATCGCCGCCGTACTTGACCGCGCGTCACGCCCGGTCTGCCTCGCCCTGATGCTCGTTGCCCATCATGTGGTCGAGCTTGCTGGCCTTGGTGGCCAGGTAGAGTTTGTTGTGCGGATTGTGACCGGTGTGCAACGGCACACGCTCGGCGACCACGATGCCCATGTCGGTCAAGGCTTTGACCTTGCGCGGATTGTTGGTCATCAGGCGCAGGGATTTCACGCCCAGGTGTTCCAGCATCGGCAGGCACATGGCGTAGTCACGCTGGTCGGCGGCAAAGCCCAGACGCTCGTTGGCTTCAACGGTGTCGGCACCGCCATCCTGCAACTCATAGGCGCGGATCTTGTTCAGCAAGCCGATGCCACGGCCTTCCTGGCGCAGGTAAAGCAACACGCCACGGCCTTCACGAGCGATGGCCTGCAAGGCGGCCTCAAGCTGCGAGCCGCAGTCGCAACGCTGGCTGAACAAGGCGTCGCCGGTCAGGCATTCGGAGTGCAACCGACCCAGTACCGGGGCACCGTCGGCGAACTCACCCAGGCTCAGCACCACGTGCTCGCGTCCGTTCTCTTCGTCGAGAAAGCCGTGCATGGTGAATTGCGCAAAAGGCGTTGGCAGCTTGGAAGCGGCGACAAAAACGACAGGCACCGGTGTGCTCCTGATCAATGAGTACTGGAGTTTCGCAGAGGCGGCATTGTAACAGCAGGTTCCTACAGACGCTTAGGCTGAATTATGGGGCATAACGATCAAAAAGTTAGATCTCAGGTCCGCCCAAGCACCCTGTGGGAGTGAGTCTGCTCGCGACAGCAGTGTGTCGGAACACCGATCTTTAACAGATAGTCGCCATCGCGAGCAGGCTCACGCCCACAGGAAATCATCAGTGCCACAGGGACTTGTGTTCATTTCGAATCGAACGGATAGGGTTGTTTCCAGCGTTCGAAGATCGGTTTCAACCGGCCGCTTTTCACCAGCAACTCCATGCGCTCATCGAACAGCGCCATCAACGTCCGAGCCTTGGGCGTATCGGCGAAGCACAGGTACAGCGGCAATTCCGCGATGTGGGTGCGACGAAACTTCGAAGGATCCTTGGCCCACTTGAGGACATAGTCGACTTCGGTCAGCGCATCGATGTAGTAGTCGGCGCGGTTGTGGGTCAGCATCGACAGAATCCCGGTGCGCCGGATGACTTCGTTATAGCGCTGCACGTTGGGCAGGTAATCCTGGTAGTCGTAGCCGCGGACCCAGGCCAGTCGATAGTTGCCCAGCGTCTCCAGGGTCGGTGCCGGATTGCTCGCCAGGCCCAGGGCGTAGATGTGATCGGTATCGAAGTTCCAGCGCGGATAAAGCAGATCGCTGTTTTCATCGCGGTAGGAGCCGACACAGGCATCCACTTCGCGGAGTTGGGCCAGGCCTACGGAGCGGGTGTAAGGCTCGGTGCGGATGTCCAGTTTGACACCGGCCGGCTCGAACACTTCCCGCAGCACGTCCCAACCCAGGCCATGACCGTCAGCGGCGGTGTAGTCTTCCCAGTCTTCGCTGGCCAGATGAATCACGGACGGCGTCGTCGTGGCATCGCCCGCTCGGACGATCGAGCAAAACATGGCGAACACCATCACAACCCACCAGCGCCGAGCCATCCCTAGTCCCCTGCCTCGCCCGTCAGGCGAAAATCCACACCAGCCCTTGCATGGCCAACCACGCAAACACGCCTGCCAATACGTCATCGAGCATGATCCCGACGCCACCGTGCACATGCCGGTCGATCCAGTGAATCGGCCAGGGCTTGAGAATGTCGAAGAAGCGGAACACCAGGAACCCCGCCAGCAACCAGTACCAGCCTTCCGGTACCAGCCACAGGGTGATCCACATCCCGACCATTTCGTCCCAGACGATGCCTTCGTGATCGTGTACCCGCAAATCGTCGGCGACCTTGCCGCACAGCCAGAAGCCGAACAGCATGGTGATGCCGAGCATCAGCCAGTAACCCCAGTCGGGCAGCATCTGCCACAACGGGATAAAGGGTAGCGCAACTAACGAACCCCAGGTGCCCGGTGCCTTTGGCAAGGTGCCCGAGCCGAAGCCGAACGCCAGGAAATGCCAGGGATTGCGCCAGACCGAAGGCGGTACGAATTCCGCCGGGACCTGTTTGGGATGATCTGTCACGGTGTCTCCCGAAAATGTTGATAGCCCCGGGTTTGCGGGGTGATGTCCTGTCCATCGGCGTCCAGCAGTACCACGCCCTGCCCGGCCTCTACCCTGCCGATCACATGGATCGGCCAGCCGGCGGCCAGCAACGCGGGTAACTCGACGGACGGTAGGGTGAAGGCCAGCACGTAATCGTCCCCGCCGCTCAACGCTGCCGCTTCGGCGCCCGATTGGCCGAGGAAGGCCACTAAAGCGTTCGACAGCGGCAATCGGTCCCGTTCAACTTGAATGCCGACCTTCGACGCCAGGGCAATATGCCCGCAGTCAGCGAGCAGGCCGTCGGAGATATCCAGCGCCGACGTGGCTTTGCCGCGTAGCGCCTGGCCCAACGCCAGCTGCGGCCGCGGCGACCAGTAATGGGCCAGCAATGGATCAGCGATGGCGGCGTCAGCCGTCCGCTGCCCCAGCACCAGCGGCAAGGCACCCGCTGCATTGCCCAACTCACCGCCCACGCAGAGCAAATCGCCGGGCTGCGCACCGCTGCGGGTCAACGCCTTGCCGGCCGGCACACGACCAAACACGGTCATGGTCAGGCTCAGCGGCCCGCGCGTGGTATCACCGCCCACCAGCGCCACGCCACAGTGCTGCGCCATGACGTTCAAACCACGGGCGTAAGCGTCCAGCCAATCGGCGGTCACCGTCGGCAAGGTCAGGGCAAGGGTAAAGGCAACGGGGGTGGCGCCCATGGCGGCCAGATCACTGACGGCCACAGCCAGCGAACGCTGACCGAGCAGAAAAGGGTCGCAAGGCTCTGCGAAATGCACGCCGGTAACCAGCGTGTCGGTGGAAATGGCCAACTGCTCCCCGGGGGGAAAAGCGAGCAAGGCGCAGTCATCACCGATCCCGAGGGCAACGCCTTCGCCGCCTTGCGCACAAGGCGCGGCGGCGAAGAAATTGCGGATCAGCTCAAACTCGCCCATGTGGCAGCTATCAAGCGCCGATTAGCGCTTGAACGCCTTCACTTCAGCTTCACGCAGACGCGGGGCCAGCTTGTCGAGTACGCCGTTGACGAATTTGTGGCCATCGGTGGAACCGAAGACTTTCGCCAGCTCGATACCTTCGTTGATCACAACGCGGTACGGCACGTCGACGCGCTTGAGCAGTTCCCAGGTCGACAGGCGCAGAACAGCCAGTTCAACCGGGTCCAGCTCTTCGATGGTGATGTCCAGGCACGGCGTCAGTGCAGCGTCGATTTCAGGCTTGTTGGCCGGAACGCCGTGCAGGATGTCGTGGAAGTACGCGGCATCGACATCGCTGAAATCGTTATCGACCCGAAACTGCGCTTCGATCTCGTTCAGCGACTGCTTGGCCATGTGCCATTGGTACAGCGCTTGGGTCGCGAGCTGACGGGCTTCGCGACGCTTGACGCTTTTCGATGGCTTGCCGGCATCCGCAGGCTTTGGATCGCGCGGGTTGAAACGATCACTTTCGTCGCTAATCACTTGGCCTCCAACTGCGCCAGCAGGCTGACCATTTCCAGAGCGGACAGGGCAGCTTCGGCGCCTTTGTTACCGGCCTTGGTGCCGGAACGTTCGATGGCTTGCTCGATGGAATCAACGGTCAGCACGCCAAATGCGACTGGAACGCCAAACTCCATGGACACCTGGGCCAGGCCCTTGGTGCATTCGCCAGCCACGTATTCGAAATGCGGAGTACCGCCACGAATGACCGCGCCCAGGGCGATGATTGCCGCGTACTCGCCCTTCTGAGCGACTTTCTGCGCAACCAGCGGGATTTCGAAGGCGCCAGGCGCGCGGATGATGGTGATGTCGCTTTCGCTCACGCCGTGGCGAACCAGGGCATCAACTGCACCGCTGACCAGGCTTTCAACGACGAAGCTGTTGAAGCGGCCCACTACCAGAGCGTAGCGGCCTTTAGGGGCGATGAAGGTACCTTCGATGGTCTTCAGGGTCATTCGTTAGATCTCTTAAAGAGCCGGGACGCGTTTTCTACGCATCCCTCGGTGATGTGTTAGCCGCGAATCAAGGACTGGAAACAACCGGTCATTATTCGGAGGGCACGTATTCTACAACTTCCAGATCGAAACCGGATATCGCATTAAATTTCATTGGCGCAGACATCAAGCGCATTTTGCGCACGCCCAGGTCCCGAAGGATCTGCGAACCGGCACCGACGATGCTGTAGGTGGTCGGTTTTTTCACGATGGCCTGATCCGCGGTTTCACGGATGTGCGCCAGCAATACGTCGCCATCCAGCGGGTGACCGAGCAACAGCACCACGCCGCTGCCGGCCTCGGCCACCGCGGCCATGGCGGCGCGCAGGCTCCAGCGGCCCGGTTGCTTGACCATCAACAGGTCGCGCAGCGGGTCCATGTTGTGCACGCGAACCAGGGTCGGTTCTTCGGCGCACACGGTGCCCAGGGTCAGGGCCATGTGCACGTCACCTTCCACGGAATCACGATAGGTCACCAGGTTGAACTGGCCCAGTTCGCTGTCCAAAGGCTGCTCGGCAATCCGCTGAACGGTACGTTCGTGGATCATCCGGTAGTGAATCAGGTCGGCAATGGTGCCGATCTTTATGTTGTGTTCGGCCGCGAAGGCTTCGAGCTCGGTGCGACGGGACATGGTGCCGTCGTCGTTCATCACTTCGCAGATCACGCCGCTTGGCTCGAAACCGGCCATGCGCGCCAGGTCGCACGCCGCTTCGGTGTGGCCAGCGCGGGCCAGGGTACCGCCGGCCTGGGCCATCAGCGGGAAAATGTGGCCGGGGCTGACGATGTCTTCAGCCTTGGCGTCTTTCGCCGCAGCCGCTTGCACGGTGCGTGCGCGGTCGGCAGCGGAAATACCGGTGGTCACGCCTTCGGCCGCTTCGATGGACACGGTGAACTTGGTGCCGAAGCCGGAACCGTTGCGCGGCGCCATCAAGGGCAGCTTGAGCAGCTCGCAACGCTCGCGGCTCATCGGCATGCAGATCAGGCCACGGGCGTGCTTGGCCATGAAGTTGATGTGTTCGGCCTTGCAGCACTCGGCGGCCATGATCAGGTCGCCTTCGTTCTCGCGGTCTTCGTCATCCATGAGGATGACCATCTTGCCTTGGCGGATGTCTTCAACCAGTTCTTCGATGCTATTGAGCGCCACAAGGCACCCCCTTGGGTCAGGATTTGAGGTAGCCGTTGGCGGCCAGAAAGCTTTCGGTGATGTTTCCGGAGGTTGGCTCTGCGGCCTTGTCGCCCAGCAACAGGCGCTCCAGATAACGTGCCAGCAAGTCAACTTCAAGGTTTACCCGGCGACCTGGCTGGTATGACGCCATGATGGTTTCGCTCAGGGTGTGCGGAATGATCGTCAGCATGAACTCGGCGCCATCGACCGCGTTCACGGTCAGGCTGGTGCCGTCGACGGTGATCGAGCCTTTATGGGCAATGTACTTGGCCAGGTCCTTCGGCGCACGGATGCGGAATTCCACGGCGCGCGCATTCTCGGTACGCGAAACCACTTCACCCACGCCATCGACGTGACCGCTGACCAGGTGCCCGCCGAGGCGAGTGGTCGGGGTCAGGGCTTTTTCCAGGTTCACCGGGCTGCCGCTTTTCAGGTCGTTCATGGCGGTGCAGTCGAGGGTTTCGCGACTGACGTCCGCCGCAAAGCCGTTGCCCGGCAGCTCAACCGCCGTCAGGCACACGCCGTTGACCGCGATGCTGTCGCCCAGTTTGACGTCGCTCAAATCGAGCTTGCCGGTTTCTACGTGGACCCGCACATCACCGCCTTTTGGGGTCAATGCACGAATACTGCCGATGGATTCGATGATGCCGGTAAACATGGAGTTCTCCTCGAGAACAAGGCCGTCGCGTGGCGCAGGCCGGGAATTATACGCTCGCCGCTGGCGCAGGAATGGCGATGACTCGCCAGTCATCGCCAACCGCGCGAATTTCGGTGATTTTGAGCTCAGGCGCATCCTTCATTTGCGCGATCGGCCAGTCCAGCAGCGGCCGTGCCGAGGAGCCGAGGAACTTGCCGGCGATGAAAATCTGGAACTCATCCACCAGACCTTGCTGGGCAAAAGCCCCGGCCAGACGTGGGCCTGCCTCAACCAACACTTCGTTAACCCCGCGTGCAGCGAGTTCGACCAGCAATTTTCGCAGGTCAACCAAACCATCGTCGCCCGCCACGATCAGGCATTCCGGGCCGTTCGCGTACTGCTCTTCAATCGCCATACAGGTGGCGACCAATGCCGGACCGGCCTTGAAAAACGGTGCATCCAGCGGCACTCGCAGACGGCCGTCGATCAGCACGCGCAGCGGCGGACGGCTCATGGCCTGGGCCGTTTGTTCGGCGTCCAGGCCCAGCTCATCGGCACGCACGGTCAAGCGGGCGTTGTCCGCCAGCACCGTGTCGGCGCCGGTCAGCACCACGCTGGCCTGCGCCCGCAGGCGTTGCACCGCCGAACGTGCGGCCGGGCCGGTGATCCATTGGCTCTCGCCGCTTTCCATCGCCGTGCGACCGTCCAGGCTCATGGCCAACTTGACCCGCACGAACGGCAAGCCGTGTTCCATGCGCTTCAGGAAGCCTTCATTAAGCTTGCGCGCCTCGCCTTCCAGCACGCCACTTTCGATGGCGATGCCGGCCTGGGCCAGGCGCTGCAGGCCGCGACCGGCCACCGACGGGTTCGGGTCTTGCATCGCTGCGACGACCCGCGCAAGGCCAGCATTCACCAGCGCATCGGCGCAAGGCGGCGTATGGCCGTGGTGGCTGCACGGTTCGAGGGTCACGTAAGCGGTGGCACCTCGAGCCTTGTCGCCTGCGGCACGCAGTGCGTGGACTTCAGCGTGGGGCTCGCCGGTGCGCACATGCCAGCCTTCGCCGACAATCTGCCCGTCACGCACGATCACGCAGCCAACGCGAGGGTTGGGGTGTGTCGTGTAATGGCCTTTGCGCGCCAGTTCCAGGGCGCGGGCCATGTAATGGGCGTCGAGGATGGCTTGTTCGGGGGACGTGGTCATTCTTTCACCGGCTCACGGGCCAGGCGATCGATCTCTTCCCGGAACTCGTTGAGGTCCTGGAAGCGCCGATACACGGAGGCGAAACGAATGTAGGCGACTTCGTCGAGCTTTTGCAGCTCGGCCATCACCAGTTCACCGACCACGAGGGATTTGACCTCGCGCTCGCCGGTGGCGCGCAGTTTGTGTTTGATATGCACCAGCGACGATTCGAGGCGCTCGACACTCACCGGGCGCTTCTCCAGCGCACGCTGCATGCCCGCGCGAAGTTTTTCTTCATCGAAGGGCTGACGGCTACCGTCGGTTTTGATCAGGCGCGGCAACACCAGTTCGGCGGTCTCGAACGTCGTGAAACGCTCGCCGCAGGCCAGGCATTCACGCCGGCGGCGCACCTGTTCGCCCTCGGCGACCAGACGCGAGTCGATGACCTTGGTGTCGTTGGCACCGCAGAAGGGACAGTGCATGGTGGCAGGCAACAAAAAAAGGGAGGGCCATGGTAGCGCATCCCCGTGGCAAGACAAGACATAGGGTTTACGGTATACAGACTGGCTATAGAGCCTGATCCATGGATTTCACCTTGCTGGAGCCGCAAATGTCCCTAAGACCACTCGTATTGCTCAGTGTTTTCAGCCTGCTGGTGGCCTGCAGCAGTGATGCGCCCAAGCCCCAGCCGCCAACACCAGGGCCCGCCCCACAGGCCGCGCAGAAAAAAGCCAAGGAGTCCGCCAACCTCGGCCCGCTGCCCGCCTATCAGCGTGAACTGAGCGGCACCCTGCAAGGCATACCGGCCGGCGCCGAAGTTGAACTGGCGCTGCTGGTGATCGATGCCCAGGACCGCCCGCAACAATTGCTCGCCAGTTCGAGCCTGATCGGCACCAATCAGCTTCTGCCGTTTCACCTGCGCTTCAACCCGGAATCGTTCCCTGCCGGCGTTCGCGTTGAATTGCGCGGTCGCGCCAGCCAGTCCGGCCAGTTGATTTTGCACCTGCCTTCGCAGGTCATTACCCAGCCGACGACCCAGGCCTTGGGTCAGCTGCAATTCGTCAAAGCCCCATGATTGCACCGCTCGACCTGCAACGGGCGTTGGGTGAATTGCTCGGTGATGCGCAGCTTGTGCCTGTTGCGTTGCCCGATACCGAGCTGAAACTCTGGCTGATCGACGGCGATAACATGGACCGCGCGTTCAGCCCGGAAGAAACCCGGCGGATTCTGCATGAACCGCCCTACTGGAGTTTCTGCTGGGCCAGCGGCCTGGCGGTTGCCCGCTATCTCGCCGCATTCCCTGAATGGGTCGAAGGCAAGCGGGTGCTGGATTTCGGTGCTGGCTCCGGTGTGGCGGGGATTGCGGCAGTAAAGGCCGGCGCGCTGGAAGTGGTGGCCTGTGACCTCGACCCGCTGGCGATTGCCGCGTGTCGGGCGAATGCTGAACTCAATGGCGTACACCTCAACTACTCGACGGATTTTTTCGCCGAAGCGGATCGGTTTGATCTGATTCTGGTGGCCGACGTTTTGTATGACCGGGCGAACCTGCCGTTGCTTGATGAGTTTTTGAGCCGGGGCCAGGAAGCGTTGGTGGCGGATTCGCGGGTGAGAGATTTCAGGCATCCGCTCTATCAACGTATCGAAATGCTGGAAGCGATGACCCTGCCGGATCTGGCCGAGCCTGAAGAGTTTCGGCATGTGAGCCTCTACCACGCGCGGCGCCGCTAAAAGCTTCGCGAGCAAGCTTCGCTCCTACAGGTTCGGCGTCGGTCTTCAAATCGGCGTGGGCCTGCAGGAACGAGCAGTGCGACGATCCGACTTGCCCGCGAAAGCGCCCTGTCAGACCGCCCACACTTTCAGCGATACCCTGCCAAGCCTTATAGTTGCCCCATTCACGCTTTTACGAGATCCCCCATGAGTCAGGAAACGCCGTACATCTTCGACGCCACGACCGCCGATTTCGACCAGTCGGTGATCGAGAACTCTTTCCACAAACCGGTGCTGGTGGATTTCTGGGCCGAATGGTGTGCGCCGTGCAAATCGCTGATGCCGCTGCTGCAAACCATTGCCGAGAGCTACCAGGGCGAATTGCTGCTGGCCAAGGTCAACTGCGATCTCGAACAGGACATCGTCGCCCGCTTCGGCATTCGCAGCCTGCCGACCGTGGTGTTGTTCAAGGACGGTCAGCCAGTGGACGGTTTTGCCGGTGCGCAGCCTGAGTCCGCCGTGCGGGCGATGCTTGAGCCTCATGTGCAAATGCCGCCACCCGCAGCGGCCGATCCATTCGAACACGCCCAGGCCCTGTTCGACGACAGCCGTTTCGCCGATGCCGAAGCCGCGCTCAAAGTGCTGCTGGGCGAAGACAACACCAACGCTGCCGCCTTGATCCTCTACGCCCGTTGCCTGACGGAACGGGGCGAACTGGGCGAAGCGCAAACCGTGCTCGACGCAGTGAAAAGCGACGAGCACAAAGCGGCACTGGCCGGCGCCAAGGCGCAAATCCAGTTCCTTGGCCAGGCCAAGGATTTGCCGGATGCCGCAGACCTGAAAGCGCGCCTGGCGAAAAACCCGCAGGACGATGAAGCGGTGTATCAACTGGCGATCCAGCAACTGGCCCGCCAGCAGTACGACGCCGCGCTGGATGCGCTGCTGAAGCTGTTCGTCCGCAATCGCAGCTACAGCGAAGGCTTGCCGCACAAGACCTTGCTGCAGGTGTTCGAATTGCTGGGCAATGATCACCCGTTGGTGACCACCTACCGCCGCAAGTTGTTTGCTGCGCTTTATTAACCTGCGTTGATCCAGCTATAGAGCGGCGTATCCCCGCCGCTCGACACCTTCACATCCGTGCAATGACGCAAACGCACCAGCAAGCGCTTGCCCGACGCCGCGCTGCCGGTCAGTCCTTCCAACTGATCCAGCAGATCCGGCCCGCTCAATTGCCCGGCCTTGCGCAGCAAATCCTTGGCGATTTGCCACAGCGCATCATCCTGATTCACCGGCTTGGCCGGGGCGTCACTGGCCTCAGGCTTGACCACCTGCAACTGCGCACCAAGCCGCGCCCAATCGCCGTCGTCCATCTCCAGCGTCAAATCCACCGGCCAGTCGCCGATGCTTCCGCGTATACGCAACATAAGTCTGCTCCTGCACATTTCTGACGAGCATGCTCCCATGTGACTTGCGCAACGCCAAGCAGACGGTCAAACTCCCCGCACTTTCGTTATAAGATTACATAACAAACTCTTCATTTTACTTTCGGAGACCCGCCATGCGCCGTCTGCTGCTCGCTCTGCCGTTCGCCCTGTTGCCGCTGACCGTCGCCCACGCGGCTGAAGAACATGATCATGACCATGAACACGGCAGCCTCAGCGCCCACGAACATGGCGTCGCTCGCCTGAATGCAGCGCTGGACGGTCAGACCCTGGAGCTGGAGCTGGAAAGCCCGGCGATGAACCTGGTGGGCTTCGAACACGCTGCCACCACTGACGCCGACAAGGCCAAAGTGGCCGCCGCTCGTGCGCAGCTTGAGAAACCGTTGGCACTGTTCAACTTGCCGAAAGCCGCCGGTTGCGTAGTGGCGACCCAGGAACTGGAAAGCCCGTTGTTCGGTGACAAGCCGGATGCTGATGACGATCACGATGCCAAAGACGAACATCATCACGACCACAGCGAAATCCACGCCCATTACCAATTCACCTGCTCAGCCCCGGGCGCGCTGAAAACCCTGGACTTGGCCAATATCTTCAACACTTTCCCAGCCACTCAGAAGATTCAGGTACAGCTGATCAGCCCGAGCGGGCAGCAAGGGGTTGAAGTGACGGCCAAGGCTGCCGCTCTCAAGTTCTGAATTCACCACCGCCCCTGTAGGAGCGAGGCTTGCCCGCGAAGGCATTCTAATAGTCAACATCTCTGTTGAATGAGATGGCCTCTTCGCGGGCAAGCCTCGCGCCTACAGGGATCGGTGTTGGATGTGACATTGAGACAAGTACCCAAAACCCATGAAATCGGCGCTATGACCCAAGCACTCATCGAACTGTCCGACCTGGGCTTCAGCTGGCCCGGTCACCCGCCGCTGCTGGACATCCCGGCGTTTCGCCTGGAGCCCGGCGAAACCCTGTTCCTCAAAGGCCCCAGCGGTAGTGGCAAGACCACCCTGCTTGGCCTGCTTGGGGGCGTTCAGAAACCCGATCGCGGCAGCATCCGCCTGCTGGGCCAGGAGCTGACCGAACTCGGCGCCGGCGCGCGTGACCGCTTTCGCGTCGATCACACCGGCTATATCTTCCAGCAGTTCAACCTGCTGCCGTTTCTCTCGGTGCGCGAGAACGTCGAGTTGCCCTGCCACTTTTCCAAACTGCGCGCCGAGCGGGCGAAACAGCGCCACGGCAGCGTCGACCAGGCCGCCGCCACTTTGCTGGCTCACTTGGGTCTGAAGGATGAAAGCCTCCTCAGCCGCCGCGCCGATTCGCTGTCCATCGGCCAGCAGCAACGGGTCGCCGCCGCGCGCGCGTTGATTGGTCAGCCGGAGCTGGTGATCGCCGACGAACCGACCTCGGCCCTGGACTACGACGCTCGCGAAAACTTCATTCGCCTGCTGTTCGCCGAATGCCGTGAAGCCGGCTCGAGCCTGTTGTTTGTCAGCCACGATCAAAGCCTCGCGCCGCTGTTCGATCGCCATCTGTCGCTGGCCGAACTCAATCGCGCCGCCACCCCGTTCGAGGTCTGAGATGTATTTGTTTCGTCTAGCCCTGGCCAGCCTGGCTAACCGCCGCTTTACCGCGATCCTCACCGCGTTCGCCATTGCCCTGTCGGTCTGCCTGCTGTTGGCCGTGGAACGGGTGCGCACCGAAGCCAAGGCCAGTTTCGCCAGCACCATCAGCGGCACCGACCTGATCGTCGGCGCGCGTTCCGGTTCGGTGAACCTGTTGCTGTACTCGGTGTTCCGCATCGGCAACGCCACCAACAACATTCGTTGGGACAGCTTCGAACACTTCGCCAACAACCCGAAAGTGAAGTGGGCGATCCCGATGTCCCTCGGCGATTCCCATCGCGGTTATCGCGTGATGGGCACCACCGAGGCGTACTTCGAGCACTACCAATACGGGCATCAACAGCACCTCGAAGTGGCCGATGGCCGCGCCTTCGCCAGCGATCCGTTCGAAGTGGTGCTCGGCGCCGAAGTGGCCGATGCGCTGCATTACAAACTCGGCGACAAACTGGTTCTGGCCCACGGCGTGGCAGTGATCAGCCTGGTCAAGCACGACGACAAACCGTTCACCGTAGTCGGCATTCTCAAACGCACCGGCACCCCGGTGGACCGCACGCTGCACATCAGCCTCGGCGGCATGGAAGCGATTCACGTCGACTGGCACAACGGCGTGCCGGCCCAGGGCAAAGGCCGGATCAGCGCCGATCAGGCACGCAACATGGACCTGACGCCACAAGCGATCACCGCCTTCATGCTCGGCCTCAACAGCAAGATTTCGACGTTCGCCGTGCAGCGCGAGATCAACGAATTCCGTGGCGAGCCGATGTTGGCGATCCTGCCCGGTGTGGCGCTGCAAGAGCTGTGGAGTTTGATGAGCACGGCGGAAAAAGCCTTGTTCGTGGTGTCGCTGTTTGTGGTGCTGACCGGTCTGATCGGCATGCTCACAGCGATTCTCACCAGCCTCAACGAACGACGGCGCGAGATGGCGATTCTGCGCTCGGTCGGCGCCCGGCCCTGGCACATTGCGACGTTGCTGGTGCTGGAGGCGTTTGCCTTGGCGCTGGCCGGCGTAATGGCCGGGCTGGGGCTTTTGTATGTGGGCATCGCCCTCGCCCAAGGCTATGTGCAAGCCAATTACGGTTTGTACCTGCCACTCGCCTGGCCCAGCGAGTATGAATGGACGCTGCTCGGTGGCATCCTGATCGCCGCGTTGCTGATGGGCAGCGTGCCGGCGTGGCGCGCGTATCGCCAATCCCTGGCCGATGGCCTGTCGATCCGACTATGAGGACGTTAATGATGCCCCGCGCTCTGCTTGCGCTGTTGATGCTGGTCGCCCTGCCGCTGTGGGCGGCCGAGCCGAAAGAGCTGACCTGGTCGGAAATGATCCCGCCGGACGCCGCACCGGAAGTGCCGAACATGACACCGCTGCACGACCTGTCGCAGATGAGCAGCGCGCTGGAATCGGCGCCCGCCGCCAAACAAGACATGCCCAATGCACCTGTGGTGAAAAACCTCGACGGGCAGAACATTCGCTTGCCGGGTTACATCGTGCCGCTGGAAGTGAGCGAGGAAGGTCGTACCACGGAGTTTTTGCTGGTGCCGTATTTCGGCGCCTGCATCCATGTGCCGCCACCGCCGTCGAACCAAATCGTGCACGTGAAAAGCGAAGTGGGCGTGAAGCTGGATGAGCTGTATCAGCCGTACTGGATCGAGGGCGCGTTGCAGGTCAAAGCGTCGACCAGCGAGTTGGCGGACGCGGGGTATCAGATGGAGGCGGACAAGATTTACGTGTATGAATTGCCGGAGTGAATCCGGCGATTCTGTATTGCTTGATCGATAGCTATCGCGAGCAGGCTTGCTACCACAGGGGATCACCAAATCTCTGTGGGAGCGAGCCTGCTCGCGATGAGGCCATCTGCCGCACAACAAAAACAAGGCCATCACTGTTTCATTGAGCTGAGTCAAAAGACCGTATCAGACGCCTCCGTACCATTGGACATCGAATATTTTTAACGTCCTTTGGAGCTCCTATGCACAAGTCCTTGCTCAGCGCTTCGCTGTTTGCCGTCGCGCTCGCAGCCCCGCTCGCTTACGCCCACGAAGCCGGTGACATCCTGGTTCGTGCCGGTGCAATCACCGTCAACCCGAAAGCCGACAGCTCCAGCGTCAAGGTCGATCAAGGCCCTCTGGCCGGCGCCGACCTGGGTGGCAAGGCGACCATGAGCAGCGACACGCAACTGGGTCTGAACTTCGCTTACATGATCGACAGCCACTGGGGGATCGAACTGCTCGCCGCCTCGCCATTCGAGCATGACGTGAAGATCAAAGGCACCGCCCTGGGCGCAGCCAACGGCAAACTCGGCACCCTGAAACACCTGCCGCCAACCCTGAGCGTTGTGTACTACCCACTGGACGCGAAGTCTGTATTCCAGCCATATGTCGGCGCCGGCATCAACTACACCTGGATCTACGACGAGCACGTCGGCAGCGAAGCACAAGCCAACGGCTTCAGCAATTTCAAGGCGGATAACTCTTGGGGCATGGCGTTTCAGGTTGGTGCTGACTACATGATCACCGACAACATCATGCTCAACGCCCAGGTGCGCTACATCGACATCGACACCACGGCGACCGTGGAAAACAACGCCGTGGCGCCGGGTACTCGTGCCAAGGTCGATGTGGACGTCGACCCGTTCATCTACATGGTTGGTCTGGGTTACAAGTTCTAAACCCACACACACAAAAAAGGCGCCTCGAAAGGCGCCTTTTTCATGATCGTTCCCACGCTCCGTGGTGGGAACGATCTATCGTCCCAACAACCGCGCCAAGCCAACATTCATCGGTGTCTGCTCAGGGTAGGTAAACCGCTCCAGCAACCGCCGATTGTTCGCTCGCGAGTGGCGGATGTCACCGGAACGTGCCGGGCCGTAACTCACCGGGGGCAATTGACCGACCACCACCTCCAGCGCCTCAAGCATTTGCTTGAGAGAAGTTGCCTGGTTCCAGCCAACATTGACCGCGCCGACTTCGACCTGCGGTTGCTCGATGGCTTGCACCAACAAATCCACCAAATCTTCAACGTAGACGAAATCGCGTGTCTGCTCGCCATCGCCAAACACGGTGATCGGCAGGCCTTTCTGCGCGCGCTCGCTGAAAATACTGATCACGCCGGAATACGGCGAGGATGGATCCTGACGCGGGCCGAAAATGTTGAAGAAGCGGAAAATCACCGGCTCCAGACCATGCTGGCGACGGTAGAAATCGAAGTAATACTCGCTGGCCAGTTTGTCCGACGCATACGGTGTCAATGGCGCCTTGGGCGTGTCTTCATCGATCGACTCGCCTTCGCCATTGTTGCCGTAGACCGCCGCGCTGGAGGCGTACAGCACTCGCTTGACGCCAGCCTGACGCATGGCTTCGCAGACATTCAGCGAGCCGATGAAATTGCTGCGGTGAGTCTTCACCGGATCGTCCACCGAGGCCTGCACTGACGCCACCGCGGCCAGATGCGCCACGGCGCTGCAACCGAGCATGGCCTGGGCCACCAGCGCAGCATCGGCGACGTCACCCACAACGAGTTCGACCTTGGGATTGTCCAGCGGCAGGTTGCTGCGTTTGCCGGTGGACAAGTCATCAAGAATTCGCACCGAATGGCCTTTGGCAAGCAAGGCATCGGTCAGGTGCGAGCCGATAAAACCGGCGCCGCCGGTGATTAAAACAGGGCCGTCAGCCATGGCGATAGAACCTATCCAGTAAGCCCGGGAGTGCCGCGCGCCAGGCGCGGGGCTTGATTCCGAAGGTGTGCAGTATTTTCTTGCAGGCCAGCACCGCGTGTTGCGGCTCTTCGGCGGCGTCCGGGCGCGCGGCGTGAGCCTGGGCGGTCGGCGCTTCGATGGCCAGCGGATGCAGGCTGCGGGCTTCGGTCAGGATCGCCTGCCCCAGCGCCAGCGGCGTGGTCGCCTCATGCCCGGCGTAATGATAGGTGCCCCACAGCGGCGCCGCACAATCGAGCTGCTTGAGTACCGAAATGATCACCCGCGCCGCGTCGTCGACCGGAGTCGGGTTGCCCCGGCGGTCGTCGGCCATCAGCAATTCTTCAGGCTGTTCGGCGCGACCGAGGAAGCGCCCGAGTGTGCCGTCGGGGCTGTCATCGAGCAGCCAGCCGAAACGCAACAGCACGTGTTGCGGGCAGGTAGCGCGCACGCTTTGTTCGATCCGCCACAAGGCCTGACCGCGCAAGCCCAATGGCACCGGTTCGTCTTTTTCGCTGTAGGCGGTCGCCCGGGAGCCGTCGAACACGCGATAGCTCGACGGTTGCAGCAGCACGATGTTGTGATGCTGGCACAGTTCGGCCAGACGCTCGATCGCCCGCTCCTGCCCGGCCAGACGCTGTTCGCTGACCGTCTCCGCCTGAAACCAGTCGAAGTAGTAGGCGAGATTGATCAACGCGTCCGGGCGGGTGTCGTCGAGCAGTTGCGTCAGGCTCGCGGCATCCCAGCCGTCTTGCGGTGGGCGGGGGGCGAGGAAACCGATGTCTTCCTCCGCACCGAGGCGAATCAGCGCCTGCCCAAGGGCATTTCCGCCGCCCAGTAACATAAGGCGCATTCGCATAGAGTCAGCAGGCCCAGTCTGATTGGAACGATGGCTTTATCGACAGCGCCCGTGGGCGATGTCGTTGATAGTTGCCGGAATCGTTGCATTTTGCGGGTTTAGTGCGCAACCGTCATCCGTAAAGTGTAGATCCCCGGGATTTGTGGTGCCTGTCCCGACCCCATCGCGAGCAGGCTCGCTCCCACAGGGGGCTGCGGCGCACACAAATCCAATGTGGGAGCGAGCCTGCTCGCGATGAGGCCATTGGAAACAATGAAGGTCTTGAGCGGTACTTGCATCTTCAGTCCCCCACCCGCATAAATTACCCAATGAATCTGCCCATCCCCACGGACGCGGCCCTGGCAGGCTTCCACCCCGCCGTCAGCGCCTGGTTCAGCAATACCTTCCCGACGGTCACCGCCGCCCAGGCCCGGGCGTGGCCGTTGATCCGCCAGCACCGCTCGACCCTGATCGCCGCGCCCACCGGGTCCGGCAAAACCCTCACGGCCTTCCTCGCGGTCATTGACGACCTGGTCCATCGCGGCCTGAAAAATGAAGGCGGGTTGCCCGACGAAACCCTGGTGGTCTACGTCTCACCGCTCAAAGCCCTGTCCAACGACATCCAGATCAACCTGCAAAACCCGCTGGCCGGCATCACCGAGCAATTGCGCGTCATGGGCCTGCCCGAATTGCAGATCAACACCGCCGTGCGCACCGGCGATACGCCGCAAAAAGACCGCTCGGCCATGCGCCGAACAGCGCCGCACATTCTGGTGACCACCCCGGAGTCCCTCTACGTGCTGCTTGGTTCCGATTCCGGCCGGCAGATGCTCGGTACCACGCGCACGGTGATCGTCGACGAAATCCACGCCATCGCCGCCAGCAAACGCGGCAGCCATTTGGCCTTGAGCCTCGAACGACTGCAGGCGCTGTGCGCGGTCCCGCTGATGCGGATAGGCCTGTCTGCCACGCAAAAACCCATCGAAGCGGTCTCGCGCTTCCTTGTGGGCCGTGACCGCGAGTGCGAAATCATCGACATCGGTCACGCCCGCCCAAGGGATCTGGACATCGAAGTGCCGCCAGTGCCGCTCTCGGCAGTGATGGCCAACGATGTCTGGGAACGGGTCTACGACCGCCTCGCCGCCCTTGCCCGCGAACACCGCACCACGCTGATTTTCGTCAACACCCGACGCCTGGCCGAACGCTTGAGCCGGCACTTGAGCGAACGCCTCGGCAAGGAGGCCGTCGCCGCGCACCACGGCAGCCTGGCCAAGGAGTTTCGCCTCGACGCGGAACAGCGGCTCAAGCGCGGCGAGCTGCAAGTGCTGATCGCCACGGCCTCGCTGGAGCTGGGGATCGACATAGGCGACGTCGACCTGGTGTGCCAGATCGCCTCGCCGCGCTCGATTGCCGGTTTTCTGCAACGGGTCGGCCGCTCCGGGCACCAGGTCGGCGGCACGCCCAAGGGCCGTTTGTTCGCCACCACCCGCGATGACTTGATCGAATGCGCCGCCCTGCTCGACTGCGTGCGCCGTGGCGAACTCGACACCCTGCAGATTCCCAAGGCGCCGCTGGATGTCTTGGCGCAGCAGATCATCGCCGAAGTCAGCTGCCAGGAATGGCGGGAGCAGGCCTTACTGGAGATGTTCCGCAAAGCCTCGCCCTACGCCGACCTCGACGAAAAGCATTACCAGGCGCTGCTGAATATGCTCGCCGAGGGCTACAACGGTCGCCAGGGGATTCGCAGCGCCTACCTGCACCGCGACGCCGTGACCCGCACGTTGCGCGGTCGTCGGGGCAGCAAACTGACGGCGGTGACCAGCGGCGGAACGATTCCGGACAACGCCGATTACAGCGTGCTGCTGGAGCCTCAGGGGCTGAACATCGGCAGCGTCAACGAAGATTTTGCCGTGGAAAGCATCGCCGGGGATATCTTCCAGTTGGGCAATACGTCGTACCGGATCCTGCGCGTCGAAACCGGCAAGGTCCGGGTCGAAGATGCTCAGGGCCAGCCGCCGACCATTCCGTTCTGGCTTGGGGAAGCACCGGGACGCAGCGCTGAATTGTCATTCGCCGTCGCGCGCCTGCAAGCGCAGCTCGATGACCTGCTCGGCGCCACACCGGGTAACTTGCAACCGGCCATCGACTGGCTGACCGACACCCTCGGCCTGAACCTCGCCAGCGCCGAGCAACTGGTGGATTACCTGGCCCGCGCACGCCTGACATTGGGCGCCCTGCCCTCGCAAGACACGCTGCTGATGGAACGGTTTTTCGACGAATCCGGCGGCACGCAACTGATCATCCACTCGCCGTTCGGCAGTCGCATCAACCGCGCCTGGGGCCTGGCCTTGCGCAAGCGGTTCTGCCGCACCTTCAACTTCGAATTGCAGGCCGCCGCCAGCGAAGACGCAATCGTGCTGTCGCTGTCCACCAGCCACAGCTTCGAACTCGACGACGTCTGGCGCTATGTTCACAGCAACACCGCCGAGCACCTGTTGATACAGGCGATACTCGATGCGCCGCTGTTCGGCGTGCGCTGGCGCTGGAACGCCGGGGTCGCACTGGCGCTGCCGCGTTACACCGGAGGGCGCAAAGTCGCGCCGCAGATCCAGCGCATGAAAAGCGAAGACCTGATCGCCAGCGTGTTTCCCGATCAGATTGCCTGCGTGGAAAACCTCGCCGGTGAACGCGAAGTGCCCGAGCATCCGCTGGTGGAGCAAACCCTCGACGATTGCCTGCACGAGGCCATGGACAGCGAAGGCTGGCTGGCGTTGTTGCGGCGTATGGAAAGCGGCGACGTCCGACTGATCAGCCGCGATTTGCCGGCGCCCTCGCCGCTGGCAGCAGAAATCCTCAGCGCCCGCCCCTATACCTTTCTCGACGATGCGCCGCTGGAAGAACGCCGCACCCAAGCGGTGCTCAACCGGCGCTGGACCGACCCGCAGTCCACCGACGACCTCGGTGCGCTGGATGCCGAAGCGATTCAAGCGGTGCGCGACGAAGCCTGGCCAGCCCCGACAGGCGTCGATGAAATGCACGAAGCCTTGATGAGCCTGGCGTGCATCACCGATGCCGAGGCACAGGCCAATGCGCATTGGCTCGACTGGCTCAACGTCCTCGCTGCAAGCGGTCGCACCAGCCGTTTGCAGCTCAATGCCGGGCAATCGCTGTGGTTGGCGTTGGAGCGTCTGACCTGCCTGCGGGCGATTTATCCACAGGCAGATTTGCTGCCTCCGCTGGAGGCGCTACCGGGATTTGATGAGGTCTGGGAAACGGACGAAGCCGTGCTGGAAGTGATTCGCGCGCGGCTCAGTGCGTTTGGCCCACTGCCGTTGCAAGCGATTGCCGAACCTTTGGGATTGCCGGCCATTGAAGTCACCCAAGCGCTGGCGCAACTGGAGCGCGAAGGTTATGTGCTGCGTGGTCAATTCACCCCTGGCGCCATCGAGGACGAATGGTGTGAGCGGCACCTGCTGGCGCGGATTCATCGCTACACGGTCAAGCGTCTGCGACGGGAAATCGAACCGGTGGCGTTGCAGGATTTCATGCGCTTTCTGTTCGACTGGCAGCACTTGTCCGCCGCGACGCAAGGCCAGGGCAACGCGGTGCTGCCGGCCATCGTCGCGCAGTTCGAAGGCTATCCCGCTGCCGCTTCAGCCTGGGACAGCGACATTCTGCCGATGCGGATCAAAGGCTATTCGGCAAGTTGGCTGGACGACCTGTGCCGCAGCGGCAAGCTAGTCTGGACCCGCCTGACCGCGCGCAACAAGACGGCCGGCACGGCGTTGCGCAGTACACCGATTCTGCTGCTACCGCGCAGCCAGGTCGGGTTGTGGAGCAGCCTGACCGAGCAGACCCCGGTCAGCGAACTGTCGCCCAAAACGCAAAAGGTCTACGAAGCACTCAGCCAACATGGCGCGCTGTTTTTCGATGAGCTGATTCACGAGGCGCACCTGCTGCGCACCGAGCTGGAAATCGCCTTGCAGGAACTGGTCGGCGCCGGACTGGTGAACGCCGACAGTTTCGCCGGCCTGCGAGCGCTGATCACCCCGGCCAGCAAGCGACAGAACCGCAGCAGCCGACGTGGGCGTGGGGCGTTTGTCGGCGGGATGGACGATGCCGGGCGCTGGGCCTTGCTGCGACGTGGTCCTGCCGCGCCGGTTGTGGATAACAAGCGCCCGACGCCGACGCCGAGCGACACCCTGGAACACATCGCCATGACGTTGCTGAGACGCTACGGCGTGGTGTTCTGGCGCTTGCTGGAACGGGAAGCGGATTGGTTGCCGAGTTGGCGGGAATTGCTGCGCACGTTCCATCGGCTGGAGGCTAGGGGGGAGATTCGCGGTGGACGGTTTGTCAGCGGTTTGGCTGGCGAGCAATTTGCGTTGCCTGAGGCCATTCCATTGCTGCGCGAAGTCCGGCGCCGACCGCATGACGGGAGTTTGATCGCGGTATGCGGGGTTGATCCGCTGAACCTTGCCGGGACGTTACTGCCCGGAGCGAAGGTGCCGGCGTTGGCGAGTAATCGGCTAGTGTATCGAGATGGGTTGCCGGCGGCGGCCGAGATTGCCGGCAAGCAGGTTTTCTGGGTCGAGCTGGATCAGCAATCGGCTGCTGAATTACACAGCAAGCTGATCCGCCACAATCCCCTGTAGGAGCGAGGCTTGCCCGCGAAGAACGAAGACACTGTTCTACTGATACACCGCGGTGCGCACTTCGCGGGCAAGCCTCGCGCCTACAAGGTTTGCGGTGTTATTGAGTACGCGGCTGATCCGGTAACAACACCGGCGAATTCTCCGGCGCCGGCCCGTCGTCTTCCTGCCCGGCCATCGCCTGCCTCGGCATCAAAACCTGCTGTGGATAAGTCTGCGCGAAATGCACGCACGGGCTGTTATCCACAAGCTTCTTCAACCGTTGGTTAAATGCCCGGCTCACCGCATATTGCCCCCCCGACACCGTGCGGAACTGCGCCGTCAGCACCACGCCGTTGAGGTCCATTTTGTCGACGCCAAACACATCCAGTGGCCCTTGCAGGTTGTACTTGAGAAACGCGTCCTCGCGGATCGAATCCCCCGCCTCACGGATCAGTTCGATCGCTTTGTCGACATCGGTGTCGTAGGTGAACTGCACCGAGAAAAACGCATAGGCAAACTGCCGCGATTGGTTGGTCACGGCCTTGATCTGCCCGAACGGCACCGAGTGCACGAAACCCTTGCCGTCCCGCAGGCGCAAGGTGCGGATGGTCAGGCCTTCGACCGTCCCGGCATGGCCGGAGTCGAGCACCACCCAGTCGCCGATCGACAGCGTGTCTTCGATGATGATGAACAACCCGGTGATCACGTCCTGCACCAATTGCTGCGAACCAAAACCGATGGCCAGGCCGACCACCCCGGCACCCGCCAGCAACGGCGCAACGTTGATCCCAAGGTTGGCCATGGTGGTAATTGCGCAGATCACCACCAGGATGATTTTGATTGCGTTGCGCAGCAGCGGCAGGATGGTTTTGACCCGCGTACTCGGCTGCGTCGTGCGTTTGTTGACCGGTGGTTTCAGCGCTTCCTGGATCGCCGTATCGAGCACCACCCACAGCAACCAGGTCACCAGAAAGATCAGCCCCATGCTGCTCAACGAATCACTGATCGCCCGCCCTACCTTGTTTTGCTCGGCGAATTCGAACAGCGACACGCCCCAGATCCGCCCAAGGATTTCGATGAAAGCCACGGCCATGATGATTCGTAGCAGCGCATGCAGCAGACTGAGAAAACGCTCCTTGTAAGCGCTGCTGCGCTGGATCGCTTCAACCTGGCGCGACTTGAACATGTGCTGGAAAATCGTGCTGAGAAACACCGTGGCGATCAGCAGGATAGTGGTGAACAACGCACAGCGCAGCGCCTTCTGATTGTCATCGCCGACGCCGAGCAGGTTGATCGCCGAAACCATCACCATCAGCAGGATCGGCCAGTACCAGAGCCCGGAAAAGATCCGCAGGGATTCCTGCAGCGACGGCTGTTTGAGGCGCTGGGCCAAGGGCCGGTTACGGATCAGATGCGCCACCGGGCGCCTCAATCGAATCACCAATAAGCCGAAGATGATCGAGACGAAAAAACCGGTGAGCACGGCAGCGCTGCTGGTGATGTTACCGCCCAGTTGCCGGGCGATCTGCGGGCTGGTCAGCGCATCGCTGAGCGCGGCAAGGAAACCGATCAGGAACAGCGGTCGTGGGCAGAAATCGCGGATGATCTGCACCGCCGTGCGCTTGTGGCCGGTGTTGAACATGACAATCACGCAGAGCAGCATCGAGGTAGAAAAAATGCCGCTGCTGGTGGCGTAGGCGAAACACAGCGCCAGCGCACGGCCCACCGAGGCAGGCAGGAAATGGCTGACGTAAAGGGTCAACGGCAAGCAGATCAGGGCCGGTAGAGTGTAAGGCAACACATAATTGAGCAGGTCCTGACTGCGCTGGCGGGTTCGCAGAAAGCGGCCCTGATTCAAGCGTTTGGCGAGTATCCCGCCGAGCACGGTGAGCAAGGCAAAGCTGCCGAGCCAGACGCCGGACAGCATCAGGAAGTCGCCAATCACGCTCCAGCCGGAACGGTTAGAAGGTCGATTGACCAGTTTATCCACCTCATTCGCCGCCCGGTCCGCCCGCAGGCGCCAGGCATCGACCAGGTCTTCGTTGAGGTCGAGCTTGTCCTGAACGTCGTCGATGCTGGAGCTGATGGCCCCGAGCAGGCCGCCCTGGACCAACGGTTCAGGCGTAGCAGGCTCCTCGGCAGCGGCGGGGACACCCGGCAGCGTGACGGCTTCCAACTCGTTGCTGCCCAGAAACAGCAACGCCCCCAGCAGTATCGCGGTCTTGAACTTGAGCAAAACGGGAAGCTCCTTGGGAAGGGTCTGTAAGGAACTGATCGGGAAATGGCGGGCAAGTTCGGTTTTCACCCCGAGATAACGGCCAGCAAGTTCCCCTGTGGCGAGGGAGCTTGCTCCCGCTGGGGTGCGAAGCGCCCCCCAAAACCTGCAAACCTGGCTCCTCAGATACAGCGTGCGATATGGCATTTGCGACTGCTGCGCAGCCGAGCGGGAGCAAGCTCCCTCGCCACAGGGTTTCATTTGCCCGCGAGATATTTGACCTGCACGCAAATATCAAATGCCCACCCCTCTATTTTTCCGCACAACCCAAACCCCGACACTGCGCTCCATCAATCAAACCCACCGGAGTTGCAGTCATGCCCATTGCCTTGCTCGCGCTGACCCTCAGCGCCTTCGCCATCGGGACGACCGAGTTCGTCATCGTTGGCCTGTTACCCACCATCGGCGCCGACCTCGGCGTCAGCCTGCCGTCCGCCGGCCTGCTGGTCAGTCTCTACGCCCTGGGCGTCGCCATTGGCGCCCCGGTGCTGACCGCCCTCACCGGCAAAGTCCCGCGCAAATTGCTGCTGTTGTCGCTGATGGTGCTGTTCACCCTTGGCAACCTGCTGGCCTGGAAAGCCCCCAGCTACGAATCGCTGATCCTGGCGCGGATCGTCACCGGCCTCGCCCACGGGGTGTTTTTCTCGATTGGCTCGACCATCGCCACCAGCCTGGTGCCAAAGGAAAAAGCCGCCAGTGCGATCGCTATCATGTTTACCGGCCTGACCGTGGCGCTGGTCACCGGCGTACCGCTGGGAACCTTCATCGGTCAGCATTTCGGCTGGCGTGAAACCTTCCTCGCCGTGTCCGCCTTGGGCGTGATCGCCTTTATCGGCAGCCTGCTCTACGTGCCGGAAAACATCGCCCACAGCAAACCGGCTTCGCTGTTGCAGCAATTGCAGGTGCTCAAGCAGCCACGTCTGCTGCTGGTGTACGCCATGACCGCGGTCGGTTACGGCGGCTCGTTCATCGCTTTTACCTTCCTGGCGCCGATTCTCCAGGACATCTCCGGCTTCAGCGCCAGCACGGTCAGCCTGGTGTTGCTGGTCTACGGCATCTCGGTGGCGGTCGGCAACATCTGGGGCGGCAAACTGGCGGACAAGCGCGGCCCGATCAGCGCCCTGAAAATCATCTTTGCCTTGCTCGCGGCGGTGCTGTTCGTGTTGACCTTTACCGCTGGCAACCCATGGCTGGCGCTGGCTACCGTGCTGGTCTGGGGCGCAGTCGCGTTCGGTAACGTGCCGGGGCTGCAAGTCTATGTGGTGCGTCAAGCCGAACATCACACCCCGCATGCGGTGGACGTGGCGTCGGGGCTGAACATCGCGGCCTTCAACCTTGGCATTGCCGGTGGCGCGTGGGGTGGCGGCTTGATCGTGGCTCACATGGGCCTGATCCATACCGCCTGGATTGGCGGGCTGGTGGTGTTGGCGGCCTTGGCGCTGACGGCGTGGAGTGGACGTCTTGACCGACTCGGCCCGGTCTACGCCGAAAGCACGACCCGCATCGTCGCCGGACACTAACCCCACAGAAGGTCGGTATGGTTTTCCGGAACGCACACCGTCCGTAGCCCCGTCGAAACTTTCTCGGTTGCCCCACGGTCATCAAAAGACAGAGGCAACCGAGGACCATTAGACGGGAGGCGACATGGCGGCGATTCACATTGGTATTTCAGGCTGGCGCTACACACCCTGGCGGGGAGGTTTCTACCCGAAGGGGCTGACCCAGAAGCGCGAATTGCAATTTGCGTCCCGGGCGGTCAACAGCATCGAAATCAATGGATCGTTTTACGCCCTGCAACGGCCTGAGCGTTACGCCCAATGGTACGCCGAAACCCCGGCGGACTTCGTGTTCAGCGTCAAAGCCCCACGTTTCATCACCCACATCAAGCGTCTGCGGGACATTCATACACCGCTGGCGAATTTCTTTGCCTCCGGGATCCTGGAGCTGAAAGAGAAACTCGGCCCGATCCTCTGGCAGTTTCCGCCCAACTTCAAATTCGATGTCGAGTTGTTCGAAAGCTTCCTCAAGCAATTACCCCACGACACCCAGCAAGCAGCCGCCCTCGCCCGCCAGCACGATTCGCACCTGCACGGCCCCGCCAGCATGAAGGCGTACAAGAAAAAGCCGCTGCGCCACGCCGTTGAAATCAGAAACGAGAGCTTTATTGATCCAGCATTCGTGCGCCTGCTCAAGCGCTACAACGTGGCCTTGGTTATCGCCGATACCGCCGGGAAATGGCCGTACCGCGAAGACGTCACCAGTGATTTCGTCTATCTGCGCCTGCACGGTGCCGAAGAACTCTACGCCAGCGGCTACACCCCTGAGGCGCTGGAACGCTGGGGCGAACGGATCGACGCCTGGAACCATGGCCAGCAACCGGCCGATCCGCAGCTGATTGCACCTGGGCAAAAGCCGAAAGCACGCAAGTCCCGGGAAGTGTTCTGCTATTTCGACAACGACATCAAAGTCCGCGCGCCTTTCGATGCGCGGCGTTTGCTTGAGCACTTCCACCTCGACAAAGACCTCGCCACCCGTCCCGGTGAACCGGTCGCCGAAGGAGTGCTGTCATGAGTATTTCCGAACCGGTCGGCAGTACCGACGAACAGCAACCCGTCATCACCGCCGTGCGCCGTTTCACCGTACTGACGGTCAACACCCACAAGGGGTTCACCGCGCTCAATCGGCGTTTCATCCTGCCGGAATTGCGCGAAGCAGTGCGCAGCATATCCGCCGATGTGGTGTTTTTGCAGGAAGTCCACGGCACCCACGAGGACCATCCGCAGCGCTACAGCAACTGGCCGACGATGCCGCAGTACGAATTCCTCGCCGACACGCTGTGGCCACAATTTGCCTACGGCCGCAACGCGGTGTACCCGGCGGGTGATCACGGTAATGCGCTGCTGTCGAAGTTCCAGATCATTCGCCATGACAACCTCGACGTCTCGATCAGCGGCCATGAGAACCGCGGCATCCTGCATTGCGTGCTGCGCCTGCCGGGCGATGGCCTGGAAGTGCACGCCATTTGCGTGCATCTGGGGCTGCGTGAGAGCCACCGCACGGAACAGCTGAAGTTGCTGGCGCGACGGCTCGAATTCCTTCCGGTCGACGCCCCGGTGATTGTCGCCGGCGACTTCAACGACTGGCGCCAGCGTGCCGATGCGTTGCTCAAGCCCTGTGGCCTGCGCGAGGTATTCGCCGAGCACCACGGCAAACCGGCGCGCAGTTTTCCAGCGCGACTCCCAGCGCTACGCCTGGACCGCATCTATGTGCGCAACCTCAAGGCCAGCCGTCCGCAAGTGCTGGCGGCACGTCCCTGGTCACACCTTTCCGACCACGCACCGCTGTCGGTGGAGATCGAGCTATGAGCAGCGCCCCGATGGAAAAAGCCACCGTTGAACACGTGCCGACTACCCCGCCGGTGCGTGAGCCCGGCGTGGTCGACGTCGAATACGGCTGGCAGGGCAACAACCTCGTGGAAATGCTGGAAAACGGCGAAGCCTATTTCCCGCGAGTGTTTGAGGCCATGCGCCAGGCCAAGACTGAAATACTCCTGGAAACCTTCATTGTGTTCGAGGACAAGGTCGGCAACGAGCTGCAGCAAGTGCTGGTCGAAGCCGCGCAACGCGGTGTACGGGTCACCGTCAGCCTCGACGGGTTTGGCTGTGGCGAGTTGAGCAACGGCTATCTCGCAACGTTGAGCGAGGCCGGCGTTCGCCTGCAAATATTCGATCCGGCGCCCAAGCTTCTGGGGATCCGCACCAACTGGTTCCGACGTCTGCACCGCAAGATCGTGGTGGTGGACGGCACGATTGCGTTCATCGGCGGGATCAACTTTTCCGCCGACCATCTGGCCGATTTCGGCCCCGAGGCCAAGCAGGATTACTCGGTTGAAGTGCAAGGCCCGGCGGTGGCCGATATCCATCACTTCGCGCTGCTGCAATGTGGCCGCCCGGCCCGCGCCAAATACTGGTGGCAACGCCGCCGGCAGCGACGCTCGGAACTGGCCTTCAGCGACCACGACGGCCAGGTTCGCCTGGTGTACCGCGACAACGGTGACCACCGGACGGATATCGAAGAGGTTTACCTTCAGGTGCTGCGAAGCGCCCAACGCCGGGTCGTGATCGCCAACGCCTATTTCTTTCCGGGTTACCGCTTGCTGCGCGAAATCCGCAACGCCGCTCGTCGTGGCGTCGACGTGCGCCTGATTCTGCAGGGGCAACCGGACATGATGGTGGCCAAACTGGCTGCGCGCATGACCTACGACTATTTGCTCAAGTCGGGCGTGCAGATCTTCGAATATTGCGAACGCCCGCTGCACGGCAAAGTCGCGCTGGTGGATGAGGACTGGAGCACCGTCGGCTCAAGCAATCTCGACCCGTTAAGCCTGTCGATGAACCTGGAAGCCAACGTGTTGATCCGCGACCGAGCCTTCAACCAAGATCTGTTCGAACGGCTTGAGGTGCTGAGCAATAACCACTGCAAAGCCATGTCAGCGGACACGTCGCCGCGCGGAAGGATCTGGCACATGACCGTCGGCTTTCTGGTGTTTCACTTCCTGCGTCACTTCCCGGCATGGGCCGGTTGGCTGCCTGCGCATAAACCACGCCTGAAACCCTTCACCCATCCGGCCGGGAGTGACCACCATGAACCGCGTTGAAGCGCACTCGGCACCTCAAGACGGCAGCACAACACCTGTCCCGGAAAAGAAGACACGCTGGAGCCGCTGGAAAAAACCGCTGACGATGCTGTTTTTCCTGGCGCTGATCGTGCTGCTGACGATGCTTGCCCAGCGCATCGAATGGGACGAAGTGTTCCACACCCTGGCCAATTTCAAGGTGCGCACGCTGATCATTGCGTCCGGCCTGACGCTGGTGAGTTTTCTGGTGTATGCCTGTTTTGATCTGATCGGCCGCACCTACATCCGCCAGGACCTGACCTGGAAACAGATCCTGCCGGTGGGGATCATCAGCTACGCCTTCAACCTGAACCTGAGCGCGTGGGTCGGCGGGATTGCCATGCGTTATCGCCTGTATTCGCGGCTAGGGGTGAGCAAAAGCAACATCGCGAAAATCCTCGGGCTGAGCCTGGCGACCAACTGGTTCGGCTACATGGTGATTGCGGGCGCCGTGTTCAGCAGCGGACTGGTCAGAATGCCGCCGGGCTGGAAGTTGAGCAGCGGTGCCTTGCAAGTTGTGGGCGTGTTGTTACTCCTGGTGAGCGCGGGATATCTGGCGGCGTGCCAGTTCTCCAAACGTCGGGAATGGGCGATACGCGGGGTGGAAATCAACCTGCCGTCCTTGCGCATGGCGATGCTGCAACTGGCCCTCGGAGCGCTGAACTGGTCGCTGATGGCGGCGGTGATCTTCACGTTGCTGCCGAGCAAGCTGGATTACCCATTGGTGCTGGGCGTGTTGCTGATCAGTGCGATTGCCGGGGTGATCACGCACATTCCGGCCGGGTTGGGTGTGTTGGAGGCGGTGTTTGTGGCACTGCTGCAACATGAAGCGTCGCGGGGGAGCCTGGTGGCGGGGTTGCTGGCTTATCGGGCGATCTATTTCATCTTGCCGTTGCTGATTACGTTGGTGATGTATCTGGTGGTGGAGGCCAAGGCGAAGTCGCTGCGGATTGCCAAGAAACCTTCCTGAGATTGTTGGGGAGGCGGATGACGCTTTCGCGGGCAAGCCTTCGAAAGCGTCCGCAAACCCACCACTCATTTCGACTGAATAATGCTCAACCGCTCACCCACGACCATCTCGGTAATCCAGTCCACCAGGATCGAGGTGTAGGCCTGTTGCGACACCGGCTCGCTCAACGCATGGTCGGCGCCGTCAATGATCCGGTGCGTCAGCGAATGCGTCTGCTGGCACGCAGCGCGGTAGCTCATGATCGTCGCGTGAGGCACATAGTCGTCGGTCTCGGACTCCACGAGCAGCACATCCCCGGTGAATTGCGAGCACGCATGCAGCGCACGATTGCTGTCGGCGCGTACCAGCGTGTTGCGGTAATCGCGCAAATCAGCCTTGTCCAGTTCACGCTTGGGCGTATGCCATTGATCGTCGCGATACAGCGCCGGCACCCGCAGCGCCAGCCAGCGCACCGGGCGCAATGAAGTCAGTATCGAGGCCAGATAACCGCCATAACTGGTGCCGACCACAGCAATGGCGGAGGTGTCGAGCGCCGGGTGGGCGAGCAAGCGGTCGTATGCCGCCAGCAGGTCGCGCAGGTTGTCTTCGCGCGTTACGCGAGTAAGCGGGATGCCGGTGCCGCCGGTGTGCCCGCGCAAGTCGAACGTCAGGCACACGCATCCCAGACCGGCGATGCCTTTGGCCCGCTCCAGGTCCCGCTCCTGGCTGCCGCCCCAACCGTGCACAAACAACACGCCGGGGACTTTCGATTTGGGGCTCAGAAAGGTCCCGCTCATCTGTTCATCGTCGATGTCGATCTGAATGGTTTCGCTTCTAGCCGTCATAGGATTTGACCGTCACGTACTTGAGAAGAAAGTCACTGTTTTCCGCGGGCCCGCGATACACCTCAATGGCGTCCGGCGGCAGCGGTTGGTCGATGTAGGTTTCCACTGAAGACACGCGAATCGCGCGCATCCCCGGGTTGTTGACGAAGCTCTGCAACGCGGCCACTTCGGCGCTGCTGGCACCGCCCATGCGCCAGGACTGTTCGAGCACGCCGCTGCGCTGTTTGCCACTGCTGTCCAGGCCTTGGGCGATGTCATAGTTGCGGCGCGAGGCGTAAAAACCGGGATAGGCCTCGTCCGCGGCGCTGTCGAACACTTGCGCTTGCCGGATCGCCAGTTGCACATCGTCAGGCAGGTCCAGTTTCAGCAGGTCTTCGTAATACCCCTGCACCACCAGCAGATTGGAACCTCCATAAACCTGCTCGCCCTGACCGTCTTCGGTCAAGTATTGATCACCGCAATAACTCAGCACCTTATCGCCGATAAAACTCTGGCCAACACTGTGGGTGACGACGTTGTCGAGATCCTGTTCAAGCACCACGCCTTCGCTGAACAGTGCCCTGGCATCGGGGCGAGCCAGAACGGCGTCGAACTGGTCGAGGCTTTTGATCACTTCCTGCCCACGTCCGGCGCAGGCATGAATCGGCTTGATGCGGATCGGGCCGGTGTAAAGCAAATGCTCTGCGGCCGGCCGCGCATCGTCGAGCGAGAACACGCTGAGGCCATCGAGCACGACGTTGCGCACACGCTCGGAAAACAACGGAGACCAGCCTTGCGGGGCGTGCGCATGTTGATTGCGCAACCCGTGGCTGATGGCTTTGGTGCAGATGAAATCGTGGTCGACGTAACCGCCCCACAGATCTTCCGGCCCGGTGACGCCCAATGCCCGGGCGGCAGCGACGCCGACCAGGGTCTGGGTCGGCAAGAGATAAAGATCTCGGGCCTTGTGAAGTCCGGGGTCGTAGCTGCCACCGAACTTGAGCCCCAGGATGTGCGCCAGCCAACGGGCCAGCGCGTGATTGGTGTCGACTTCGTGCTGGGGCGCCTCGGGGCGGACTGAGTGGGCGACTACCAGTTTCTTGCGGTTTGTTGGGGTCATGCGTCCCCCTTCAATCGGCTTTTGATGAATGTAGTTGAAGGGGTGCAGAGATCAAGCCATTGAGGGTTGGATAGAAACGGGTTTCTAATCAGGCAGTTGCTGCGAAGGTGATGGCACTGAGCCTGTTTTATTCTGCACGAAGGGTTTTTCTACCCCTGCATTTTGCACGACCAAGCCTTGCACTGAGCCAATGCGGGAGAGAGCCTGCTCGCGAATTCGGCGTGGGTCAGCCTGCATCTAAGTCACTGACATTGCGCCTTCGCGAGCAGGCTCGCTCCCACATTTGGCTTGGCGGTGATCTGGCTACCGCGCGACAGCTGCACCCGGCGTCACGCCAAACCGCGCCCGGTAATCACTTGGCGCCAGCCCGGTGATTTTCTTGAAGGTCGCGCGAAACGCACCGGGGTCTTGATAACCCACGGTCCACGCAATGTGATCGATGGTGCCGTTGGTGAATTCAAGCATTTCCCGCGCCTTGCCGACCCGCAGATGCTGGCAGTACTCGGTGGGTTTCAACCCGGTCGCTGCACGGAAACGGCGCAGGAACGTGCGCTCTTCCAGCCCCGCCCGCTCGGCCATCGCCGTCAGCGATACATCGGTGGCCCCGGTGCTTTGCAGCCAGTGCTGAACCTTGAGAATCGCCGCATCGCCGTGGCTGAGAATCGGTGAAAAATTGCTGCCGCACTCACTCGCGCTGTCGCTGTGTTCCACCACCAGAAAACGCGCGGTGCCGGTGGCAATGCTCGGGCCGAGCAGGCGGTCGACCAGCCGCAACCCCAACTCGGACCAGGCCATCAACCCGGCGGTGGTGATCAGGTCGCCGTCGTCGACGATAGGGGTATCCGCCTTGAGCTTGATGGCCGGGTAACGCTCGGCGAAGGTTTTGGCCGAGGTCCAGTGGGTGGTGGCGCTGCGGCCGTCAAGCAAGCCGCTTTCCGCCAGTAGAATCGAGCCCACGCAGACGCCGCCGAGGGTCGCGCCCCGGGCGTGTTGCTGACGCATCCAGTGGATCAACGCCTGCGGTGCCTGGCCTTCGGAAAATCCGGCAATCGATGGCGGAATCAACACCGCCACCAAGGCGCGGTCGGGCCCGGGATGACTGTCGTACACCCGCTCGGGCGCCTGCTCGCCATCAACTTGCCAATGGCTGACCCGCAGCAGCGGCAATTGCGCAGCCTGATGCTCGGCGGCAATCCGGTTCGCCACCCCGAACAGGTCCGTCAACCCGTGCACCGCCGCCATCTGCGCGCCGGGATAAATCAGCACGCCGAGTTCGACGATTGCCCTTTCTGCGTCCATTGTCAGTTTTCCCCCTTCTATTGTCGGTGCGGCCAATCCTCGGAAGGCCTGCCACGGACAATACTTCTTTCCACGCCCAACCCACACATTTCGAGGAATCAGGCATGGCCAAGCAATCACTCATCGTAGTTGATATCCAAAACGACTACTTCCCTCAAGGCAAGTGGCCGCTGGTCGGCGCCGACGCTGCCGCCGACAACGCCGCCCGTCTGCTCAAAGCGTTTCGCGACGCGGGTGATTCGGTGGTGCACATCCGCCACGAATTCACCTCCGAAGAAGCCCCCTTCTTCACCCCGGGTTCCGAAGGCGCGAAGCTGCACCCCAAAGTTCTGAACCGTGCCGATGAGCCGGTGGTGCTCAAGCACTTCGTCAACTCGTTTCGTGAAACCGAACTGAAATCGATCCTCGACGAGCAAGGCATCAAGGAATTGGTGGTCGTTGGCAGCATGAGCCACATGTGTGTGGACGGCATCACCCGCGCCGCCGCGGACTTTGGCTACACCGTCACGGTGATCCACGACGCCTGCGCCTCACGCGATCTGGAATTCAACGGCGTTACGGTGTCCGCCGCCCATGTTCACGCCGCCTTCATGTCGGCCCTGGGTTTCGCCTATGCGAGCGTGATTTCCACTGATGAATTCCTGGCGGCTAACCACTAACCACATAACGTATTGATCAAATTCCAAAAAGGGCCCGCAGCGTTTTAGCGCTGCGGGCCTTTTTCATGGAGCGGAAAATGTATGACAAGAAATCTCACGCGTGAGCTATTGAGCGTGGCAAAAATTGCCTGTAGTGTTTCTCACGCGTGAGTTTTTCACAACGAGGTCAGCCCCATGAAAAGCAGCTCTCCATCGAGTCCTCCCACAGGGCCCGATACCGATTCGGCAAGCCGCAAGGGAGAGCGCTCCAAACCGTCCGCGAAAAAACCATCGAGCTTTTACATGAAGCAGATGCGCGCGGGCCTGGGTGCCGCCGGTTATGTGAAACACGAGACTTGGGTGCTTCCCGAAAACCGAAGCCTGCTCAAGCAGATGGAGAAACAGCTTCGCCAACCGATTCTGGCTGGCTCATTCATGTCGGAGAATTACATGAGCGCAGGTACAAACTGGAACATCGACCGCCTCTTCAGCGCCCTTCAAGCCCTGGACGAAGTGGTTTCAAACGACATCACGCTTTCTCTCGTTCAAGGCTCCGAGTCCAGCATCAAGCTGGAAATGAACGACTTCGGTGGCTTGCCGATTTACATCGCGGTGGTGGGCGAACAGATCATCGTCGACACCGTTCTGGTCGACATCGAGTCCATCAATGACGTACCGGCCTTCAATGACGCCGTGCTGCGCAGCCGGGAGATGTTCCCGCTGTCCTCGATCGGTATCGAGTCCATGCCGAACGGGCAGATTGTCTACAACATGTTCGGCGCTCTGAGCTCCGACTCCAGCCTGACGAACATCGTGACCGAGGTCAAAACCCTGGTCGACAACGTCCAGCGCGCCAGCGAAGCCTTCGAACGTTTCTTCAATTAATTATTCGGGAACAGGAAATATCCAATGACTCAGTCCATCTGGAGCAAATTGTTCACCGCGCTGCGTGGCGGTGCCAACGAAGTCGGCGAATCGATCGTCGACCAACAGGCCCTGCGCATCCTCGATCAGGAAATTCGCGATGCGGACAGCGCCCTGGCCAACGCCAAGCGTGAGCTCGTCACCATCATGGCCAAGCACAAACTGTCGGCTGACCGCGTCAGCGAGTACAACGCCAAGATCAAGGACCTGGAATCCAAGGCTCTGGCCGCCATCCAGGCCAACCGTGAAGACCTGGCCCTGGAAGTGGCCGAAGCCATTTCGACCCTGACCAACGAGCTGGACGTCGAGCAAAAGCAGGCCACCGAGTTTGGTGGTTACGCTGAAAACATGCGCAAAGACATCACCAAGGCTGAAAGCCGCATCAAAAGCCTGCGCCAGCAAGTGGACATGGCCAAGGCGCGCGAAAGCGTACAGAAAGCCCAGGTCAGCGCTTCGATTGCCAGTGGCGGCGCCAACGGCAAGCTGGAAACCGCCGTCGGTACGCTGAACCGTTTGCAGGCCAAGCAGCAGCAACGCGCCGCTGAACTGGAAGCCCAGGACCAATTGGCCGATGCGTCGACGGGCACTGACCTGGAACGCAAACTGCGCGATGCCGGCATCACCCCGGACGCAGGCAGCGCCAATGCGATCCTGGAGCGCCTGAAGCAAAAATCGGCCGAATAACCGACTCTCGAGTCGAACGCATAACCTGTGGGAGCTAGCCTGCTAGCGATTGCGGTTTGTCAGAAAACATTGATGTCGACTGACACTCCCCCTTCGCGAGCAGGCTCGCTTCTACATGGAATGTGCTGAACTGACAGACATTCAACTGTCGAGGTCAAGGATGGATGCCCTGAAGGGTTTCAAGACAATCGCAGGCCTGGCGCTCTTCATGGTCGCGTTGCAACTGTTCAACGTCGCGACCGGCTACAGCCTCATGGCCTTCGGTTTGATCCCGAGAACCGTGCACGGTCTGCTCGGCATCATCACCTCGCCATTCCTGCACGCTTCCTTTGCGCACCTGAGCGCGAACCTGATTGCCTTTTTGATTCTGGGTACCCTGGTCATCATCGAAGGACTCAACCGGTTCATTGCGGTCAGCGCGATCATTATTCTGCTGGGCGGCGCGCTGGTCTGGCTGTTCGGCTTTGCAGGCGTACACATCGGCGCCAGCGGCTGGGTGTTCGGACTGTGGGCATACCTCTTGTCCCGCGCCTGGTTCCACAGGAGCTGGGGCAACCTGATAACAGCCGGCGTCGTGGCCCTGCTCTACGGCGGTCTGATTTTTGGCTTCCTGCCTCGCCAGGGTGTTTCCTTCGAAGGCCATCTGTTTGGTGCACTCGCCGGATTTATTGCAGCCAAGGTACTTTTCTCGGCGCCGCGCAACAGGTTTAATGCCGCCGGTTGAACGCACTTGCGCAGTCAGACGCCGAGGCGATGACGTCGCCAGGAACAAGTACCCACGGAGTTAGGGACGAAATGTCGATTTTCCTTTTATTGCGCATGTATGCCTCGTCCCTCTTCCACCGTTTCGGCTGGGCAGGCCTGGTCATTGCCTTGGGCGTACACCTGAGCACGGCGTATCTGGGCCTGGTGTTATTGGGCGAACAACACCTCACCGCGCCCGCCACGTTTACTTACTTCTATCTGACCACCACACTCACCGTCGGTTATGGCGATCTCGCGCCGCAGACAGCGGCGGGACGGATATTCGTGGCCACCTGGGTCATGCTCGGGGGCATTGCGCTGCTGACGGCAGCCATCGGCAAAACCACCAGCAGCGTCATCGATGCATGGAGAAAAGGCATGAAGGGCAAAGGCGATTTCACCGGCAAGGTCGGCCATACGGTTCTCATCGGCTGGGAAGGCGCGTCCAGCGAGCGGGTCATTGAGTTGTTGCTCCAGGACGAAACCTCGAACGACAACCTGATCGTCATTTGCGATTGCACCCTTGAAGAAAACCCGATGCCGGGCAAAGCGAGCTTCATCAAAGGTGAAAGCCTGTCCTCCGTGGCCTTGTTGCTGCGCGCGGGCGTTCCCGGTGCCGAGCGCGTTCTGGTGCGAACCCATTCAGACGACCTGACCCTGGCCACCGTGCTGGCGGTCAATCAACTGCAGCCTGTCGGGCATGTGGTCGCCCACTTCAATGACAGTGAAATCGCTGCGCTCGCCAGCGCCTACGCGCCCAGCCTGGAATGCACTTCCAGCATGGCCATCGAGATGTTGGTGCGCGCCTCGCAGGATCCGGGCTCGTCAGTGGTCATCAATGAACTGCTGTGCGTGGGCCAGGGCGCCACTCAATACCTGATGAAACTGCCCGAGGCCTTTGAAGCGACGTTTGGCGATCTGTACACACGGATGAAAGAACATCACAACGCCACGCTCATCGGCTATCGCGCCAAAGGCGCCCGACAACCGTCGATCAACCCGCCCGGCGCCACACGCGTTGAGGGCGGCGAGCTCTTCTACATCGCCTCCACTCGCCTCAAGGAAATCTCCAATGGGATGGTTTAAACAGTTGATGGGGCTTGAGGCCCCGAACGCGACGACAGAGTCGAAATGGACCGCCAGCGAATCCCTGCCCGTCACCGGTCCGCTGGACCTGGCATTGGGCAAAGGCGTGATGTTCGACACCACCCTGAAATTGTTGCTCGACGGCAACACCACGGTGACCATCCCGGGCTCGCAGCAGATCTGGAGCAACGGCACCGTCGATCTCGGGCAGTCGACCTGGCTGTCACGCTACTACATGAACGAGGAAGACTACTGGCTGCAGGTGCATACCACCGGCGAAATCGCCGGGCAGGTTGAGTCGGTCATCCTGTTCAATTACCTCAGTTACATCACCATCAGCAGTGAAGCGGAGTTGCGCCGATTGGCCGGTCCGCAAAGTCTGATCGGGCTGCCGACCTACACCCACAACGGCGTCGAATACACCCGCGAATGGGGCACCGAGGATGGCCAGACAGAATTGGTGGCGTTGAGCGAGCAGCTGAAAAACCCGGAGGAGTCCTACGGCATCGAGCACCGTTCGATGCTGTACGCCCGCGAAACCGGCCTGACCGACCGCCGGGAATTCCTGCTGTTTTCCGTTGAGGAAGACGCCGAAGGCACCATCAGCTTGAGCACGTCGCTGGGCATTTCGCTGTACACAACCGACCTGAATACGTTCTAAAAAAGGAAGCAGTCCATGCTAGAAGCACTCTCTATCTCCTTGAACAAAGCCGCCGTGTTCGGGTTTGTTTCGTACATCCTCGGCGCCGCGGTATTGTTCGCACTGTTCCAGTTCATCTACACCCGCATCACCCCGCACAAGGAATTCGAACTGATCCGTTCCGGCAACGTAGCCGCTGCGATCGCCCTCGGCGGGGCCATCATCGGTTTCGCCATTCCGGCGAGCAACGTGATTGCGTACTCGATCAGCATCCTCGACTTCGTGGTCTGGGCAGTCATCGCAGCCCTCGTTCAATTGCTGGCATTTCTGGTCACCAGCCTGGTGCTCAAAGGCACCTCCGAGCGCATCAAGAAAGGTGAAATCGCGGCGGGCATCTACGTGGCAGCCGTGGCCATCAGCGTCGGCATGTTGAACGCCGCGTGCATGACTCCTTCCCAGAACTGATTGCGCCCGGAGATCCCGATGAAACGAAGCAAGTACGTTCAGCTTTCGCTGGCAGCGTCGGTCGCCATGGCGATATCAGGCTGCGGGCCGACGGAAAAAACCTACGCGGTGCAGAAGAAGTACAACTTCCAGTCCGTTCAGCAGTGTGCCGATGAAAAGCTCCCGGTGGACGTGTGCTCGGACGCCTACATGACGGCCATGGCCGAGCATCGCCGCATTGCGCCGGTGTATGACAGCCAGGCCGATTGCGATGCCGACTTCGTCGCCGACTGGTGCCAACAGGATTCCGCCGGCAAGTTCATCCCCAAGCTTGGCGGCTTCGAACTGACCGCTGATGGCCAGGTGACGCAATCCCAGGTGGACGCGGCCAAGGCTCAATTACCCGCCTCGGAAGCGGCAAACACGGGTGGCTCGGGCTTCTCCACCAGCAGCCTGCTGACCGGCCTGCTGATCGGCAACATGCTGAGCAGCAACCGCAACAGTTACTACTCCGAGCCGGTCTACCGCTATCGCGATGACCGCGGCAGCTACTCGAACTCGACGCTCAGCCAGCGGATTGCCAAGGGCTCGACGTTCACCAAGTCCAATCAGGCAAGGTACGGCAGCAGCAACTACGCCGACTCGGTTCGCTCTTCTACCAGCAAGCCGGTCTCCGTTGCCTCGTCCACCTCCCGTGGCGGCTTCGGCAGCAAGGCCAGTGCACGCAGCGGCTGGGGCGGCGGCGGATCGAGCAGTTAAGGAAACCGGGCCATGAAGAAGATCCATTGCGCAGAGCGTCCTGACTGGAAACAGACCGCCGAGAATCTCGGCTTTCTGTTCCACACCATCGACAACGAACCCTACTGGGATGAGAGCGCGTATTACCAGTTCTCGCTCAAGCAGATCGAGAACGATCTCGAAGACCCGACCACCGAGATCCATGGGATGTGCATGGACCTGGTGGCCCGCGTGGTTCAGAGCGAGGAGTTGCTGGAGCGCCTGAGCATTCCCGCGCCATTCTTCGACATGGTGCGCACCTCATGGCTCGAAGGTCACCCGCACCTGTACGGGCGCATGGATTTCTCCTACAACGGCACCGGGCCCGCCAAGTTGCTGGAACTCAATTACGACACGCCGACCAGCCTGTATGAGGCGGCGGCGTTTCAGTGGGGCTGGCTGGAGCAATGCATCGAACGCGGCTTGCTGCCCAAGCATGCCGACCAGTTCAACAGCATCGACACCAAACTGCATCAGGCCTTCGCTCAATTGCAGCTCAAGCAACCCTTCTATTTTGCCTCGATGAAAGACTCGGTCGAAGACAAGGGCACCACCGACTACCTGCGGCTGGTGGCGGAAAAGGTCGGCATCGAATCACGCCACATCGATATCGAAGACATCGGCCTGACCAGTGACGGACGTTTCGTCGACCTCGAAGATCGCTGGATCCCTCACCTGTTCAAGCTGCACGCCTGGGAGTTCATCTTCCACGAGCCCTTCGGTGCAGCGATTGCCCAGAGTGATACGCAATTTTTCGAACCGGCCTGGAAATCCATCATCTCCAACAAAGGCATCCTGCCGCTGTTGTGGGAATTCAACAAAGGTCATCCAAACCTGCTCGCGGCGCACCTGGATACCGAGCCGGGCAAAGCCGTACCAAAAGGCTGGGTGCGCAAGCCGTTCTTCTCCCGGGAAGGTGCCAATATCGAGCTGCAAACTGCTGACGGCCTGATCGTGAAAGAGGACGGCCCCTACACCGATGCGCCGTTTATCCTTCAGGAGTTCGCGCCGCTTCCGCAGTTCGGCGACAGCTTTACGTTGATTGGCTCCTGGGTAATCGGCGATCAGGCGGCGGGGATCGGTGTACGTGAGGACAACAGCTTGATCACCAAGGATTCGAGCCGGTTCTTGCCGCATCTGATACTCGACTGACCGCTCCATCGCCCACTAAAAAGGCCCGGTGAGGACATATCGACAGACGCCCGCAAGACTTATGGCTGAAATGCCGGATAATGGCGGCCATTCGTTTAGCCGTTATTCTGGTAATCCCCCATGGAAATCAAGGTCAACTTTCTCGACAACCTTCGACTTGAAGCCAAGTTCGACGACTTCACGGTGGTGGCCGATCAACCTATCCGCTACAAGGGCGATGGCTCGGCGCCGGGTCCGTTCGACTATTTCCTGGCGTCATCGGCGTTATGTGCGGCGTATTTCGTGAAGTTGTACTGCGACACTCGCAGTATTCCCACCGAAAACATCCGCCTGTCGCAGAACAACATTGTTGACCCGGAAAACCGCTACAACCAGATTTTCAAGATCCAGGTCGAGTTGCCCGCGGACATCTCCGACAAGGACCGCCAAGGCATCCTGCGTTCCATCGACCGTTGCACCGTGAAAAAAGTGGTGCAAGCCGGGCCTGAGTTTGTGATCGAAGAGGTGGAAAACCTCGACGCCGATGCGCAGGCGTTGCTGATGCCTGCTTCTACCTCAGAGGCGAGCACCTATATTGCGGGCAAGGATCTGCCGCTGGAGCAGACCATCGCCAATATGTCGGCCATTCTGGCGGACCTGGGCATGAAGATTGAAATCGCCTCGTGGCGCAATATCGTGCCCAACGTGTGGTCGCTGCATATCCGCGATGCGCACTCGCCGATGTGTTTTACCAACGGCAAGGGAGCAACCAAGGAAGGCGCGCTGGCGTCGGCGTTGGGCGAGTTTATCGAGCGACTCAACTGCAACTTCTTCTACAACGACCAGTTCTGGGGCGAAGAGATCGCCAACGCGCCGTTTGTGCATTACCCGGATGAACGCTGGTTCAAGCCTGGCCGTAAAGATGAGCTGCCGAGCGAAATACTCGACGCGCACTGCCTGAAGATTTACAACCGCGACGGCGAGTTGCGTGGTTCCCACCTGATCGACACCAACTCGGGCAATGAAGAACGCGGCATCTGCGCGCTGCCCTACGTGCGCCAATCGGACGGCGAAGTGGTGTATTTCCCGTCCAACCTGATTGAAAACCTGTTCCTGAGCAACGGCATGAGTGCCGGTAACACGCTGGCCGAAGCCCAGGTGCAGTGCCTGTCGGAGATCTTCGAGCGCGCGGTAAAACGCGAAATCATCGAAGGTGAATTTGCCCTGCCGGATGTGCCCGCCGATGTGCTGGCGAAGTACCCGGGAATACAGGCCGGTATACAGGCGCTGGAAGAGCAAGGGTTCCCCGTATTGGTGAAGGATGCGTCCCTGGGGGGGGAATTCCCGGTGATGTGCGTCACGTTGATGAACCCGCGTACCGGCGGCGTGTTCGCCTCGTTCGGCGCGCACCCGAGCCTGGAAGTGGCGCTGGAACGCAGCCTGACCGAATTGCTCCAGGGCCGAAGCTTCGAAGGCCTCAACGACTTGCCCCAGCCGACGTTTGAAGGTCATGCGGTGACCGAGCCGAATAACTTCGTCGAGCACTTCATCGATTCCAGCGGCGTGGTGTCGTGGCGCTTCTTCAGTTCCAAGTCGGACTACGAATTCGTGGAGTGGGACTTCTCCGGCCAGGGTGAAAACTCGAATGCCGAGGAAGCCGCGACCTTGTTCGGCATTCTCGAAGGCATGGGCAAGGAAGTGTACATGGCGGTCTACGAGCATATCGGCGCGACGGCATGCCGCATCCTGGTCCCGGACTATTCGGAAATCTATCCCGTGGACGACCTGATTTGGGATAACACCAACAAAGCGCTGTTCTTCCGCGCCGATATCCTGAACCTGCATCGCCTGGACGACGAAGAACTGCAAGCGCTGGCTGAGCGTCTGGTGGAAAGTGAGCTGGACGACTACACCGACATCACCTCCCTGATCGGCATCGAGTTTGACGACAATACCGTTTGGGGTCAGCTGACAATCCTGGAGTTGAAACTGCTGATTTATCTCGCCTTGCAGCAATTTGAAGAGGCCAAAGAGGCGGTGGAGATGTTTCTGCAGTACAACGACAACACGGTTGAGCGCGGCTTGTTCTACCAAGCTGTCAACGCGGTGCTGGAGATGAAGCTGGACGAAGATCTGGAGTTGGAAGACTACGAGGCCAATTTCCGTCGGATGTTTGGTAACGAACGGATGGATGCAGTGATCGGCTCGGTGGACGGCAGTGTACGCTTCCATGGTTTGACGCCGACCAGCACCAAACTGGAGGGGCTCGACAGGCACCTGCGGTTGATCGAAAGCTACAAGAAACTGCACTCGGCACGGGCTAATGTGACCCCGTTGGCCGGTTAACAGCGGCAACAAAAAAGCGAAGCCATATGGCTTCGCTTTTTTTGTCTACGGTTCTGAAAAACTGCGGATCAGAACGGGATATCGTCATCAAAGCTGTCGAAATCCGGAGCCGGTTGTGGCGCTGCCTGCTGTGGAGGCGGAGCCTGACGCGACTGCTGCGGTGCTGACTGCTGCGGGCGCGGAGCCTGCTGGCGTGGAGCCGGGGCGGACTGCTGGTAGTTATTGCCCCCGCCTTGTTGGTCGCCCTGCTGTGGACGGCCGCCGAGCAGTTGCATGGTGCCTTGCATGTCGACCACGATTTCGGTGGTGTAACGCTTGATACCGTCTTTTTCCCACTCGCGGGTCTGCAGCTTGCCTTCGATGTAGACCTGCGAACCTTTACGCAGGTATTCACCGGCGATCTCGGCCACCTTGCCGAACATCGAAACACGGTGCCATTCAGTCTTCTCGACCTTCTGACCGGTTTGCTTGTCGGTCCACTGTTCGCTGGTCGCCAGACTCAGGTTGGTCACGGCGTTACCGTTAGGCAAGTAGCGAACTTCGGGATCCTGGCCGCAAGTGCCGACCAATATGACTTTGTTAACCCCACGGGCCATAACGTTCTCCTAGGCTACGCACGCTGCCCCGGCCGGGTTGTTCACCAGGCGCTCAAGGGTGGTGCGATCCAATAGTTCTGTGTCCAATTTGATGTAAATCGCCGCTTCATCAGCAACGATTACCGCATCTGTTACCCCTACGACGGCCTTCAGGCGGTCAACCAACCCCGCTTCGCGGATCGCCTCGGGCGACAGCGGCAAGCGCAGACTCGTCACGTAGGGAGGTTCGCGCATGGTAACAGCAAAGGCCAGCCAAAGTGCAGCCAGGCCGGCGCATCCGAGGAATACAACCGACAAACCGCCGTGCTGGAACATCCAGCCGCCGAGGATCCCCCCCAGCGCCGAACCGAGGAACTGGCTGGTGGAATAAACCCCCATCGCCGTGCCTTTGCCGCCCGCCGGTGAAACCTTGCTGATCAGCGATGGCAACGAAGCTTCCAGCAAGTTGAACGCGGTAAAGAACACCACCGTCCCGATCACCAGAGCCCGCAGGCTGTCGCCGAACTGCCAGAAGAATAGCTCAGTGAGCATCAGCGTCAGCACTGCGCCCAATAAAACTCGTTTCATTTTGCGTTTCTTCTCGCCGTAGATAATGAACGGGATCATGGCGAAGAAGGAGATCAGCAGCGCGGTGAGGTAGACCCACCAGTGCTGCTCTTTGGGCAGCCCGGCTTTTTGCACCAGAGCCAGGGGCAATGCAACGAAGCTCGACATCAACATCGCGTGCAACACAAAAATGCCAAGGTCCAGGCGCAGCAGGTCCGGGTGCTTTAGCGTCGGCATCAGCGCCGAACGGGCGACGCCGGACTCACGGTGCTGCAACGGTCCGGTGGAACGCGGCACCATGAACATGACGATCACGATGCCGAACAGCGCCATGCCGCCCGTGGCGAGGAACAACCCCGACAGGCCGAAGGCGCGGGTCAACAGCGGCCCGACAACCATGGCCACTGCGAAGGACAGACCAATCGTCATGCCGATCATGGCCATGGCTTTGGTCCGGTGCTGCTCGCGGGTCAGGTCTGAAAGCAACGCCATCACTGCGGCGGAAATAGCCCCGGCGCCTTGCAGGATGCGTCCGGCGATGACGCCCCAGATCGAATCGGCATTGGCTGCCAGCACGCTACCGAGGGCGAAGATGATCAGCCCGAGGTAAATCACCGGACGACGGCCGATGCGGTCGGAAATGAAGCCGAAAGGAATCTGAAAGATTGCCTGGGTCAGGCCGTAAGCGCCAATCGCCAGTCCGATGAGGGCCGGGGTCGCTCCTGCCAGATCCATCCCATAGGTCGCCAGTACCGGCAACACCATGAACATGCCAAGCATACGGAAGGCGAACACCAGGGCCAGCCCGCTTGCTGCGCGGGTCTCACTGCCACTCATGCGTTCGCTGTGGGGATCGTGCATGGAAAAACCTCATGTGAACCGGCGGCGATTCTACCAGTCCCATCGATTGACGGGGTATATCGCGACGCTTTGACGCGCTCCGCTGACAGACTCTTCATGTAAGACACAACTCCGCTCGTTTGATAGTGTGCATCCATCCAGTATTTGGCCGTATACTCCTACGTTTTCGACGCCCGCCAAGCGAGGCCACTTTGGACAAGATCCTGATTCGTGGGGCCCGAACCCACAACCTGAAGAACATCGACCTGACCCTGCCACGGGACAAACTGATCGTCATCACCGGCCTTTCCGGATCCGGCAAATCGTCCCTGGCGTTTGACACGCTGTATGCCGAAGGCCAACGCCGCTATGTCGAATCACTGTCGGCCTATGCCCGGCAGTTTTTGTCGATGATGGAAAAGCCTGACGTCGACACCATCGAAGGTTTGTCGCCAGCCATTTCCATCGAACAGAAATCGACCTCGCATAACCCGCGCTCGACGGTCGGCACCATCACCGAAATCTACGACTACCTGCGCCTGCTGTACGCACGCGTGGGTATTCCACGTTGCCCGGATCACGACATTCCGCTGGAAGCGCAAACCGTCAGCCAGATGGTCGACCTGGTCCTCGCGCAACCGGAGGGCAGCAAGCTGATGCTGCTGGCCCCGGTGATTCGCGAGCGCAAAGGCGAACACCTTTCGGTCTTCGAAGAACTGCGCGCCCAGGGCTTTGTCCGGGCCCGGGTCAACGGCAGGATCTGCGAACTGGATGAGCTGCCGAAGCTGGATAAGCAAAAGAAGCACTCGATTGATGTAATAGTCGACCGCTTCAAGGTCCGCGCCGATCTGCAGCAGCGCCTGGCCGAGTCGTTCGAAACCGCGCTGAAACTGGCGGACGGGATCGCACTGGTCGCGCCGATGGACGACGAGCCCGGCGAAGAGATCATCTTCTCCGCGCGCTTCGCCTGCCCGATTTGCGGCCATGCGATCAGCGAGCTGGAACCCAAGCTGTTCTCCTTCAACAACCCCGCCGGCGCTTGCCCGACCTGCGATGGTCTGGGGGTCAAGCAGTTCTTCGACATCAAGCGTCTGGTGAACGGCGAGTTGACGCTGGCCGAGGGCGCTATTCGCGGCTGGGACAGGCGCAACGTCTATTACTTCCAGATGCTCGGGTCGCTGGCTTCGCACTACAAGTTCAGCCTGGAAGTGCCCTTCAACGACCTTTCGGCGGATCAGCAGAAATTCATTCTGCATGGCAGCGGTTCGCAAAACGTCGACTTCAAGTACCTGAACGACCGCGGCGATATCGTCAAACGCTCGCACCCGTTCGAAGGCATCGTGCCGAACCTGGAACGCCGCTATCGCGAAACCGAGTCGGCTTCAGTGCGTGAAGAGCTGGCCAAGTTCCTCAGCACCCAGCCCTGCCCGGATTGCCGTGGCACGCGCTTGCGTCGTGAGGCGCGGCACGTCTGGGTGGGCGAGAAGACGCTGCCGGCGGTGACCAATCTGCCGATTGGCGATGCTTGCGAGTATTTCGGCATACTGAAGCTCACGGGCCGTCGCGGTGAAATTGCCGACAAGATTCTCAAGGAGATCCGCGAGCGCCTGCAGTTCCTGGTCAACGTAGGCCTCGACTATCTTTCGCTGGATCGCAGTGCCGACACGTTGTCCGGCGGTGAAGCTCAGCGGATTCGCCTGGCCAGCCAGATTGGCGCCGGCCTGGTGGGGGTTCTGTACATCCTCGATGAGCCGTCGATCGGTCTGCATCAACGTGATAACGATCGGTTGCTCGGCACACTCAAGCACCTGCGCGACATCGGCAACACGGTGATCGTGGTCGAGCATGACGAAGACGCTATTCGCCTGGCCGACTACGTGGTGGACATCGGGCCGGGCGCGGGGGTCCACGGTGGGCATATTGTTGCCGAAGGGACGCCGGCCGAAGTGATGGCGCATCCTGATTCGTTGACCGGCAAGTACCTGTCGGGCCGAGTAAAGATTGCCGTTCCAGCCAAACGCACACCGCGCAACAAGAAGTTGTCACTGTCGCTCAAGGGCGCTCGCGGTAACAACTTGCGCAATGTCGACCTGGACATTCCGATAGGTCTGTTGACGTGCGTGACCGGTGTGTCCGGCTCGGGCAAATCGACGCTGATCAACAATACGCTGTTTCCCTTGAGCGCTACGGCACTCAACGGTGCAACGACGCTTGAGGCGGCCGCCCACGACAGCATCAAGGGACTGGAGCATCTGGATAAGGTCGTCGATATCGACCAGAGCCCTATCGGCCGAACGCCGCGCTCCAATCCGGCGACCTACACCGGGCTGTTCACGCCGATTCGCGAACTGTTCGCCGGCGTACCGGAATCACGCTCACGCGGTTATGGTCCGGGACGCTTCTCCTTCAACGTGAAGGGCGGACGCTGCGAAGCGTGTCAGGGCGATGGCCTGATCAAGGTGGAAATGCACTTCCTGCCGGACATCTATGTCCCGTGCGACGTCTGCAAGAGCAAGCGTTACAACCGCGAGACACTGGAAATCAAGTACAAGGGCAAGAGCATCCACGAAACCCTCGAGATGACCATCGAGGAAGCGCGGGTGTTCTTTGACGCGGTTCCTGCGCTAGCGCGCAAGCTTCAGACATTGATGGACGTAGGTCTGTCCTACATCAAGCTGGGGCAATCGGCGACGACGTTGTCGGGCGGTGAAGCCCAAAGGGTGAAGCTCTCCCGTGAACTGTCCAAGCGCGATACCGGCAAGACGCTGTACATCCTCGATGAACCAACCACTGGCTTGCACTTCGCGGATATTCAGCAATTGCTCGACGTACTGCATAGACTGCGCGACCACGGCAACACTGTGGTGGTGATCGAGCACAACCTAGACGTGATCAAGACCGCCGACTGGTTGGTGGACCTGGGGCCGGAAGGCGGCTCCAAGGGCGGCCAGATCATTGCGGTTGGTACCCCGGAGGAAGTGTCCGAGATGAAGCAATCTCACACCGGCTTCTACCTCAAGCCGCTGCTGGCTCGCGACAAGGCCTGAATCGGGCCCACGAAAAAGCCCCTGTCACTTCATCGGTGACAGGGGCTTTTTTGTATAGGGAGCAATCAGGCGTGAGATTGCAGGTAGTTCTCAAGACCGATCAACTTGATCAGACCCATCTGCTTTTCAAGCCAGTAGGTGTGGTCTTCTTCAGTGTCATGCAATTGAACCCGCAGCATCTCGCGGCTGACATAGTCCTGGTGTTGCTCGCAGAGTTTGATGCCCTTGCAGAGCGCGGCGCGGACTTTATATTCAAGTCGCAGGTCAGCGGCGAGCATGTCCGGCACAGTGGTGCCAACATCAAGGTCGTCGGGACGCATGCGCGGCGTGCCTTCGAGCATCAGAATCCGACGCATCAGGGCATCAGCGTGCCCGGCCTCTTCTTCCATCTCGTGGTTGATGCGTTCGTAGAGCTTGGTGAAACCCCAGTCCTCATACATCCGCGAATGGACGAAATACTGATCACGCGCCGCCAGTTCGCCGGTCAGCAACGTGTTGAGGTAATCGATTACGTCTGGGTGCCCTTGCATCGCCCTACATCTCCCTGCATGAAAGTCTGTAGTTTGAACCAAGGCGACTGTTTGGTCACTCCGTTTACGCGATAAAAGCGAAGATATTCTGAGAAAAGTGGTTCAAATAACGCAAAAACCGCCCAAATGAGGGCGGTTCTGCTTCTCGTTTAGACTTCGTTAAGCTGTACACCCAACGCCCTTGCAATTGCTTCTCCATACGCCGGATCGGCCTTGAAGAAGTGCTGCAATTGACGATCAATCACATCACCGGAAACGCCGGCCATGGCTCCGGCAATGTTGTTGGTCAGCAGCGCTTTCTGCTCGTCACTCATGAGTCGGAACAGAGCACCGGCATGGCTGTAGTAGTCGGAGTCTTCACGATGATCGTAACGATCAGCGGCACCGCTCAATGCCAACGGTGGCTCAGCGTAGCGAGGCGCTTGTTTCGGCGAATCGACGTAGCTGTTCGGCTCATAGTTAGGTGCTGCACCGCCATTGCTGCCGAATGCCATCGAACCATCACGCTGATAGCTATTCACCGGGCTGCGGGGCGCATTCACCGGTAGTTGCTGATGATTGGTGCCAATGCGGTAGCGGTGCGCGTCGGCATAAGCGAACACGCGGCCCTGGAGCATGCGATCCGGAGAAAGACCAACGCCCGGGACCATGTTGCTCGGGCCGAATGCCGCTTGCTCGACTTCGGCAAAGTAGTTTTGCGGATTGCGATTGAGCTCCAGCTCGCCGACTTCGATCAGCGGAAACTCTTTCTGCGACCAGGTTTTGGTCACATCGAACGGGTTCTCATAGTGCGCCGCGGCCTGAGCCTCGGTCATGATCTGAATGCACACACGCCATTTCGGGAAGTCACCGCGCTCAATCGCCCCGAACAGGTCACGCTGCGCGTAATCCGGATCGGTACCGGCCAAACGTGCCGCTTCTGCAGGCGCCAGGTTTTTGATGCCTTGCTGAGTCTTGTAGTGCCACTTCACCCAATGCCGCTCGCCATTGGCGTTGATCAAGCTGTAGGTGTGGCTACCAAAGCCGTGCATGTGACGATAGCCGTCAGGAATGCCACGGTCGGAGAACAGAATAGTGACCTGGTGCAGCGCCTCAGGCGAGTGCGACCAGAAGTCCCACATCATCTGCGCGCTTTTCAGATTGCTCTGCGGCAGACGCTTTTGGGTGTGGATAAAGTCCGGAAATTTCAACGGATCACGGATGAAGAACACGGGCGTGTTGTTGCCGACGATGTCCCAGTTACCTTCCTCGGTGTAGAACTTCAGGGCAAAGCCACGCGGATCGCGCTCGGTATCGGCCGAACCCCGTTCGCCGCCAACCGTAGAAAAGCGCAGGAACGTCGGAGTTTGCTTGCCGACCGATTCAAACAGTTTAGCGCTGGTGTACGGGGTGATGTCGCGAGTGACAGTAAACGTGCCGTAAGCACCCGAGCCCTTGGCGTGTACACGGCGCTCAGGGATGTTCTCGCGATTGAAGTGGGCAAGCTTTTCGATCAGGTGAAAGTCGTCGAGCAGCAGCGGGCCACGAGGGCCGGCGGAACGGGAATTCTGGTTGTCGGCGACAGGAGCGCCACTGGCGGTGGTCAGCGTTTTATTTTGACTCATGCGATCTCTTCCTCTGTCAGTCTTTAACTGCCGGCTATCGGCTGAGGGGGAGTATTGATCAGGAACGTTACAGCTACAAATTCATTGCGTTGCGACTATCGATAGAAAATTACTAATTACCTTTCTATTCATGCATTGATGGCAATGCTTTTCGAGCGCGCACAAAAAACCGGGCACTAGGCCCGGTTCTTCGTTTCAGACTGACGTCTTACTCAGCGGATACAGCTTCACCACCGGCAGGACGATCAACCAACTCGACATACGCCATAGGCGCGTTGTCGCCAGTGCGGAAACCGCACTTGAGGATGCGCAGGTAGCCACCCTCACGGGTAGCGTAACGCTTGCCCAGGTCGTTGAAGAGCTTACCAACGATAGCTTTCGAACGAGTACGGTCGAAAGCCAGACGGCGGTTAGCCAGGCTGTCTGTCTTGGCCAAAGTGATCAGCGGCTCAGCAACGCGACGCAGTTCTTTAGCTTTTGGCAGTGTAGTTTTGATCAGCTCGTGCTCGAACAGCGACACCGCCATGTTTTGAAACATGGCCTTGCGGTGCGAGCTGGTGCGGCTCAGGTGACGACCACTTTTACGATGACGCATGGTTCATTCCTTACCAAACACAACGTTCGGTGATTACGACGATCAGGCAGTCGCCTTGTCGTCCTTCTTAAGACTTGCAGGCGGCCAGTTGTCGAGGCGCATGCCGAGGGACAGACCGCGGGAGGCCAGAACGTCCTTGATTTCAGTCAAGGATTTCTTGCCAAGGTTCGGAGTCTTCAACAGCTCTACTTCGGTACGCTGAATCAGGTCACCGATGTAGTAGATGTTTTCCGCCTTAAGGCAGTTAGCCGAACGTACAGTCAGTTCCAGATCGTCAACCGGGCGAAGCAGGATCGGATCGATCTCGTCTTCCTGCTCGATAACCACTGGCTCACTGTCACCTTTGAGGTCGACGAACGCAGCCAGCTGCTGTTGCAGAATGGTTGCAGCGCGGCGGATAGCCTCTTCAGGATCCAGGGTACCGTTGGTTTCCAGATCAATAACCAGCTTGTCCAGGTTAGTACGCTGCTCGACACGGGCGTTTTCCACCACGTATGCGATACGGCGAACCGGGCTGAACGAAGAGTCAAGCTGCAAGCGACCGATGCTGCGGCTTTCGTCTTCATCGCTCTGACGCGAGTCTGCCGGTTCATAACCACGACCACGAGCTACGGTGAGCTTCATGTTCAGGGCGCCGTTAGACGCCAGGTTAGCGATTACGTGATCGGGGTTAACGATCTCGACATCATGATCCAGCTGAATATCGGCAGCGGTAACCACCCCCGAACCCTTCTTCGACAAGGTCAGCGTAACTTCGTCACGACCGTGCAGCTTGATAGCCAGACCTTTAAGGTTCAACAGGATTTCAATTACGTCTTCCTGTACGCCTTCGATGGCGCTGTACTCATGGAGCACACCGTCAATCTCGGCCTCGACTACTGCACAGCCGGGCATTGAGGACAACAGGATGCGTCGCAGCGCGTTGCCCAGGGTGTGGCCGAAACCACGCTCGAGAGGCTCGAGAGTGATCTTGGCGCGGGTTGGACTGACAACCTGCACATCAATATGGCGGGGTGTCAGGAACTCATTTACCGAAATCTGCATGGATGCACCTATTTTCTAGCCCTTACTTGGAGTAGAGCTCGACAATCAGGCTTTCGTTGATGTCGGCGGACAGATCACTGCGAGCAGGAACGTTCTTGAAAACGCCCGACTTCTTCTCAGTGTCTACTTCTACCCATTCTACGCGGCCACGTTGGGCACACAGATCGAGAGCTTGGACAATGCGAAGTTGGTTCTTTGCTTTCTCGCGAATCGCGACCACGTCACCAGCACGAACCTGGTAGGACGGTACGTTTACGGTCTGACCGTTAACGCTGACGGATTTGTGCGATACCAGCTGACGGGATTCGGCACGAGTAGAGCCAAAACCCATACGGTATACAACGTTGTCCAGACGGCATTCGAGCAGTTGCAGCAGGTTTTCACCGGTTGCACCTTTCTTGCCAGCAGCTTCTTTGTAGTAGCCGCTGAATTGACGCTCGAGAACGCCGTAGATACGACGGACCTTCTGCTTTTCACGCAGTTGGGTGCCGTAATCGGACTGGCGACCGCGGCGTTGGCCGTGGATACCAGGTGCTGCTTCGATGTTGCACTTCGATTCGATCGCGCGCACGCCGCTCTTCAGAAAGAGATCGGTGCCTTCGCGACGAGCGAGTTTGCATTTTGGACCAATGTAACGAGCCATTCTTTACAATCTCCTGGATTACACGCGGCGCTTCTTCGGCGGACGGCACCCGTTGTGCGGGATTGGCGTCACGTCGGTGATGCTGGCGATCTTGTAGCCACAGCCGTTCAAAGCGCGGACTGCAGATTCACGACCTGGGCCTGGACCTTTGACGTTAACGTCGAGGTTTTTCAGACCGTATTCCAGCGCAGCTTGACCAGCACGTTCAGCAGCTACTTGAGCAGCAAACGGGGTGGACTTGCGGGAACCGCGGAAACCCGAACCACCGGAGGTAGCCCAGGAAAGAGCGTTGCCTTGACGGTCGGTGATGGTCACGATTGTGTTGTTAAAAGATGCATGGATGTGGGCGATGCCATCAACCACTGTCTTTTTAACTTTTTTACGAGGACGAGCAGCAGGTTTAGCCATGATTAATTTCCTGTCGATTCGCTGGGGCGATTACTTGCGGATCGGCTTACGCGGACCTTTACGGGTACGCGCGTTAGTCTTGGTACGCTGACCGCGCACTGGAAGACCACGACGATGACGCAGACCGCGATAGCAACCGAGGTCCATCAAACGCTTGATTTTCATGTTGATTTCGCGACGCAGGTCACCTTCAGTGGTGAACTTCGCCACTTCGCCACGCAGCTGTTCAATCTGCTCGTCGCTCAGATCCTTGATCTTTGCGGCTGGGTTTACCCCAGTCACTGCACAGATCTTCTGCGCAGTAGTGCGACCAACACCATAGATGTAGGTCAGCGAGATAACAGTATGCTTGTTATCTGGAATGTTAACGCCTGCAATACGGGCCATTCAGTGGGACTCCAATTGACAGCTACCTACGCCCCGGAAGCCAAGAAATAGGGCGCGAGATAATATCGCTGTAATAACAAATAATCAACCCGGTAGCGCACTAGCTACCGGGCTTGAAGCACAATCACACTCAGCCTTGGCGCTGTTTGTGACGCGGTTCCGCGCTGCAAATTACTCGAACAACACCTTCGCGGCGAATAATCTTGCAGTTGCGGCACAGCTTTTTCACCGATGCACGAACTTTCATCACCAACTCCTCGAACCTTATGGGTACTCAGCGCAACATGCCGCTGCCGTAACCCTTCAGGTTGGCTTTCTTCATCAGGGATTCGTACTGGTGCGAAACGAGGTGCGATTGTACTTGGGACATGAAGTCCATCACAACCACGACGACGATCAGCAACGAGGTCCCGCCAAGGTAGAACGGAACGTTTGCTGCAACCACCAGGAACTGGGGCAACAGGCATACGGCCGTCATATATAGAGCACCGAACAGGGTCAAACGAGTCAGAACGCCATCAATGTAGCGCGCAGACTGCTCACCTGGACGGATGCCCGGAATAAAGGCACCGGACTTCTTCAGGTTTTCCGCTACGTCTTTCGGATTGAACATCAACGCCGTATAGAAGAAGCAGAAGAAAATAATCCCTGCACTAAACAGCAGAATATTCAACGGCTGACCAGGAGCGATCGACTGCGAGATGTCCTGCAGCCAGCCCATACCTTCAGACTGACCGAACCAGGTACCCAACGAAGCCGGGAACAGCAAAATGCTGCTCGCGAAAATGGCCGGAATAACACCGGCCATGTTCACCTTCAACGGCAAGTGGCTAGTCTGCGCAGCAAAGACCTTACGACCCTGCTGACGCTTGGCGTAATGAACAGCAATACGACGCTGACCACGCTCAATGAACACCACAAAACCGATAATCGCTACTGCCAGCAAACCGATGGCAACCAAGGCAAAAATGTTGATATCACCCTGACGCGCAGACTCGAAAGACTGCCCGATCGCTCTCGGAAGACCGGCGACGATACCTGCGAAAATCAACATCGAGATACCGTTGCCAACACCACGCTCAGTAATCTGCTCACCCAGCCACATCATGAACATCGCACCAGCCACAAACGTGGATACCGCGACGAAATGGAAGCCAAAGTCACCAGTGAACGCAACGCCCTGCCCCGCCAGACCAATGGACATGCCAATTGCCTGAACGAGAGCGAGGACGACAGTGCCGTAGCGGGTGTACTGGGCAATCTTGCGACGCCCAGCTTCACCTTCCTTCTTCAACTGCTCCAGCTGCGGGCTGACGGCTGTCATCAGTTGCATGATGATCGATGCCGAAATGTACGGCATGATCCCCAGTGCAAAGATACTCATCCGCTCCAGCGCGCCGCCGGAAAACATGTTGAACAAGCTAAGAATGGTCCCCTCATTCTGTCGAAACAGGTCCGCGAGTCGGTCCGGGTTGATACCTGGAACCGGGATGTGTGCGCCTATTCGGTAGACGATAATCGCCAGGAACAGAAAACGCAGACGAGCCCAGAGTTCAGACATACCGCCTTTGCCGAGCGCAGAGAGAGCACCTTGCTTAGCCATTTATTCCTCGAACTTGCCGCCAGCTGCTTCGATAGCCGAACGCGCACCTTTGGTGGCGCCGATTCCCTTTCCGATGGTAACAGCGCGAGTAACTTCGCCGGACAGCATGATTTTCACACGCTGTACGTTGACGTTGATCACGTTGGCATCTTTCAGGGACTGCACAGTGACGATGTCGCCTTCCACTTTAGCCAGCTCGGACAGACGCACTTCTGCGCGGTCCATGGCCTTCAGGGAAACGAAACCGAACTTTGGCAGGCGACGATGCAGCGGCTGTTGACCGCCTTCAAAGCCTGGAGCAATGGTGCCACCGGAGCGGGAGGACTGACCTTTGTGGCCACGGCCACCGGTCTTGCCCAAACCACTACCGATACCACGGCCCGGACGATGCTTTTCGCGACGGGAACCCGGCGCTGGACTCAGATCATTGAGTTTCATCGATTAACCCTCGACACGCAGCATGTAGTAAGCCTTGTTGATCATCCCGCGATTCTCGGGAGTATCAAGTACTTCTACAGTGTGACCGATGCGACGCAGACCCAGACCCTTAACGCACAGTTTGTGGTTAGGGATGCGGCCGGTCATGCTTTTGATCAGCGTAACTTTAACGGTAGCCATGATCAGAAGATCTCCTTGACGCTTTTGCCACGCTTGGCGGCAATGGATTCAGGAGACTGCATAGCTTTCAAACCTTTGAAAGTGGCGTGAACCACGTTTACCGGGTTAGTCGAGCCGTAGCACTTGGCCAGAACGTTCTGAACGCCAGCAACTTCGAGGACAGCACGCATAGCGCCGCCAGCGATGATACCGGTACCTTCAGAAGCAGGCTGCATGTACACCTTCGAAGCGCCGTGACCGGACTTCATTGCGTACTGCAGAGTGGTGCCGTTCAGATCAACTTGGATCATGTTGCGACGAGCAGCTTCCATTGCCTTCTGGATCGCAGCAGGCACTTCACGTGACTTGCCACGGCCGAAGCCAACACGCCCTTTACCATCACCTACCACGGTCAACGCGGTGAAAGTGAAGATACGGCCGCCTTTAACGGTTTTGGCTACGCGGTTAACTTGAACCAGCTTCTCAATGTAGCCTTCGTCGCGCTTTTGGTCGTTATTTGACATAACTTAGAACTCCAGCCCAGCTTCACGAGCAGCATCAGCCAGCGCCTTGACGCGGCCGTGGTACTTGAAGCCAGAGCGGTCGAAAGCCACCTGCGAGACGCCAGCGGCTTTTGCACGCGTAGCGACCAGCTGGCCAACCTTAGTGGCCGCGTCGATGTTGCCAGTGGCGCCATCACGCAGTTCTTTATCCAAAGTCGAGGCAGATGCCAGGACTTTGTTGCCGTCGGCCGAAATGACCTGGGCGTAGATGTGCTGCGACGAGCGGAACACGCAGAGACGCACGACTTCGAGTTCGTGCATTTTCAGGCGTGCTTTGCGAGCGCGACGCAGTCGAGTAACTTTTTTGTCGGTCATTTGCTATGCCCTACTTCTTCTTGGCTTCTTTACGACGGACGACTTCGTCCGCGTAGCGCACACCTTTGCCTTTGTACGGCTCTGGTGGACGGAAGTCGCGGATCTCGGCGGCCACTTGACCTACCAGCTGCTTATCGATGCCCTTGATCAGGATATCGGTCTGGCTAGGAGTCTCAGCGGTGATGCCTTCCGGCAGTTCATAATCCACTGGGTGCGAGAAGCCAAGAGCCAGGTTCAGCACTGTGCCTTTTGCTTGCGCTTTGTAACCAACACCGACCAGCTGGAGCTTACGCTCGAAGCCTTGGCTTACGCCTTGGACCATGTTGTTTACCAACGCACGAGTGGTACCAGCCATTGCGCGAGTTTGTTGATCGCCATTGCGAGCAGCGAAACGCAGCTCACCAGCTTCTTCAACGATCTCAACGGACGAATGGATGTTCAGTTCGAGAGTGCCCTTGGCACCCTTCACCGAAAGCTGTTGGCCTGCGAATTTTACTTCGACACCGGCTGGCAGCTTAACGGGGTTCTTAGCGACGCGTGACATGCTTATCCCCCCTTAGAACACAGTGCAAAGAACTTCGCCGCCGACACCGGCAGCGCGCGCAGCACGATCCGTCATCACACCTTTGTTGGTGGAGACGATAGACACACCGAGACCGCCACGAACTTTTGGCAGATCATCGACGGACTTGTACTGACGCAGGCCTGGACGGCTAACGCGCTTCACTTCCTCGATGACCGGACGGCCTTCGAAGTACTTCAGCTCGATGGACAGCAGTGGCTTGATTTCGCTGCTGATCTGATAACCCGCAATGTAACCTTCGTCCTTCAGGACTTTGGCAACAGCTACCTTCAAAGTAGAAGATGGCATGCTTACGACGGACTTTTCAGCCATCTGGGCATTACGGATTCGAGTTAGCATGTCCGCTAACGGGTCCTGCATACTCATGGGCTAGACGCTCCTAATACAAAAAAATTAGCCTTGCGGCTACTACTTGTCGCCGAGCTCATCCATGCGAAAAAAGCACGGGCTCAGGCGAGCCGGGTATTCTAGACACACCCCACAAATGAATCAAGCCCCAAAAGGGGCTTGATTCAAGTTCAAGGTCACCGGTGGTCAGGATCTTGCGATCCCGAACACCGAGACTTTGATAGTGCTTACCAGCTGGCTTTAACCAGACCAGGTACGTCACCACGCATTGCAGCTTCACGCAGTTTGTTACGGCCGAGGCCGAACTTGCGGTAAACGCCGTGTGGACGACCGGTCAGGCGGCAGCGGTTACGCATGCGCGAGGCGCTTGCGTCACGTGGCTGCTTCTGCAGAGCAACTGTAGCTTCCCAACGCGCTTCTGGACTTGCGTTCAGATCAACGATGATTGCTTTCAGTGCTGCACGCTTTTTGGCGTACTTGGCAACCGTGAGCTGACGCTTCAGCTCGCGGTTTTTCATGCTCATCTTGGCCATTTTCCTACTCCAATCAGTTGCGGAACGGGAATTTGAAAGCACGCAGCAGCGCGCGACCTTCATCATCGTTCTTGGCAGTGGTGGTCAGGGTAATGTCCAGACCGCGGAGAGCATCGATCTTGTCGTAGTCGATTTCCGGGAAGATGATCTGCTCTTTTACGCCCATGCTGTAGTTACCACGACCATCGAAGGACTTGGCATTCAGGCCGCGGAAGTCGCGAACCCGAGGCAGGGAGATCGACAGCAGACGATCCAGGAATTCGTACATACGCTCACGGCGCAGAGTCACTTTGACGCCGATCGGCCAACCTTCACGGACTTTAAAGCCAGCGATGGATTTCCGAGCGTAAGTCACAACGACTTTCTGACCGGTGATCTTTTCCAGGTCGGCAACAGCGTGCTCGATGACTTTTTTGTCACCGACAGCTTCGCCCAGACCCATGTTCAGGGTGATTTTGGTAACGCGTGGAACTTCCATCACGTTCGAAAGCTTAAGTTCTTCCTTAAGCTTCGGTGCGATTTCCTTCCAGTAAATCTCTTTTAGTCGTGCCATGGTCTTCTACCTAGCAGTGTTCAAGCATCAACCGCTTTTTGGGTCGACTTGAAGACACGAATTTTCTTGCCGTCTTCTACTTTGAAACCAACGCGGTCAGCCTTGTTGGTTTCGCCGTTGAAAATGGCGACGTTAGAAGCGTCCAGTGGAGCTTCTTTTTCGACGATACCGCCTTGTACGCCCGACATCGGGTTAGGCTTGGTATGACGCTTAACCAGGTTCAGACCACCAATAACCAGACGGTTATTAGCGAGAACCTTAAGCACCTTACCGCGCTTACCTTTGTCTTTGCCGGCGATCACGATGATCTCGTCGTCACGACGAATCTTTTGCATGTCGGATCTCCTTACAGCACTTCTGGGGCGAGCGAGACGATCTTCATGAACTTCTCAGTACGAAGTTCACGGGTCACTGGCCCAAAGATACGGGTGCCGATCGGCTCTTGCTTGTTGTTCAGAAGAACAGCAGCGTTGCCATCAAAGCGGATAATGGAGCCATCAGCACGGCGTACACCGTGACGAGTGCGGACTACAACAGCAGTCATCACTTGGCCTTTTTTCACTTTACCGCGAGGAATTGCTTCCTTGACGGTAACTTTGATGATGTCACCGATACCAGCGTAACGACGATGGGAGCCACCCAGCACCTTGATGCACATAACACGGCGAGCGCCGCTGTTATCGGCCACATCGAGCATGGATTGAGTCTGAATCATATAATTTCTCCGACCCCTAGTCCTTAGACTTCCACAGCGCGTTCGAGAACATCAACCAGCGCCCAAGACTTGGTCTTGGCCAAAGGACGAGTTTCACGAATAGTGACTTTGTCGCCGATGTGGCACTGATTGGTTTCGTCGTGCGCGTGCAGCTTAGTCGAACGCTTAACGTATTTACCGTAGATCGGGTGCTTAACGCGACGCTCGATCAGAACGGTGATGGTTTTGTCCATCTTGTCGCTGACAACACGGCCAGTCAGCGTACGGACAGTTTTTTCGGCTTCAGCCATGATTACTTACCTGCCTGCTGGTTGAGCACAGTCTTCACGCGAGCGATGTCACGCTTAACTTGCGAGAGCAGATGAGACTGCCCCAACTGGCCAGTTGCTTTCTGCATACGCAGATTGAACTGGTCGCGCAGCAAGCCGAGCAGTTGCTCGTTCAGCTGCTGTGCGGATTTTTCACGAAGTTCATTCGCTTTCATCACATCACCGTCCGTTTAACAAAGGCGGTGGCGAGCGGCAGCTTTGCAGCAGCCAGGGCAAAAGCCTCACGCGCCAGCTCTTCAGAAACACCCTCGATTTCATACAGGACTTTGCCTGGCTGAATCTGGGCAACCCAGTACTCCACACTACCCTTACCTTTACCCATCCGAACTTCGAGTGGCTTTTTGGAAATAGGCTTGTCCGGGAATACACGGATCCAGATCTTGCCGCCACGTTTAACGTGACGGGTCAGAGCACGACGCGCTGACTCGATCTGACGAGCGGTGAGACGACCACGAGCTACAGACTTCAGCGCGAACTCGCCGAAGCTGACTTTGCTACCGCGCTGAGCCAGACCACGGTTGTGGCCTGTCATCTGCTTGCGGAACTTCGTACGCTTTGGTTGCAACATTTGGCGTACCCCTTACTTAGCAGCTTTTTTACGAGGCGCTGGTGCTTGTGGTTTCAGTTCTTCTTGGCGACCACCAATTACTTCGCCTTTGAAGATCCAAACCTTTACACCGATCACACCGTAAGTGGTGTGAGCTTCGTAGTTGGCATAGTCGATGTCGGCACGCAGGGTGTGCAGTGGCACACGACCTTCGCGATACCATTCAGTACGTGCGATTTCAGCACCGCCGAGACGACCGCTCACTTGGATTTTGATGCCTTTGGCACCAATGCGCATGGCGTTTTGTACAGCGCGCTTCATAGCGCGACGGAACATTACGCGACGCTCCAGCTGCTGAGCTACGCTCTGCGCAACCAACATACCGTCGAGTTCCGGCTTGCGGATTTCTTCGATATTGATGTGCACAGGCACACCCATTTGTTTGGTCAGGTCCTGACGCAGTTTCTCAACATCTTCACCTTTCTTCCCGATAACGATACCTGGACGAGCGGTGTGGATGGTGATACGTGCAGTTTGAGCCGGACGATGGATATCGATACGGCTTACGGACGCGCTTTTTAGTTTGTCTTGGAGATACTCACGCACCTTCAGATCAGCGAACAAATAGTCCGCATAAGTCCGACCGTCTGCGTACCAGACGGAGGTGTGTTCCTTGACGATTCCCAGGCGAATGCCAATGGGATGTACTTTCTGACCCATCTCTTCGACTCCGTTACTTGTCAGCAACCTTGACAGTGATATGGCAAGACCGCTTGACGATGCGATCAGCACGGCCTTTGGCACGTGGCATGATTCGCTTCAGCGAACGCCCTTCGTTGACGAAAACGGTGCTGACCTTGAGGTCATCAACGTCTGCGCCTTCGTTATGCTCGGCGTTGGCTACGGCCGACTCCAGCACTTTCTTCATGATCTCGGCGGCTTTCTTACTGCTGAAAGCCAACAGGTTGAGCGCTTCGCCCACCTTCTTCCCGCGGATCTGGTCGGCGACCAAGCGGGCTTTCTGGGCGGAGATTCGAGCGCCCGACAACTTAGCGGCTACTTCCATCGTTCCTTACCCCTTAACGCTTGGCTTTCTTGTCTGCCACGTGCCCACGATATGTGCGGGTACCGGCAAACTCGCCTAGTTTGTGGCCGACCATGTCTTCGTTCACGAGAACTGGAACATGTTGACGACCGTTATGAACTGCAATGGTCAGACCGACCATTTGTGGCAGGATCATCGAACGACGCGACCAGGTTTTAACTGGTTTGCGATCGTTCTTTTCCGCCGCCACTTCGATCTTCTTCAGTAGGTGAAGATCAATAAAAGGACCTTTTTTCAGAGAACGTGGCACTGTCGTATCCCTCTATTTACTTGCGACGACGGACGATCATTTTGTCGGTACGCTTATTACCACGAGTCTTCGCGCCCTTAGTCGGGAAGCCCCATGGCGATACCGGATGACGACCACCAGAGGTACGACCTTCACCACCACCATGTGGGTGGTCAACCGGGTTCATGGCAACACCACGAACGGTTGGGCGAACGCCACGCCAGCGTTTGGCACCAGCTTTACCCAGCGAACGCAGGCTGTGCTCGGAGTTCGAGACTTCACCCAGGGTCGCGCGGCATTCAGCCAGCACTTTACGCATCTCACCAGAACGCAGACGCAGGGTCACGTAGACACCTTCACGAGCGATCAGCTGAGCCGAAGCACCAGCGGAACGAGCGATTTGCGCGCCTTTACCTGGCTTCAATTCGATGCCGTGTACGGTGCTACCAACTGGAATGTTACGCAGTTGCAGAGCGTTGCCCGGCTTGATCGGCGCCAAAGCACCTGCGATCAGCTGGTCGCCAGCACTCACGCCTTTAGGGGCGATGATGTAGCGACGCTCGCCATCTGCGTACAGCAGCAGAGCGATGTGAGCAGTACGGTTTGGATCGTATTCGATACGCTCGACAGTGGCAGAGATGCCATCTTTGTCGTTGCGACGGAAATCGACCAGACGATAATGCTGCTTATGGCCACCACCGATGTGACGAGTGGTAATGCGACCATTGTTGTTACGACCACCAGTCTTCGATTTTTTCTCGAGCAGCGGTGCGTGAGGAGCGCCTTTATGCAGCTCCTGGTTGACCACCTTGACCACAAAACGGCGGCCAGGGGAAGTCGGTTTGCATTTAACGATTGCCATGATGCACCCCTTCCTTACTCAGCACTGCTGCTGAAATCGAGATCTTGGCCTGGCTGAAGGGAGATAACTGCCTTCTTCCAGTCATTACGCTTGCCCAGACCGCGAGCAGTGCGCTTGCTCTTACCCAGAACATTCAGGGTAGTAACACGCTCTACTTTCACGCTGAACAGGCTTTCGACGGCCTTCTTGATTTCCAGCTTGGTTGCGTCAGTTGCAACCTTGAAAACGAACTGGCCTTTCTTGTCAGCCAGAACCGTAGCCTTCTCGGAAACGTGCGGGCCAAGCAGAACTTTAAATACGCGTTCCTGGTTCATCCCAGCAGCTCCTCGAATTTCTTCACGGCCGACACGGTGATCAACACCTTGTCGTATGCGATCAGACTAACTGGATCGGAACCCTGCACGTCACGTACATCAACGTGTGGCAGGTTACGAGCAGCCAGGTACAGGTTCTGATCAACTACTTCAGACACGATCAAGACGTCAGTCAGGCCCATGCCGGTCAGTTTGTTCAGCAGATCTTTGGTCTTCGGTGCATCAACAGCGAAGTCCTGAACCACAACCAGACGATCAGTACGCACCAGCTCAGCAAGGATGGAACGCATTGCTGCGCGATACATCTTCTTGTTCAGCTTCTGGGTGTGATCCTGAGGACGAGCTGCGAAAGTGGTACCGCCGCCACGCCAGATTGGGCTACGGATAGTACCGGCACGAGCACGGCCAGTACCTTTCTGACGCCATGGGCGCTTACCGCCACCACGAACGTCGGAACGGGTCTTTTGCTGCTTGCTACCTTGACGGCCGCCGGCCATGTAGGCCACGACTGCTTGGTGAACCAGCGTCTCGTTGAATTCGCCGCCAAATGTCAGTTCGGAAACTTCGATCGCTTGAGCGTCATTTACATTTAATTGCATGTCAGCTTCCCCTTAACCGCGAGCCTTGGCTGCTGGACGTACAACCAAGTTGCCGCCAGTAGCGCCAGGAACAGCACCCTTGACCAACAACAGATTGCGTTCAGCGTCCACGCGCACTACTTCGAGGGACTGCACGGTCACGCGCTCAGCGCCCATATGACCGGACATTTTTTTGCCCTTGAATACACGACCAGGAGTCTGGCACTGGCCGATAGAGCCTGGAACGCGGTGGGACACGGAGTTACCGTGGGTATTATCTTGCCCGCGGAAGTTCCAACGCTTGATCGTACCCTGGAAGCCTTTACCCTTGGACTGACCGGTTACATCAACCAGTTGACCAGCGGCGAAGATTTCAGCGTTGATCAGATCGCCGGCCTGGTACTCGCCTTCTTCAAGGCGGAATTCCATTACGGTACGACCAGCGGCAACGTTCGCTTTAGCGAAGTGGCCAGCTTGAGCAGCTGTAACACGCGAAGCACGACGCTCGCCTACAGTGACTTGCACTGCACGATAGCCATCGGTCTCTTCAGTTTTGAACTGGGTGACGCGATTCGGCTCGATCTCAATGACCGTGACCGGAATGGAGACACCTTCTTCGGTGAAAATACGGGTCATACCGCATTTACGACCGACTACACCAATAGTCATGTTGTAAACCTCATGAGTGTACGGGGCTTTCACCCGCTATGGCCGCCCATTTCAGAGCGTTACACGACTAAGACCGAGTCTTAGCCGAGGCTGATCTGTACTTCCACACCGGCCGCCAGATCAAGCTTCATAAGAGCATCAACGGTTTTATCCGTTGGCTGGACGATGTCCAGTACGCGCTTATGAGTACGGATCTCGTACTGGTCACGCGCGTCTTTGTTGACGTGCGGGGAGACCAGAACGGTGAACCGCTCTTTACGGGTAGGCAGTGGAATTGGACCACGCACTTGAGCACCAGTACGTTTCGCGGTTTCCACGATTTCCTGGGTGGATTGGTCGATCAGGCGATGGTCAAAAGCCTTCAACCTGATACGGATTTGCTGATTTTGCATTGGATTTCAGACTCCGGCTGCTATTCCCACCGAGCGCAATACGCCCGTTAAAAGGAGGCGCAATTCTATAGACGCCCCATATAGGTGTCAACCCAATAAAAAAGCCCCCGCTAAGCGGGGGCTTTTTCAATTCATCAAAGCCAACTCGAAAAGAGCTTACTCGATGATTTTGGCTACGACGCCAGCGCCGACGGTACGACCGCCTTCACGGATAGCGAAACGCAGACCGTCTTCCATTGCGATGGTCTTGATCAGGGTGACAACCATTTTGATGTTGTCGCCCGGCATTACCATTTCAACGCCTTCCGGCAGTTCGCAGTTACCAGTCACGTCAGTAGTACGGAAGTAGAACTGTGGACGGTAGCCTTTGAAGAACGGAGTGTGACGACCGCCTTCTTCTTTGCTCAGAACGTAGACTTCAGCTTCGAACTTGGTGTGCGGCTTGACCGAACCTGGCTTAACCAGAACCTGGCCACGCTCAACGTCGTCACGCTTGGTACCACGCAGCAGAACGCCGCAGTTCTCGCCAGCACGACCTTCGTCGAGCAGCTTACGGAACATTTCAACACCGGTGCAGGTGGTGACGGTAGTATCACGCAGACCAACGATTTCCAGTGGATCCTGAACCTTGACGATACCGCGCTCGATACGGCCAGTTACAACAGTACCGCGACCGGAGATCGAGAATACGTCTTCGATTGGCATCAGGAACGGCTTGTCGATAACGCGAACTGGATCTGGAATGTAGCTGTCCAGAGTCTCAACCAGCTTACGAACGGCAGTGGTGCCCATTTCGTTGTCGTCTTGGCCGTTCAGAGCCATCAGAGCCGAACCGATGATGATCGGAGTGTCGTCACCTGGGAAGTCGTAAGTGCTCAGCAGGTCGCGCACTTCCATCTCAACCAGTTCCAGCAGCTCAGCGTCGTCAACCATGTCAGCCTTGTTCAGGAAGACAACGATGTACGGAACGCCAACCTGACGGGACAGCAGGATGTGCTCACGGGTTTGTGGCATCGGACCATCAGCGGCCGAGCAAACCAGGATAGCGCCGTCCATCTGAGCAGCACCGGTGATCATGTTCTTCACGTAGTCAGCGTGACCTGGGCAGTCAACGTGAGCGTAGTGACGGATCAGCGAGTTGTATTCAACGTGCGCGGTGTTGATGGTGATACCACGAGCCTTTTCTTCCGGAGCGCTGTCGATTTTGTCGAAAGCAACAACGGCCGAACCGAAAACTTCGGAGCAGACGCGAGTCAGAGCAGCGGTCAGCGTGGTTTTACCGTGGTCGACGTGACCGATGGTGCCAACGTTGACGTGCGGGAGGGTACGGTCAAATTTTTCTTTAGCCACGACAATTAACTCCTAGCCTAAAGGGGCTGAATCAGCCTTGTTTTTTGGTAACGGTTTCGACGATGTGCGACGGAGCCGTATTGTATTTTTTGAATTCCATAGAGTAGCTTGCGCGACCTTGGGACATGGAACGGACGTCAGTTGCATAACCGAACATCTCGCCCAGCGGAACCTCAGCACGAATTACTTTGCCGGAGACCGTGTCTTCCATACCCAGGATCATGCCGCGACGACGGTTAAGGTCGCCCATCACGTCACCCATATAGTCTTCAGGTGTAACAACCTCTACCGCCATGATCGGCTCAAGCAACTCACCACCGCCCTTCTGGGCCAGTTGCTTGGTTGCCATGGAAGCAGCCACCTTAAACGCCATCTCGTTGGAGTCGACGTCGTGGTAAGAACCATCAAACACGGTAGCCTTCAGGCCGATTAGCGGATAGCCGGCCACAACGCCGTTCTTCATCTGCTCTTCGATACCCTTCTGGATAGCCGGGATGTATTCCTTAGGAACCACACCACCCACTACTTCGTTCAGGAATTGCAGACCTTCCTGACCTTCGTCAGCAGGAGCAAAACGAATCCAGCAGTGACCGAACTGGCCACGACCGCCGGACTGACGAACGAACTTGCCTTCAATTTCGCAGCTCTTCGTGATGCGCTCACGGTACGAAACTTGTGGCTTACCGATGTTGGCTTCGACGTTGAACTCACGGCGCATCCGGTCAACCAGGATGTCCAGGTGCAACTCGCCCATGCCGGAGATGATCGTTTGACCAGTCTCTTCATCAGTCTTGACGCGGAAAGATGGATCTTCCTGAGCGAGCTTGCCCAGAGCGATACCCATTTTTTCCTGGTCATCCTTGGTCTTAGGCTCTACGGCAACCGAAATAACCGGCTCCGGGAAGTCCATGCGAACCAGGATGATTGGCTTGTCAGCGTTGCACAAAGTCTCACCAGTGGTGACGTCCTTCATGCCGATCAAGGCCGCGATGTCACCAGCGCGTACTTCCTTGATTTCTTCACGGGCGTTTGCGTGCATTTGCACCATACGACCCACACGCTCTTTCTTGCCTTTAACCGAGTTGATCACGCCGTCGCCGGAGGCCAACACGCCCGAGTAAACTCGAACGAAGGTCAAGGTACCCACGAATGGGTCGGTAGCGATCTTGAACGCCAGAGCCGAGAACGGCTCGCTGTCGTCTGCGTGACGCTCCATTTCCTTGGTCTCGTCATCCGGGTCTGTACCCTTGATGGCAGGAATGTCGGAAGGAGCAGGCAGGTAGTCGATCACGGCGTCGAGAACCAGGGGAACACCCTTGTTCTTGAAGGAAGAACCGCAAACAGCCAGAACGATCTCACCAGCGATAGTACGCTGACGCAGAGCGGCCTTGATTTCCGCGTTGGTGAGTTCTTCACCTTCGAGGTACTTGTTCATCAGCTCTTCGCTGGCTTCAGCCGCAGCTTCAACCATATTGCCGCGCCATTCGTCAGCCAGTTCCTGCAGTTCTGCAGGGATAGGCTTGCGAACTGGAACCATGCCTTTGTCAGAATCATTCCAGTAAACAGCTTCCATAGCCATCAGGTCGATCTGACCCTGGAAGTTGTCTTCGGAACCGATAGCCAACTGGATTGGAACCGGGGTGTGACCCAGACGCTGTTTGATCTGACCGATCACGCGCAGGAAGTTCGCACCAGCACGGTCCATCTTGTTTACATAAACAAGACGTGGAACGCCGTACTTGTTGGCCTGACGCCATACGGTTTCCGACTGAGGCTCAACACCCGAGGTGCCGCAGAACACAACGACCGCGCCGTCGAGAACACGCAAGGAACGCTCAACTTCAATAGTGAAGTCAACGTGGCCCGGGGTGTCGATGACGTTGAAGCGATACTGGTCTTTGTGCTGCTTCTCGGAACCCTGCCAGAAGGCGGTAATAGCAGCAGAAGTAATGGTAATACCACGCTCCTGCTCCTGCACCATCCAGTCTGTGGTCGCGGCGCCGTCATGCACCTCGCCCATTTTGTGACTTTTGCCAGTGTAAAAAAGGACGCGCTCGGTGGTGGTGGTTTTACCAGCATCCACGTGAGCAACGATACCAATGTTACGGTAGCGATTAATCGGTGTAGTACGAGCCATAAAGCCCTCGCAAAATTAGTGACGCTAAAATTAGAAGCGGTAGTGCGAGAAAGCCTTGTTGGCTTCAGCCATACGGTGCACGTCTTCACGCTTCTTAACTGCAGCACCTTTGCCTTCAGCAGCGTCCAACAGTTCGCCAGCCAAACGCAGAGCCATAGACTTCTCGCCGCGCTTACGGGCGAAGTCTACCAACCAGCGCATTGCCAGAGCGTTACGACGGGACGGACGAACTTCGACCGGAACCTGGTAAGTAGCACCGCCTACACGGCGCGACTTTACTTCGACCAGCGGAGCGATGGCGTCGAGAGCTTTCTCGAAGATTTCCAGGGGATCGCTGTTCTTGCGTTCTTTAACCTTTTCCAGCGCGCCATAAACGATACGCTCGGCAACGGCTTTCTTGCCGCTTTCCATTACGTGGTTCATGAACTTGGCCAGGATCTGGCTGCCGTATTTTGGATCGTCAAGCACTTCGCGCTTGGCTGCTACGCGTCTTCTTGGCATGGATAAGCCCTCAAACGGTCTTCAGGTTCGCTCGGAATCGGTGCCCTTTCGGGACGCCTCCGACCTTACTCTTATCGACTCAGAAAAATAGAAAATCAGTTCTTACAAAAAGCCGCTACTACTTAGGCTTCTTGGTACCGTACTTCGAACGACCCTGGTTACGACCTTTAACGCCGGAAGTATCCAAAGAACCGCGTACGGTGTGGTAACGAACACCTGGCAAGTCTTTTACACGACCGCCGCGGATCAGTACCACGCTGTGCTCTTGCAGGTTGTGGCCTTCACCGCCGATGTACGAGGAAACCTCGAAACCGTTGGTCAGACGCACACGGCATACTTTACGCAGTGCCGAGTTAGGTTTTTTCGGCGTGGTGGTATACACACGGGTGCATACGCCACGACGTTGCGGGCAGTTCTGCAGCGCAGGCACGTCGGATTTCTCGACGATACGCTTACGCGGCTGACGTACCAGCTGGTTGATAGTTGCCATCTACTAGCTCCACTGTTGTCTTGCGACGCTATTGTCTTGCAAGAAAAGCAAAATGGCAGGAACGAATTCCCGCCAAATTTAGGGGTACAAGAGTCTAAAGAGGATCTTGTCCCCAGTCAAGGCAAGGCCCCGACCTCCCCGCTCATCCAACCTCGACAAATTGTCTCGATTCGATGAACGGAACGACCGGGGCCCCACACTCATTTACCGCAGAACTCAGTTACCGCTCGAGTTCAGTGCTTCGGTCAGTGCAGCTTCCACTTCACTGGCGCTAACGCGCAACGGTTTGTCAGCATCACGGCGGCGCTTGCGCTCGCTGTGATAAGCCAGACCGGTACCGGCCGGGATCAGACGACCCACGACTACGTTTTCTTTCAGGCCGCGCAGGTAATCGCGCTTGCCGGTTACCGCCGCTTCGGTCAGTACGCGAGTGGTTTCCTGGAAGGAAGCCGCCGAGATGAACGATTCGGTGGACAACGACGCCTTGGTGATACCCAGCAGCACGCGAGTGAACTTGGAAACGAATTTCTCGTCGCCAGCCAGACGCTCGTTCTCTACCAGAACGTGAGTCAATTCCATCTGGTCGCCCTTGATGAAACTGGAATCGCCGGATTCAGCGATTTCAACTTTACGCAGCATCTGACGCAGGATGGTCTCGATGTGCTTATCGTTGATCTTCACGCCTTGCAGACGATAAACGTCCTGGATCTCGTTCACGATGTACTTGGCCAGCGCACTCACACCCAGCAGACGCAGGATGTCGTGTGGATCGCTTGGGCCGTCGGAGATAACTTCGCCGCGGTTTACCTGTTCGCCTTCGAAGACGTTCAGGTGACGCCACTTCGGAATCAGCTCTTCATACGGATCGCTACCGTCGTTCGGGGTAATGACCAGACGGCGCTTGCCCTTGGTCTCTTTACCGAACGCGATGGTGCCGCTGACTTCAGCCAGAATCGAGGCTTCTTTCGGACGACGGGCTTCGAACAAGTCGGCAACACGCGGCAGACCACCGGTGATGTCACGGGTTTTCGAAGTCTCTTGCGGAATACGAGCGATAACATCACCGATCGCGATTTTCGCGCCGTCCGCTACACCGACCAGGGCGTTAGCAGGCAGGAAGTACTGAGCAATTACGTCGGTACCCGGCAGCAAGAGATCCTTGCCGCTGTCATCAACCATCTTCACAGCAGGACGGATATCTTTACCGGCAGCTGGACGGTCTTTGGCGTCGAGTACTTCAATGTTGGTCATACCGGTCAATTCGTCAGTCTGACGCTTGATCGTGATGCCTTCTTCCATGCCCACGTAGGTCACGGTACCTTTCATTTCGGTAACGATTGGGTGAGTGTGCGGATCCCACTTGGCCACGATTGCGCCAGCGTCGACCTTGTCACCTTCTTTAACCGAAATCACAGCACCGTACGGCAGCTTGTAACGCTCGCGCTCACGACCGAAGTCATCAGCGATCGCCAGCTCACCGGAACGGGACACAGCAACCAGGCAACCATCCACTCGCTCAACGTGTTTCAGGTTATGCAGACGGACGGTACCGCCATTCTTCACCTGAACGCTATCAGCTGCGGAGGTCCGGCTTGCCGCACCACCGATGTGGAACGTACGCATGGTCAGCTGGGTACCCGGCTCACCGATGGACTGGGCAGCGATAACGCCGACCGCTTCACCGATGTTCACCTGGTGACCACGAGCCAAGTCACGGCCGTAGCACTTGGCGCAAATGCCATAGCGGGTTTCGCAGCTGATCGGCGAACGCACGATCACTTCGTCGATGCTGTTCAGCTCGATGAACTCGACCCACTTCTCGTCTACCAGCGTGCCGGCAGGAACGATGATTTCTTCGGTACCTGGCTTGAACACGTCACGAGCAATGACACGACCCAATACGCGCTCACCCAACGGCTCGACAACGTCACCGCCTTCAATGTGCGGAGTCATTACCAGGCCATGTTCGGTGCCGCAATCGATCTCGGTCACAACCAGATCCTGCGCCACGTCTACCAGACGACGAGTCAGGTAACCGGAGTTCGCAGTTTTCAACGCGGTATCCGCCAAACCTTTACGAGCACCGTGAGTGGAGATGAAGTACTGAAGTACGCTCAAACCTTCACGGAAGTTCGCAGTAATCGGCGTTTCGATGATGGAACCGTCCGGCTTGGCCATCAGGCCACGCATACCGGCGAGCTGACGGATCTGCGCAGCAGAACCCCGTGCGCCCGAGTCGGCCATCATGTACATCGAGTTGAAGGACTCTTGGTCGACTTCGACGCCATGACGGTCGATGACTTTCTCTTTCGAGAGGTTGGCCATCATCGCCTTGGAAACTTCGTCGTTCGCCTTGGACCAAAGGTCGATCACTTTGTTGTACTTCTCGCCCTGGGTTACCAGGCCGGAGGCGTACTGACTTTCGATCTCTTTCACTTCGTCGGTAGCAGCACCGATGATGCGGGCTTTTTCATCCGGGATAACGAAGTCGTTAACACCGATGGAAACGCCGGAGATGGTCGAATAAGCAAAACCGGTGTACATCAACTGGTCAGCGAAGATCACGGTCTCTTTCAAACCAACCACGCGGTAGCACTGGTTGATCAGCTTGGAGATCGCCTTTTTCTTCATCGGCTGGTTGACGACGTCGTATGACAGGCCAGGTGGAACAACCTGGAACAACAGCGCACGGCCGACAGTGGTGTCGACGATACGGGTGTTCTTGACGCTGCCACCATCGCGATCGTTGACGGTTTCGTTGATCCGCACTTTGACCTTGGCGTGCAGTGCGGCTTCGCCGGCACGGAACACACGGTCAACTTCTTGCAGATCAGCGAACACACGACCTTCGCCCTTGGCGTTGATCGCTTCACGAGTCATGTAGTACAGACCCAATACAACGTCCTGCGACGGAACGATGATTGGCTCACCGTTGGCTGGCGACAGAATGTTGTTGGTCGACATCATCAACGCACGCGCTTCCAACTGGGCTTCCAGTGTCAGCGGTACGTGCACGGCCATTTGGTCGCCGTCGAAGTCGGCGTTGTACGCAGCACAGACCAGAGGGTGCAGCTGGATAGCCTTACCTTCGATCAGTACCGGTTCAAACGCCTGGATACCCAGACGGTGAAGGGTCGGTGCACGGTTGAGGAGAACCGGGTGTTCACGGATCACTTCAGCGAGAACGTCCCAAACCTCTGGCAGCTCGCGCTCGACCATCTTCTTGGCAGCTTTGATGGTGGTAGCGAGACCACGCATTTCCAGCTTGCCGAAGATGAACGGCTTGAACAGCTCGAGGGCCATTTTCTTCGGCAGACCGCACTGGTGTAGACGCAAGGTCGGACCTACGGTAATTACCGAACGACCGGAGTAGTCAACACGCTTACCGAGCAAGTTCTGACGGAAACGACCTTGCTTACCCTTGATCATGTCAGCCAGGGATTTCAGAGGACGCTTGTTCGAACCGGTGATAGCGCGGCCACGACGACCGTTGTCGAGCAGTGCATCGACAGCTTCCTGCAACATACGCTTTTCGTTGCGCACGATGATGTCCGGAGCGGACAGATCGAGCAGACGCTTCAAGCGGTTGTTACGGTTGATCACTCGACGATACAGATCGTTGAGGTCGGAAGTCGCGAAGCGACCGCCATCCAGCGGGACCAGTGGACGCAGATCTGGCGGCAGAACCGGCAGAACGGTCAGCACCATCCATTCTGGAAGGTTGCCGGAACCCTGGAAGGCTTCCATCAACTTCAGACGCTTGGACAGCTTCTTGATTTTGGTTTCGGAGTTGGTTTGCGGAATTTCTTCGCGCAGACGGCCAATCTCGTGTTCCAGGTCGATAGCGTGCAGCAGTTCACGGACAGCTTCGGCACCCATGCGGGCATCGAAATCGTCGCCGAACTCTTCCAGCGCTTCGAAGTACTGCTCGTCGTTGAGCAGCTGACCTTTTTCAAGGGTGGTCATGCCTGGATCGATAACGACATAGCTCTCGAAATAGAGAACGCGTTCGATATCACGCAGGGTCATGTCCATCAGCAAGCCGATACGCGACGGCAGCGATTTCAAGAACCAGATGTGGGCAACTGGCGAGGCCAGTTCGATGTGCGCCATGCGCTCACGACGAACTTTAGCCAGCGCGACTTCAACGCCGCACTTCTCGCAGATCACGCCACGGTGCTTCAAGCGCTTGTACTTACCGCACAGGCACTCGTAATCCTTTACCGGGCCAAAGATCTTGGCGCAGAACAGGCCGTCACGTTCAGGTTTGAACGTACGGTAGTTGATGGTTTCCGGCTTTTTAACTTCACCGAACGACCACGAACGGATCATCTCAGGCGATGCCAATCCAATACGGATGGCGTCGAACTCTTCGACTTGACCCTGGTTTTTCAGCAAATTCAGTAGGTCTTTCAAGGCCTTTCCTCCTGGCGGAGCAGAGAGCGGGCAATCCTGCCCCGCTCTCGATTCGCGTCACGTGTTATTCGGTTTCCAGATCGATATCGATGCCGAGGGAACGAATTTCCTTGATCAACACGTTGAAAGACTCGGGCATGCCCGGCTCCATACGGTGATCGCCATCCACGATGTTTTTGTACATCTTGGTACGGCCGTTCACATCGTCCGACTTCACTGTGAGCATTTCTTGCAGAGTGTAAGCAGCACCGTATGCTTCCAGTGCCCAGACCTCCATCTCCCCGAAACGCTGACCACCGAACTGTGCCTTACCACCCAGCGGCTGCTGGGTAACCAGGCTGTACGAACCGGTAGAACGAGCGTGCATCTTGTCGTCTACCAAGTGGTTCAGCTTCAGCATGTACATGTAGCCAACAGTAACCGGGCGCTCGAACTTGTTGCCGGTACGGCCGTCGGTCAGCTGCATCTGGCCGCTTTCTGGCAGGTCTGCCAGTTTCAACATGGCCTTGATTTCGCTTTCCTTGGCGCCGTCGAACACTGGAGTGGCCATTGGAACGCCACCACGCAGGTTCTTCGCCAGATCCAGGATTTCCTGGTCGGAGAAGCTATCCAGATCTTCGTTACGACCGCCGATCTGGTTGTAGATCTCGTCGAGGAATTTACGAAGCTCAGCGACTTTGCGCTGCTCTTCGATCATCCGGTTGATCTTCTCGCCCAGACCTTTGGCCGCGAGGCCCAGGTGGGTTTCAAGGATCTGACCAACGTTCATACGCGAAGGTACGCCCAACGGGTTGAGGACGACGTCGACCGGAGTGCCATTGGCATCGTGCGGCATGTCTTCAACCGGCATGATCACGGAGACCACACCCTTGTTACCGTGACGACCGGCCATCTTGTCGCCCGGCTGGATGCGGCGACGGATTGCCAGGTAAACCTTGACGATTTTCAGCACGCCTGGAGCCAGGTCATCGCCCTGCTGCAGTTTGCGCTTCTTGTCTTCGAACTTGTCGTCCAGCAGACGGCGGCGATCAACGATGTAGGCCTGAGCCTTCTCAAGCTGCTCGTTCAGAGCATCTTCAGCCATGCGCAGTTTGAACCACTGACCATGCTCAAGACCGTCGAGAACTTCGTCGGTGATGTCCTGACCTTTCTTCAGGCCGGCGCCGCCTTCGGCTTTGTGGCCGACCAGAGCGGAACGCAGACGTTCGAAAGTGGCGCCTTCAACGATACGGAACTCTTCGTTCAGGTCCTTGCGGATCTCGTCGAGTTGAGTCTTCTCGATCGACAGTGCACGAGCATCACGCTCAACGCCGTCGCGGGTGAAGACCTGTACGTCGATGACGGTACCCTTGGTGCCGGTAGGCACGCGCAGGGAGGTGTCTTTAACGTCGCTGGCTTTTTCACCGAAGATGGCACGCAGCAGCTTTTCTTCCGGAGTCAGCTGGGTCTCGCCTTTCGGAGTGACCTTACCAACCAGGATGTCGCCTGCGCCTACTTCAGCACCTACGTAAACGATACCGGCTTCGTCCAGCTTGTTCAGTGCAGCTTCACCCACGTTCGGGATGTCTGCAGTGATTTCCTCTGGCCCAAGCTTGGTGTCACGTGCCACACAGGTCAGTTCCTGAATGTGGATCGTGGTGAAGCGATCTTCCTGAACCACACGCTCGGACAGGCAGATGGAGTCTTCGAAGTTGAAGCCGTTCCATGCCATGAACGCGATGCGCATGTTCTGACCCAGAGCCAGCTCACCCATATCGGTGGACGGACCGTCGGCCATGATGTCGCTACGCTGAACCCGATCACCTTTACGCACCAGCGGACGCTGGTTGATGCAGGTGTTCTGGTTGGAGCGGGTGTACTTGGTCAGGTTGTAGATGTCGACACCAGCTTCGCCGGTTTCAACTTCGTCATCAGCAACTCGAACCACGATACGGCTGGCGTCGACGGAATCGATAACGCCACCACGACGAGCCACGACGCAAACGCCGGAGTCACGGGCTACGTTACGCTCCATGCCGGTACCGACCAGCGGCTTGTCAGCGCGCAGAGTTGGTACAGCTTGACGCTGCATGTTCGAACCCATCAACGCACGGTTGGCGTCGTCGTGCTCGAGGAACGGGATCAGCGACGCAGCAACCGAAACTACCTGCTTCGGCGATACGTCCATCAAGGTGACGTCTTCCGGCGCCTTGACGGTGAATTCGTTCAAGTGACGAACAGCTACCAGCTCGTCGATCAGGACTTTCTTGTCGTTCATCGTGGCCGAAGCCTGAGCGATCACGTGATCAGCTTCTTCGATGGCGGACAGGAACACGATCTCGTCGGTGACCAGAGCGTCTTTCACCACACGGTACGGGCTCTCGAGGAAGCCGTACTGGTTGGTGCGCGCATAGGCAGCCAGGGAGTTGATCAGACCGATGTTCGGACCTTCCGGCGTTTCAATCGGGCATACACGACCATAGTGAGTCGGGTGTACGTCACGAACTTCAAAGCCAGCACGCTCACGAGTCAAACCGCCAGGGCCGAGTGCAGACACACGACGCTTGTGGGTGATCTCGGACAGCGGGTTGTTCTGGTCCATGAACTGGGAAAGCTGGCTGGAACCGAAGAACTCTTTCACCGCCGCAGCCACTGGCTTGGCGTTGATCAGGTCTTGCGGCATCAGGCCTTCGCTTTCAGCCATCGACAGACGCTCTTTGACCGCACGCTCAACACGTACCAAGCCAACGCGGAACTGGTTCTCGGCCATTTCGCCTACGCAGCGAACACGACGGTTACCCAGGTGGTCGATGTCATCGACGATGCCTTTACCGTTACGGATGTCGACCAGAGTCTTCAGTACCGCGACGATGTCTTCTTTGCACAACACGCCCGAACCTTCGATCTCGGTACGACCGATACGACGGTTGAACTTCATCCGGCCGACCGCAGACAGGTCATAGCGCTCAGGGCTGAAGAACAGGTTGTTGAACAGAGTCTCGGCAGCGTCTTTGGTTGGCGGCTCGCCTGGACGCATCATGCGATAGATCTCGACCAGCGCTTCCAATTGGTTGCTGGTGGAGTCGATCTTCAGGGTGTCGGAAACGAACGGACCGCAGTCGATATCGTTGGTGTACAGAGTTTCGATGCGAACAACCTGGGCCTTGGCAATTTTTGCCAGGATCTCGGTGTTCAGCTCGGTGTTGCACTCTGCCAGGATTTCGCCGGTTGCCGGATGCACGATGGCCTTGGCGGTAGTGCGGCCCAGGACGTAGTCCAGAGGCACTTCCAGGGTCTTGAGACCGGCTTTTTCGATCTGGTTGATGTGGCGCGCAGTAATACGGCGACCAGCCTCAACGATGACCTTGCCCTTCTCATCCTGAATATCAAGAACAGCGATTTCACCACGCAGACGCGAAGCAATCAGTTCCAGACTGAGGGTTTCGCCGCTCAGGCGGAAAACGTTGGTGGTGTAGAACGCGTCGAGCACTTCTTCAGTGGTATAGCCGAGCGCGCGCAGCAGTACCGATGCAGGCAGCTTGCGACGACGGTCGATACGCACGAACACGCAGTCTTTCGGGTCGAACTCGAAGTCCAGCCACGAACCGCGGTAAGGAATGATGCGCGCGGAGTACAGCAGTTTGCCGGAGCTGTGCGTCTTGCCACGGTCGTGGTCGAAGAACACGCCCGGGGAACGGTGCAGCTGGGAAACGATTACACGCTCGGTACCGTTGATTACGAAGGTACCGTTCTCAGTCATCAGGGGGATTTCACCCATGTAGACTTCTTGCTCTTTAATGTCCTTGATCGCTTTGTTCGACGATTCTTTGTCGAAAATGATCAGGCGCACTTTTACCCGCAAAGGTACGGCGTAAGTCACACCGCGCAATACGCATTCTTTGACATCAAATGCCGGTTCGCCCAGGCGATAACCGACGTACTCCAGCGCAGCATTGCCGGAGTAGCTGATGATCGGGAAAACGGATTTGAAGGCCGCATGCAGGCCCACGTCGCGGAACTGATCTTTAGTCGCTCCCGCTTGCAAGAATTCACGATACGAATCCAGCTGGATGGCCAGGAGGTACGGCACATCCATGACGTCCGGCAACTTGCTAAAGTCCTTGCGGATACGTTTTTTCTCAGTATATGAGTAAGCCATCAGCGTTCCCCAGCTTGGTCACCTGCTTGTTTGGCCCCTCCCGACGGGAGCAGCCAGAAAATCGTGCAAACCCCATGGTTTGCGCCACCGCATCGGGTGGTTACAGCTCGTTACCAGCACCGACCCAGTCGGCTGCCAATAACGGAAAAAGGCCGGTGGCAAGAGCCACCAGCCATCAGCCTTTCGCTTAACGCTCGGGCTGGAGGAGCAAAGTCGATGCTTACTTCAGCTCGACTTTAGCGCCTGCTTCTTCCAGAGTGGCTTTGGCTTTGTCAGCTGCGTCTTTCGAAACAGCTTCCAGAACGATGCCAGGAGCGCCGTCAACTACAGCCTTGGCTTCTTTCAGGCCCAGACCGGTCAGTTCACGTACTGCCTTGATCACGTTAACTTTCTTCTCGCCAGCTTCCAGCAGCATGACGTTGAATTCAGTTTGTTCTTCAACAACAGCAGCGACAGCAGCTGGACCAGCGGAAGCAGCGGCAGCAGAAACGCCGAACTTCTCTTCCATGGCCTTGATCAGCTCAACGATTTCCAGAACGGATTTTTCGCCGATTGCTTCGATGATTTGGTCGTTAGTCAGAGACATGACTATAAATTCCTGTATTGGGGTGACAGCCTACGCGGCCGTCGAAATAAACAATAAACGCTGAAAGGTGTCGCTCAGCCTTAGGCTGCAGCGGCTTCTTTCTGGTCGCGAAGAGCCGCCAGAGTACGAGCCAATTTGCTGGTTGCGCCTTGAATCACGCTCATCAGCTGAGAAATTGCTTCGTCACGGGTCGGCAGGCTTGCCAGTACGTCGATCTGATTAGCCGCGAGGAACTTGCCCTCGAACGCAGCTGCCTTGATCTCGAACTTATCCTGACCTTTTGCGAACTCTTTGAAGATACGAGCAGCAGCGCCCGGATGTTCTTTGGAGAATGCAATCAAGGTCGGGCCAGTGAACACGTCGTTGAGCACGTCATATTGAGTGCCAGCAACGGCGCGCTTGAGCAGGGTGTTACGTACAACACGTACGTAAACGCCAGCTTCACGAGCCTCTTTACGGAGTCCGGTCATAGCGCCTACTGTTACGCCACGGGCATCAGCCACGACAGCGGACAGAGCAACTTGGGCAGCCTTGTTGACTTCAGCGACGATGGCCTTCTTGTCTTCAAGTTTAATTGCCACGGGAAAAACTCCTGCTTGTTACCGTTTCATCCAACCGAGGCCAGATGTCGTTTTGGTGTCTGATTCGGTAAGGAACCGGGAGCACCATCTGCGTAGGCTTGAGGTTTAAGACTTGCGTCGCCTACGGTCTTGGATAGCCCCCGCCAGGCAGGGACCCCAATCTTTCAATTGGCGCAATCGCTTGCGCCAACCTGTGTCTTACGCGTCGAGCGAGCCTTGGTCGATGACCAGACCTGGACCCATGGTGGTGCTCAGGGTAACGCGCTTGACGTAAATACCTTTCGAGGAAGCTGGCTTGATACGCTTCAGATCAGCGATCAGGGCTTCAACGTTTTCCTTCAGCTTGACGGCATCAAAGCCGACTTTGCCAACGGAGGTGTGAATGATGCCGTTTTTGTCGGTGCGATAACGAACCTGACCAGCCTTGGCGTTTTTAACCGCGGTAGCTACGTCTGGCGTTACGGTGCCGACTTTAGGGTTAGGCATCAGGCCGCGCGGGCCCAGGATCTGACCCAACTGACCAACAACGCGCATGGCATCCGGGGATGCGATAACTACGTCATAGTTCAGGTCGCCGCCTTTCATTTCGGCAGCCAGGTCGTCCATACCTACACGGTCAGCGCCGGCAGCCAGAGCGGCCTCAGCAGCTGGACCCTGGGTGAACACAGCTACGCGAACGGTCTTGCCAGTGCCGTGTGGCAGCACAGTAGCGCTACGAACAACCTGGTCAGATTTACGCGGGTCAACACCCAAGTTTACAGCAACGTCGAACGACTCGCTGAACTTCACAGTCGACAGCTCAGCCAGCAGGGCGGCAGCATCTACAAAGTTGTAGGACTTGCCCGCTTCGATTTTGCCGGCGATAGCCTTTTGACGCTTGGTCAACTTAGCCATTACACACCCTCCACGTTAAGGCCCATGCTACGAGCAGAACCGGCGATAGTACGCACGGCTGCGTCCATATCAGCTGCAGTCAGATCCGCGTTTTTGGTTTTCGCGATTTCTTCCAGCTGAGCACGGGTCACGGTGCCAACCTTAACGGTGTTCGGACGAGCGGAACCGCTAGTCAGACCAGCAGCCTTCTTCAGCAGAACCGAAGCAGGGGTGGACTTGGTTTCGAAAGTGAAGCTACGGTCGCTGTAGACAGTGATGATCACTGGAGTCGGCAGACCTGGTTCAATACCCTGAGTACGGGCGTTGAAAGCCTTGCAGAATTCCATGATGTTCACGCCGTGCTGACCCAAAGCAGGACCAACAGGTGGGCTTGGGTTAGCCTGAGCGGCCTTCACTTGCAGCTTGATGTAAGCGGTAATCTTCTTGGCCATGAGGCACTCCAATTACGGGTTCGAACGCCTCGAAAGGCTCCCCGGTTACTTGCGCGTTTATCCCAGTGACGACAAAACCCCACAGCCTAGGGCTGCGGGGTTGGGATGCTTGCTCAGCTAGACCTTTTCGACCTGACTGAACTCTAACTCTACCGGAGTAGAGCGACCGAAAATGAGCACTGCCACTTGGATCCGGCTCTTTTCGTAGTTAACTTCTTCGACCGTGCCAGTGAAATCAGCAAACGGCCCGTCATTGACACGTACCGACTCACCCGGCTCGAACAACGTCTTCGGCTTCGGCTTGTCGCTACCATCAGCAACACGACGCAAAATCGCTTCTGCCTCTTTATCAGTGATCGGCGCAGGTTTATCAGCTGTACCACCGATGAAACCCATCACCCGAGGAGTATCCTTGACCAAGTGCCAAGTACCCTCATTCATGTCCATCTGAACCAGCACATAACCTGGGAAGAATTTGCGCTCGCTTTTGCGTTTCTGGCCATTACGCATTTCAACCACTTCTTCAGTGGGAACCAGAATCTCGCCAAAGCCATCTTCCATGCCAGCCAGCTTTACGCGCTCTACCAACGAGCGCATGACATGCTTCTCGTAACCGGAGTAAGCATGCACAACGTACCAACGCTTAGCCACGGGACACCCTTAGCCGACAATCAAGGAAACAAGCCAGCCGAGCAGGGAATCAAGCCCCCACAACAGCAACGCCATAACCAGAACAACAGCCACAACAATCAGCGTGGTCTGCGTGGTTTCTTGGCGAGTTGGCCACACGACTTTACGAATTTCGGTGCGAGCTTCCTTAACCAGTACAAAGAAAGACTTGCCCTTGACTGTCTGCAGGCCTACAAAGGCAGCTACGGCAGCAATGGCGAGCAATGCAAGTACGCGGTACAGGATCGGCGAAGCAGAGTAATACTGATTGCCAACAACGCCAACAACCACCAAGGCGACTACTACAAGCCACTTGAGCAGATCGAAGCGAGAGCCTTGAGCTTCAGCTTTAGGAGTCATCTATGAAGATCCTGTGAAAAGAAAGCCAGACACACCAAGTGAATCTGGCAGGTCAGGAGGGAATCGAACCCCCAACCTACGGTTTTGGAGACCGTCGCTCTGCCAATTGAGCTACTGACCTAAAACAAAATCAGGCCGACCATTATGCCGGCCCGAAAAAGACATTACAACAATTTACTCGATAACTTTGGCTACGACACCAGCGCCGACGGTACGACCGCCTTCACGGATAGCGAAACGCAAGCCATCTTCCATCGCGATGGTTTTGATCAGAGTGACAGTCATTTGAATGTTGTCACCTGGCATCACCATTTCAACGCCTTCTGGCAATTCGCAGTTACCAGTCACATCAGTTGTACGGAAGTAGAACTGCGGACGATAACCCTTGAAGAACGGAGTATGACGCCCTCCTTCTTCCTTGCTCAGAACGTAAACCTCAGCAGTGAACTTGGTATGCGGCTTGACTGTGCCCGGCTTGACCAGTACCTGGCCACGCTCGACATCATCACGCTTGGTACCGCGCAGCAGAACGCCGCAGTTCTCGCCAGCACGACCTTCGTCGAGCAGCTTGCGGAACATCTCAACACCAGTACAAGTAGTTTTGACAGTGTCACGAAGACCAACAATCTCAACTTCTTCCTGAATGCGGACAATGCCACGCTCAACACGACCAGTCACAACAGTGCCGCGACCGGAGATCGAGAACACATCCTCGATCGGCATCAAGAACGGCTTATCAATAGCACGCTCAGGCTGCGGAATATATGTATCCAGCGTCTCGACCAACTTCTTGACGGCAGTGGTACCCATCTCGTTGTCGTCTTGACCGTTCAACGCCATCAGCGCCGAACCAATGATGATAGGTGTGTCGTCGCCTGGGAAATCGTAAGTGCTCAACAGATCGCGCACTTCCATCTCAACCAGCTCCAACAGCTCAGCATCGTCAACCATGTCAGCCTTGTTCAGGAAGACAACGATGTACGGAACGCCAACCTGACGGGACAACAGGATGTGCTCACGGGTTTGCGGCATCGGACCATCAGCGGCCGAGCAAACCAGAATAGCGCCATCCATCTGAGCAGCACCGGTAATCATGTTCTTTACGTAGTCGGCATGACCTGGACAGTCAACGTGTGCGTAGTGACGCACAGCCGAATCGTACTCAACGTGAGCTGTGTTAATGGTGATACCACGTGCTTTTTCTTCTGGGGCGCTATCGATCTTGTCGAAGTCAACCTTTGCCGAACCGAAAACCTCGGAGCAGACACGGGTCAGCGCAGCGGTCAGGGTAGTTTTGCCATGGTCTACGTGACCAATGGTGCCTACGTTGACGTGCGGCTTATTACGTTCGAACTTTTCCTTAGCCATCGAAGCAACCCCCAGCAGAAGATTTAAACAGTAATACCAGCCATTAAAACAAAGGCAGATATTTTCATATCTGCCTTGTTATATGGAGCTCTTGAGCGGATTTGAACCGCTGACCTCACCCTTACCAAGGGTGTGCTCTACCAACTGAGCTACAAGAGCGTAACGCCTTTGCAGGACCTGCAAACTTGGAGCGGGTAGCGGGAATCGAACCCGCATCATCAGCTTGGAAGGCTGAGGTTCTACCACTAAACTATACCCGCGGAGCTTGCAGCTCTCGCTAAAAATGGTGGAGGGGGAAGGATTCGAACCTTCGAAGTCGTAGACGTCAGATTTACAGTCTGATCCCTTTGGCCGCTCGGGAACCCCTCCTAAGCGAGCCGGCATTCTATATCATGCCGACCTTCTGTCAAGCATTTTCTCATTAAAAACCTGAGGTTAGCTGCGTTGACACCGCTTCGTACCGCTGACCGTTAAAGGTCTTCACTGCGAAGCGGGCGCCATTCTATGCAAACTATTCCGAAGGCGCAACCCCCTCGCACGGCATTATTTTATGTTTTAACTCATTGAATTCTTTGGAAAGGTTTAGCAACTGAAGATCATCCACTAAACGCCGGCTTTCAGGTGCTACACGGAGCCAGTAGCCAGACGGATCAGAGGAGTCTTTTGGCAAGGCTTGAACTTTGATATCCATCCTACCCAGTCGGCGCTCAGCTGCCAGGGCGACCTCCTGACGGGTGAAACCACCCAAATAAAGGCAGCCACTATCGGTCGACGCCAACTTTACCTTCTCACGCCCCGCATCAGCTGCCTCGCTTAGCAAACGGATATCCTGGTGCGATCCTCGATACAAACTCAAAGGCGTTACATCTTTCGCACGCAGCGGGGCCTCTTGTTGATGCCAGATGTAATAGAAGACATTGAGAACCAGCAACAGCAGGAACAACCAACGCATAAGAACCTCAAGACAAAGGGCATGCCATCGCCAGACCTACAAACACCAGGTCTGGAACCAGCCTGGCATCCGGTACGATTTCAGAGACGAGCGTCGCATCGCCTCCCGTGAGGAATACCGCAAAATCCTCCCCCCAATAACTACGCGCCATTTCCAGCTGAGTCAGGACAAACCCCCTCAACATCAGCGAACATCCACGCTCAACCGCCTCAACAGTTGTGCGACCAGGCACGAGGCTTTCCAGCGCACGCTCGGCCGCGATATCGCCATAGCGAATCTTACGGGTATGAGTTCGCAACTGGTTGCGCATCAGAGGCATTCCAGGGCAAATAAACCCGCCAAGATGCTCTCCGTCCCCCGCAATAAAATCAGCAGTCACTGCCGTACCGAAATCGAGCACCAGACACGCTCCTGGGGAAAGATGAAATCCACCAAGCATCGCAAGCCATCGATCGAGTCCCAACCGCTCGAACTCTTCGTATCCATTTCGAACGCCAGCCATCTCGCGCGCCGGCGCGGCACATATCGCGGACACTGAGAACGTTTGTGCCAGCAGAGAAGTCAATGCAGCAGTCTCTTCGGTCGTTCTCACGCTGACCAACCGACAATGTTTGAGGGACAGCCCCTCAAGTCGATTCAGGCTTTCCAGCAACGCGAGATCCGAATCCACCACCCCCTCTCCAAACACCTGCTTGGCATCCGCATAGAGAACGCGCCACTTTATAAAACTGTTTCCGCAGTCGAGCTCAAGAATCATCACGCAACCTCAGGCTGAGCTCACCACCACTAAAGACTTTTTCCACACCATTTACCTTCAAGCGTAAGGCACCCTGGCTGTCGATACCCAACACCTCACCATCAATCTGGTTGACACCAGCAATCAACGAGACTGCCCGCCCTTGCCAAAGATGGTTCTGCTCCCATTCCCGCTGAATGGCGGAAAACCCATCAATCTGATGACGGGTCAGATATTTCTGAAGCATCAACCCTAATTGCGCGACAAGGTGATTGCGATCAAGCACCCCGCCCGACTCCAGCCGCACGGATGTCCATTGCTGATCAATCTCATCGGTTGCCTGCATGTTCACATTAATTCCAACACCCAGCACCACGTGACACACATCAGCAGGATCACCCACCAACTCGAGCAATATCCCGGCGATCTTTTTCTGACCAACCAGAACATCGTTGGGCCACTTCAAGCCCGCGCCCGGGATACCGAGATCTCTCAACGTTTGCATGACAGCAAGCCCGACCACAAGACTCAACCCTTCAAGCTGACGCATTCCACCTTCGATGCGCAATACGAGGCTGTAATAGATGTTTTCTGCGAAAGGACTGGCCCAATTTCGCCCACGTCGGCCGCGACCCGCAGTCTGCCGTTCGGAGAGCACCAAAAATGGTGCAGCCTGGCCTCGGTGTATTGCGCGCAACGCTTCAGCATTAGTGGAGTCAATTGAGTCGAAGAGCAGAATAGGCCAGTCGCACGAGGGCGCCTGTTCTTTTATGCGGGCAGGATCAAGCAGCGTCAGTGGCGTAGCCAATTGATAGCCACGTCCGCGCACCTTGTGGATAGACAAGCCAAGCTCAGCTTCTAAATGCTGTAGCTGCTTCCATACCGCACTACGACTGATGCCCAAGGCGACGCCCAGGGCCTGACCCGAATGGAACTTGCCATCCTTAAGAAGCTTTAACAACGTCAGCATGCAAGTCTCGCCTCACAATGAGGCCCGCATGATAGCCATGCCCCGGGCCGTTGCATAGAAACCCGGAGAGCCAGATTTTCCTGCGGACAAAACAAAACCCCTACCTGCATACGCAGATAGGGGTTTCGGAATTTAATCTTGACGATGACCTAC